>CAISYZ010000260.1 GCA_903889895.1 uncultured Verrucomicrobia subdivision 3 bacterium | reverse complement strand
TTTTCATACGCCTCCAAATACTTCGCGCTGGTTTTGGCGACGACGTCGTCCGGCAGTTTCGGGCCGGGCGGGGTTTTGTCCCACGTCAGCGTTTCGAGATAGTCGCGGACGAATTGTTTGTCGAAGCTCGGCTGGCCTTTGCCGGGCGCGTATTGGTCGGCAGGCCAGAAGCGCGAGGAATCGGGCGTGAGGACTTCGTCAATCAGGATGAGCTTGCCCTCGAACAATCCGAATTCAAATTTCGTGTCGGCGATGATGATGCCGCGCTGCTTCGCGTAATCGCGTCCGGCTTTGTAGATCTTCAGGCTCAAGTCGCGCGCCTGCGTGGCGAGTTCCGTGCCGACGATTTTGCACGCCTGCTCGAAGTTGATATTTTCGTCGTGACCTTCCTCGGCCTTGGTGGACGGCGTGAAAATCGGTTCGGGCAATTCGGAAGAATCCACGAGGCCGGCGGGCAACTGGATGCCGCAGACAGTCTGCGATTTTTTATATTCCTTCAGTCCGCTGCCGGAAAGGTAGCCGCGCACAATACATTCGATGGCGAGCGGCTTGGCTTTCTTCACAATCATCGAGCGCTTGTCGAGTTGCGCGGCGAACGGCTGCAAATTCTTCGGCAGCGGATCATTTGCGCTGGCGAGCAGATGATTCGGCACGAGCGACGAAAATTTCTCAAACCAGAAATGCGAGATTTGCGTGAGCACCTCGCCCTTGCGCGGAATGCCGTTGGGCATGATGACGTCGAAGGCGGAAATGCGGTCGCTGGCAACGAGCAGAAAGCTGTCACCGAGGTCAAAGACTTCGCGCACCTTGCCGGAGCGGACTTTTTTGATGCCGGGGAGGTCGAGCTGCAAAATAGGTTGGTTAGACATGGCGGCGGAAAAATAATCGCGAACGCGAAAAGTGCAAAGCCCAAAAGTCGCACCGGTTCAATTTTCTCGACAGTTTTCTGCGCGCTTGGCAAGTTCGCCCGTCAAAACCATGGCGCCGAATCCCAACCCCACCGCCGCGCCGGTCGCGTGCCGGCGGGAACTGCGCATCCTGCTCGCCGTCTGGCTGGCGCTGGCCGTGGCGTGGCTCTGGCTCGGCAGCACCAACACCGCCGCCCCCGGTTATAACTACGACGAAGCGATCTACGCCGGCATGGCCAAGGATTTCACGACCGGCGAAGTCCACGGCCACCACATGCCCGGCAACGGCACGGCGAACCTCTGGAACCGGCCATTCCCCGTGTGGATTCAGCCGTATCTGGGCGCGGTGAAAAGCTGGCAACTCATCCCGCTCTTCACCTTCGCCGAACCAAGCGTGGCACTGGCGCGGATGTCGAATCTCGCGTGGGCGCTGGTCGGGCTGCTGTTTTTCATGCTGTGGGTCTGGAAACTTTTCGGTCTGACGGAAGCCATCGCCGGCGCGCTGCTGCTGGCGACCGATCCGGCGGTTTACTTTGTGAGCTTGCTGGACTGGGGCTCCTTCGTGCCGAGTTTCGCCTGCCGGTGCGCGGGATTTTTCTTCGTGCTGCTCGCGTGGCGCGGTCAAAAAATCCGTTACGCCTTTCTCGCCGGCGCGGCGCTGGGCCTCGGATTTTTCAACAAGGTGGATTTTGTCGTCGTGCTGCTGGCAGCGACGGTAGCGGTAGCTTGCGCTTTCGCAAAACCGATGCTGAATTTCCTGCGCACGCGACCCAAGCTGCTGTTGCCCGCGGCACTGGGCTTTCTCATCGGCGCCGGCCCGATGACGGTGATGTCGCTGCGGATGTTCCGATTCACCGTCGCAAACAATGCGCCAGTGAATCCCGGCGAGTTTTCCGAAAAACTCCACGCGCTGACGGCGATGTATGACGGCTCGTATTTTTACCGGCTGATGGATGCCGGCGGGCTGTTCGACAAAATGCAGCAGCTCGCGCCGCCGGTTTGGACGCCGCTGGGCGTGGTGCTCATCGCCGCCATCGCGGTGCTGGTCTGGCAAACGGTTCGACTGTCGGGGGGAAGCGATGCGCGCCGCGTGCGCATTTTTCTGCTGGCGGCGCTGGTGCTGGCGACGCTCGGCGTTTTCCTGCTGCCGCGCGCCATCCGGATTTACCACGCCATTCTGGCCGCGCCGTTCGCGCATCTCATCATTGCCGTGGCAGGCGTCAGCTTGTGGCGGAAATTTTCCGGGGCCGGCAAAAAATTTGCGCGCGGCGCCGTCATCCTGGTTTTCGCCGCGCTCGTGGCAACCCAGCTACTGGCGGTTGGCAAAACCGAGAAATTGATTTACGTCACGCACGGCCGCGGTTGGTGGAGCGCGGCACAGGATGAATTTGCCGCCACGGTAAAGAATCGCGCCGACCTCACACTCGTCAGCCTCGATTGGGGCTTCCATGAATCACTGCTGTTCCTCACCGACAAGCCGACGCTGGTGGAACCGTTTTGGAAATTGACCGGCACCGATCCGGCCAAGCTGCCGGAGGACACGAATCTCGTTTACCTCGTGCATCCGCCGGAATACAGCCTGTCGCCGTTCGGCGCGACGTTTCTGGATTTTGCCCGCACTAATTCGCGCGCCAAAATCATGGACTGGCGCGACCACGAAGGGAAAATTGTTTTTTACACGGTGCAGTTCACCGCGCCGTGACGCACTTCACGCCACCGGGCGATCGACTAGTTTCACCAGCAACGGAATGCTCGCCTGCGATTCGTCGTCGAGCCGCACGTCCACGGAATAAAGCCCCGGCTCCTCGAACTTGAGCTGCTGGATGTTGATGATGAAGTTGCGCGTGAGAAAATGGGCGTCGTCGGGCAGCGTCACCGGCACGGGCAATTCGATGGCCTGCATGATGGAACGGCCGTCGGCGTTGATGAAATTGAGCGTGAGCTTGCGCGTGCCTTCGTCGCCGGGCTGGAACGTGACGCGCAGCGCTACGGCGCATTGCGGATGCACCGCCGGCATCTGGGGCGCGTAAATGGTGTCGAACGAGCCGAGCAGGTTGAGTTTACCGTTGTCATCCGTCGCCGCGTCGCAAAGGACGGCCACTTGAATGTTCATCGAGGAAATTAAGCCACGAATTTCACGGGTTGGCACGAATTTCTTTTCGCGCGGTGAGGAACGCCTTCAATTCCGCCGCCGCTTTGCCGCCGAAGCCGGGAACCTCTGCCAGTTGTTCGAGCGTGGCTAGTTTGAGCCGCGACACTGAGCCGAATTTTTTCAGCAGCGCCGCCTTGCGCCGTTCGCCGATGCCGGGGAATTCGTCCAGCACGCTTTCAGAGATTTTCTTGAGGCGGAGCTGCGCGTTGTAGCTGTTCGCCACGCGGTGACATTCGTCACGCAACCGCTGCAATAATTTCACCGCCGGATGATCCAAGCCGAGGCGCAACGGCTCAGATTTTTCCGGCAGATAAATTTCCTCAAACTCTTTTGCCAGACCGATGGCGGGAATTTTCTCCAAGCCAAGCTTGGCGAGTTCCGCGCACGCCATGCCCAGCTGGCCCTTGCCGCCGTCGATCAAAATTAAATCCGGCATTGGCTTCGCCTCGCGCTTTAGCCGTGAATATCGGCGCTTCACCACTTCCGCGATGCTGGCAAAATCATCCTGGCCAGTGACCGTCTTGATTTTGAAGCGCCGATAATTCGCGCGATCCGGCCGGCCGTTTTTGAAGCTCACGAGCGACGCCACCTTGAACGTGCCGCTGATATTGGAAATGTCGAAGCCTTCAATCCGCAACGGCGGCGCGGGCAGACCAAGAATCTTTGCCAGCTCCACCAAATCGCTTTCCGGGTTGATGGCCAGCGGCAAGTTGTAAGGCACGCGCGCAAACTTTTCCGTTTTCTTCCAGGTGTCCTGCAAGTCACGGAGGAGGTCGCGCAGGTCGGCAGCCTTCTCAAATTCATGGGCGGCAGCGGCTTTTTTCATTTCCGCTTCGAGCTGGCCCTGCATTTCACGGCACTGGCCTTCGAGAAAATTACACGCGGCAGTGACCTGTTCCAGATATTGCTCGTGCGTGACATTGCCGACGCACGGCGCGGTGCAATGTTTCAGGTGCGCGTAGAGACAGTGCCGGTAATCCGCCTCGCCGGGCGTGAATACACGACAGCCGCGCAGGTTGAACTGCTTCCGCGCCAGCGCGACGGTGTTGCGCAGTGCGAGGGAATTCACAAACGGCCCGAAATAGCGCGCGCCGTCATCCTTCTTAAGTCGCGTGAAAACGAAATTCGGAATCGGGTCGCTCAGGTTGACCTTGAGCATCAGGTAACGCTTGTCATCGCGCAGGCTGATGTTGAAGCGCGGCTTGAATTCCTTGATGAGCTTGCTTTCGAGCAACAAAGATTCCGGCTCGTTGCGCACGACGTGAATGTCGAAGTCATGGATGGCCTCGACCAGCGCGTTGAATTTCAAGTCCCAGCCATGGCGGCGCGAAGATTGAAAATACTGGCTCACGCGCTTGCGCAAATCGCGCGCCTTGCCGACGTAGATGACCGTGCCGAAGCGATCTTTGTGCAGATACACGCCGGGCTTGTGCGGCACGGCGCTCAATTTTTTTCGGATGGTTTCGGAAACCGGCACGCGGAAATGTTCACGCAAAGGCGCCAAGGCGCAAAGGAATTTCTATTCGTTGAATGGTTAAACCGCTGAATCGTGCAGCGTGCGGCGCGTTGGAAATTTTCGATCAACCGTTCAACGCGCCAACGAATCACGTCTTTTTCTTCATGTGCCGGTGGACGAAGAAATAATAAAGCCCGCCCAGCACCAGCGCCGTGCCGCCGACCGAAAGCACCACCTTGTGCATTTGGCCCTTGGTGATGTCCGCGCCGATTTTCACGCCCAGCCAGCACAAGACTGAGCACCAGATTGTCGAGCCCAGCAGCGTGAAGATGGAAAATCTCAGATAATCCATCCGCGCGATGCCAGCCGGCAGACCGACCAGTTGCCGCGCGCCCGGCAGCAGTCGCGCGATGAACACGCCCGCCGATCCGTAATGCGACATCCAGTTTTCACTTTTCTGGATTTTTTCCGGTGTGATCAGGATGAACCGGCCATAGCGCATGAGCAGCGGCCGGCCGGCGAGCCGCGCCAGCCAATAGACTAACGTTGCGCCGAGCCACGAACCGAGCGCGCCCGCGAGGATGATGCCGGGGATGCCGATGTGGATTTTGCCGGTGTGCGACCAATTCGCCGCGAGCGGGATGATGCTTTCGCTTGGCAGCGGCAGCACGGAACTCTCCGCCGTCATCAACAGGCCGACGATCCAATAGCCGCCCGTTTCGAGCGCGTTCTGATACCAATCAAGCAGCGGCTGGAAAAGATGTTTCAACATGGCGCGGGTTTATAGCGGAAAATACAAATGGAGCAAGCGGCAAACATTCTGCACCGGGCAATTAAAGGCCTTTCGCATTTCACGTCTTCAAAAAGAAATTTTGCTGCTTTTCAGAAATCGGCATCGCGAGTTTTTCCATCACCGCCAGCATGTCTTCCCAGACGCGGCGCTTCTCGCTCAGCGACTGGTTGCGCAGCAAATACGCCGGATGATATGTCGGCATCAGCGGCGTGCCGCGATACGTCTGCCAGTTGCCACGCAGCTTCGTGATGCCAAGGGTTTTGCCCAACAACCCTTCCACCGCGGTCGCGCCAAGCGCCACGATGACTTGGGGCCGGATCAAATCAATCTGCTCGTGCAAAAATGGAATGCAGGTCTGCATTTCCTGTGGCGTGGGCTTGCGGTTGCCGGCGGACTGGCCGGGCGTGTCGGGCCGGCATTTTAAAATATTGGCGATGTAGACATCGCTTCGGCTCAAGCCGGTGGTCTCGATTATTTTCGTGAGCAACTGCCCGGCTTTGCCCACGAACGGCTCGCCCTGCTCGTCTTCATCCGCGCCCGGTGCCTCACCGACAAACATTAACTTTGCTTCAAGGTTGCCGACACCGAATACCACATTTTTCCGGGACGAAGCCAGCGACGGACATTTTATGCAAGCCAGCGCCCGCTCGCGCAAGGCCGTAAACGCAGCAATTTTTCCCGGTGAAGCCTTGGTGCCTTCAACTCTAGGACTGGGAATTTCAGCTTTGGGCGGAGCCGCTGGCGCGGGAGTTTTCTTCGGCAGCGTGGAAATGACGGGTTCCGTTTTGGCAACCGGCGCGGTCGGCTGAATTTGCGATTTGAAATTTGAAATTTGAATTTTTCCCACCGGCGCCGGCTGCGCCAGCGCGCGCAAGGTTTCGGGCGCGATGGCGACATGGCGCACGCCGCGCGATTTCAGACCTTCGAGGTGCTGGATCGTCGCGTCGAGAAGCTGCCGGTAGTCGTCGGACATGTCGGCATCGTAACCGCTGCGCGGCGCGCCGGCAACCGCATCCACAGTTTGGGTGACTTGCGGCGGCGTCACCTTTGCGGGAAGCTGTGCGTCCTAATCCGCATGAAACTCATCCGCGCCCTTTTGCTCGCCGCGTTCGGCCTGATTCCGTTTGGTCTGCACGCCCAGCGAAACACGGACAATTTTGACGCCGGCTGGAAGTTTTTCCGCGGCGATGCCACCGGCGCGGAGAAAAACAATTTTGATGACACCGACTGGCGCAAACTCAATTTGCCCCACGATTGGAGCATTGAAGGCCCGTTCGCGGCGACCAACCCAACCGGCGGCGCGGGCGCATTCCTGCCGAGCGGCGTCGGCTGGTATCGGAAGCATTTTATGCTGCCACCCGACTTTCCGAACGCCCGCTTTGCGATTGAATTCGACGGCGTGATGCAGAACAGCGACGTGTGGCTCAACGGGTTTCACCTCGGCCACCGGCCCAATGGCTACGTCAGCTTCCGCTACGACCTCACCGGTCATCTGAATTTCGGCGGCGACAACGTCCTCGCCGTTCGCTGCGACACATCGGAGCAGCCGGCGTCGCGCTGGTATGCCGGCGCTGGGATTTATCGCCACGTCCGGTTTGTCGTCACCAATCCAATTCACATCATGGAAAATGGCGCCTTCGTTTTCGCGCCAAAAATTTCGGCGAACGAGACGGTCGTCACCGTGGAAACGAGCTGGACGAATGAAATGGATTTTGTCCGCGAAGGTGTCATCCAGACAACTCTGCTGACGCCGGACGGAAAAACTTTGAAAACGGATGATTTCAACCGCAGATTTGAACACGGCAGTTCGGCGTGGTGCTCGCAGCAATTTATTTTTTCCAATCCGCAGCTTTGGAATTTGGATTCGCCGAATCTTTACCACGCCGTCAGCAAAATTATTTCCGACGGAAAAACTTTGGATTGCGTGACCAACAGCTTCGGCATCCGCGACGCGCATTTCGAGGCCGACACTGGTTTCTGGCTGAACGGAAAAAATATAAAAATCAAAGGCGTCTGCCTGCACGCCGACGGCGGCGCGTTCGGCGCGGCGGTGCCGCTGTCAATTTGGGAGGCACGCTTGACGACTTTGAAATCGCTCGGCGTAAATGCCATCCGCACCGCACACAACCCGCCCGCGCCGGAATTTCTGGACTTATGCGACCGGCTCGGTTTTCTCGTGATGGATGAGTTCTTCGATTGTTGGACGGTCGGCAAAAACCCGTTTGATTACCACTTGTATTTCAACGACCGGTCGCACGCGGACGAGCGCGACGCGATTCTGCGTGACCGTAATCATCCCAGCGTGATTCTTTATTCCGTCGGCAACGAAATCCACGACACGCCGCAGGCGGAAAAGGCCAAGCGCATTTTGCGCGGTCTGGTGGAAGTTGCGCACGCCGCCGACCCGACGCGGCCGGTGACGCAGGCGCTGTTCCGCCCGAACGTCAGCCACGATTACGATGACGGTCTGGCCGACTTGCTCGACGTGGTCGGACAAAATTATCGCGAAAAGGAAATCCTCGCCGCGCACGAGCAAAAGCCGTCGCGCAAAATCATCGGCACCGAAAACACACACGTCCGCGAACAATGGGTGGCGATGCGCGACCACGGGCCTTACGCCGGGCAGTTTTTGTGGACGGGCATTGATTATCTCGGCGAGTCACGCCGCTGGCCGATTGTCGGCCACGGTTCCGGTTTGCTCGACCGCACGGGCGCGATCCGCCCGCTCGCACGCGAGCGCCAGAGCTGGTGGACAGACGCGCCGATGGTCGCCATCGCGCGCCGGATTTCACGGACCGAAGACATGCCGACCGATCCCGGCTACGGCGCGGAGGAGAAACACACGCAGGTTCTGTTTTCCGACTGGACGCCCAAAGATTTGTCGCCGCACGATGAGAACGTGGAGGTTTATTCCAACTGCAAGGAGGTGGAATTGTTCCTTAACGGCCAGTCGCTTGGCGCAAAAAACATCAATGCTGATGCGTCGCCGCGCATTTGGCGCGTGCCGTTTGCACCGGGAAAACTCAAGGCGGTCGCGCGTAACGACGGCAAGGTTGCCGCCACCGACGAACTGAACACCGCCGGCAAGCCGGCGAAAATAATTTTATCCACCGAATCAAAAACCATTTCGCCGGGCTTCGACTCGGTGGCGATTGTCCGCGCTAAAATCACGGACGCCAACGGCATTGAGATTCCGCGGGCGGACGATTTGATTTTATTCAAAGTTTCCGGCTCCGGCGTCATCGCAGCCGTTGATAATGGCGACAACGCCAGCCACGAATTGTTCCAGAGCAGCGAACGCCATGCTTTTCAAGACGAATGCGTTGCGTTCGTCAAGGCGACGGCGACGGGAAAAATTCAGGTTTCCGCCTCGGCTCCCGGTCTGGCCGGTGGATCGATCAGCTTAAAATCTACGGAGCCGGAATAGAAGTGAGATTTCTCGCCACATCCCTGACAGCGCTTTTGATTTTTTCAGCCGCCGGGCGTCTTTCGCTCGCCGCAGAATTTGCCTTCGGCGCAGACTTGTCCTTTTTGAAACAAGCTGAGGAGCACGGCATGGTTTTCAAGGACGGCACGAACGCGCTACCCGCTTTGCAAATTTTCAAGAACCACGGCTACAACTGGATTCGCCTCCGCATTTTTGTTGAACCGGTAAACAATAATCTTCCAAACAATCTGGCCTACACGCTTGCCGAGGCGAAAGATGCCAAAAAACTCGGCTACAAATTCCTGCTCGATTTTCACTACGCGAATTCTTGGGCTGATCCGGGCAAGCAACCGACGCCGGAAGCGTGGAAGAGTTTGACGCACAAGCAGCGCGTGAAGAGAGTTTTTGAATACACGCGCGCCACCATAGCCGCATTCCGCGACGCGGGCGTGTTGCCGGACATGGTGCAGGTCGGCAACGAAATCACGGTGGGCATGTTGTGGCCGGACGGAAAGCTGCCGGAGCATTGGGACAATTTCGCGGACTATCTGCGCGCCGGCATCAAAGGCATCAACTCTGGGCGCGGCACGAATCCGCCGCCGCGAATCATGATCCACACCGACACGGGCGGCAACCTGACGAAGACAAAATGGTTTTTTGACAACCTGAATCGTCGCAACATTGCCTACGATGTCATCGGCTTTTCTTATTATCCACGCTGGCAAGGCACGCTGATGGATCTGCGCGAAAATCTGGCGTTCGCAGCGAATACCTACGGCAAGGACATCATCATCGTGGAGACGGGCTACAACTGGAAACCGTCGCGGGATTTCAACGGCCACGCCGCGCCCTTCGCCGAAACGCCCGACGGCCAGCGCGAGTTTCTCGACGAACTGACGCGCATCGCGCTGCAAACGCCTGGCGAGCGTTGCAAGGGGATTTTCTGGTGGGAGCCGGCGGTGGTCAATCGCAATGGCAGCCCGTCGGCGCGCGGCTGTTTCGATGAAAATGGGAATTCGCTGCCGGTCCTTTCCGTTTTCGACAAATACACCCGGCCATTTCCGAAAAAAGAAAACCAATGAAAAAAAACATGCTTCCAATTCTCCTCGGCGCGGCGCTGGCGGCGCACGCCGGCGAACCAGCCGCCTTGAAATTTGCCTTCGGCGCCCGCACACCGGATGCCGGTTGGACACAAGTTGCGCCGATAAATTTTTATTCTGATGCCGCCGGTTTTGGTTTTGAGTCGGGCGCGGAAGTGAGCGGCAATGATTATCTCACTAGCGAAAAACCATTCCTATTTTCTGTGAAGCTACCGGAAGGCAATTACGCCGTCACCGCATTGATCAATGACAAAACCGGTAATTCCGTGACCACGGTGAAAGCCGAGCAGCGGCGGTTGATGCTGGAAAAAATTCAGATTCATCCCGGCACGCTGGCGGCGCGCACGTTCGTTGTGAATGTCCGAACACCGCGCATTTCCAGCACAGAACACGTCAAGCTCAAGCAGCGCGAGTTGGAAACCGAGACGGTGAATTGGGACGACAAGCTGACGCTGGAATTCAACGGCACGCATCCGGCGTTGCGCGCGCTGGTCATTGCACCGACGAATGTGCCGACCATTTTCATTGCCGGCGATTCGACGGTGTGCGACCAACCAGCCGAGCCGTGGAACAGCTGGGGCCAGATGCTGCCGCGTTTTTTCCAGCCGGACGTGGCGGTGGCCAATTACGCGGAGTCCGGCGAAAGCATCAAGAGTTCACTCGGCGCAAAACGGTTCGACAAGATTTTCAGCCTTATGAAATCGGGCGATTATCTGTTTGTGCAATTCGGCCACAACGATCAGAAAGACAAGGCCACGAACGCGCTGGCAGTTTACAAGGCTAACTTGAATAAAATCGTCGCCCGCACTCGCGAACTGGGCGGGACACCGGTGCTGGTGACTTCGATGGAGCGCAAGGGCGGCGTGGAGCATGACACGCTGGCCGGCTATCCCGCCACCGTTCACGCAGTAGCGAAGGAGGAGCAATGCGCGTTGATTGATCTAAATGCGATGAGCCGGATATTTTACCGCGCGCTCGGCGCGGATTTGGACAAGGCCTTTCAAGACGGCACGCATCACAACAATTACGGCAGCTACGAATTGGCGAAATGCGTCGTGCTTGGAATTCAGCAGGGCAAGTTGCCGCTGGCAAAATCCATCGCGGCTGATTTCAGCTTCGATCCAGCCAAACCGGACGACGTCAACCAATTTGAAATGCCGGCCAGCCCGACAGTTTCCAAAGAGAAGCCGTTGGGAAATTGAAGCCTTCGCTCGCCGCGCCTCAGCCACGTCACGGCAGTTGGAGCAGGTAAAAGATCTGCGCCGAAGCGGGGGTGATAGGGTTGGTGAAGTTGAAGTTGCCGCCGGTGTCAAACTGGTTGGTCATCAGCCGTGTCCAGTTCGTCAAAGGCGCAGCCAGATTGGTTGACGTCAGCACATAGCAAGTCCCATTGGTGACGCCACCGGTGCCACCCAAGACTAGTTTGCCGTTCAGAATTCGGACACTGCCGACGATTGGCGGTGTTTCGATGGCGACAATCACCGTGCCAGCGGTTTTCAGCAGGTTGGTGTTCCAATACAATCCCGGTGCCAGCGCGGGCAAGGTGACGCCGCTGAAATTTCCAGCGAAGTTCGTCGCGCTGAAAAGTTGAAACGCATCGCCGCCTTGTAACGGATCATCGGCGTTGCTCACCACGAGCGAACCGCCGCAAGTCAAGGTGCCGGCCACGCTGATGACGTTGTTCGCCTGGGAATCGTGGCTGACACTCAAAATGGTTTTGCTGCCGGAGTTCAACGTCAGCGAGTTGCTGAAACTCAACGAACCCAGATCGCCATTGCCGGGCGCGAGCGTAGCGCCGCTGGCGACGGTGAAATTGCCGTTCACCGAACCGTCGCCGGAAATCATTCTGCCGCTGCCAAGCGTCATCGCGTGGCTGGTCGTGCCGCTCACGTCAAAAAGTGCGCCGTTGGCAAGATTGAGGTTGGTCGAGTTGGCGATGGAGGCGGAATTAGTCAGTGCGAGTGTGCCGGCCGAAATGTAAGTTGCGCCGGAATAAGTGTTCGCCGCCGTGAGCGTCAGCACGCCGGAACCGGCCTGCGCCAGACTGCCGCTGCCACTGATGAGGTTTGAACAAACCACGTTGTCGTAACGATTGAAAATGAGCGCGCCGTTATCCGTCACATTGGCCGTGCCGAGGGTCCCGGTGTTTCCACCGTCGCCGATTTGCAGCGCACCGGCGCTAATGGTGGTCGCCCCGGTGTAAGTATTGTTGCCGCTCAATGTCCAAGTGCCGGTGCCGACCTTGTTGATGGAATTCCCGGAAATGATCCCGGCAAAAGCAGCGTCTGTATTGCGCCCGCCGACCGTCCAAGCGGTGCCGGAAAGACCGGAATTGGCCGAGCCGGAGATTTCACCGACCGTCATGGAACCATTGAGGCAATAGGCGCTGTAACCCGCGACGAGATTGAGATTCAATGCCGCGTTTACAAGCCCGTAAGTATTGTTAAGCCGGAAATCTTCGCCGCTGGCGTTGATCCGGCCCGAGAAAGCGGACCAGTTGCCGTCCAATTCCATGCGCACATAAGGCGAGTAATAATTCAGCGTGCCGCTGCCGGAAAGCGTGCCGTGCAAATTGCACCGACCGTCGCCGTTCAAGGTGGCGGTTGAATTCGTCGGAACCACGAGGTTCCAATAGTAATCGTTGTAAGACGAATTGTTGTTATTGAGATTCAACGCGCCTTGGTCCAGCGTGATGGTGCCGGTGCCGAAACCATAGGTATTGACGGTGTCGTTGGCCAGATTGACGGTGCCGCCGCTGACGAACGTGTTGCCGGTATAACCATTGCTGACGGTTAGCGTCACCGAGCCAGGGCCGACATAAGCGACCGCGTTCGTGCCGGTGATGGTTCCCGCCAAAGTCAGCGTGTGCGCCGTGGAATTGTTCACCACGGTCAAGTTGTTGCTGATTGCGATGGGCGCGGCAATTGTATCGCCCGCGCTGGTGGATAGTTGAACCATTCCGGCGCTGTTGTTCGTGCCGCTGGCAAAGGTCAAGGTGCCGCCGTTTGGCGCAATCGTGTAGGCCGAGGAGGCATTGCCGTCACCGATGTTCAGCCAGCCGAGCGTAATGTTTTGATCCACATTGTTGGTCTGCGGCGCGGCGATGTTTGCGGTCAGGTTGACGACAATGCCGGACGCATTCGGATAGGCTGCGACGTTCGTCCAGTTGGCGTTGGCGTCCCAGCTTTGCGCCGCACCGGTGATAAGATTCGTCCAATACGCTGTGACGAACGCCAGCGGCGTGGCGCTGACTTCGCGCGAATTGCTCCCCTCGCCACCGGCGTTCACCGCCGAGACGACGTAATAATAAGTCGTGCCGTTGACCAAGCCGCTGTCAGTGTAAGTCGTGCTTGCGGTGTTCAATAAATTTGTTTCACTGCCGCTGCTGCTGCTGCGTTTCAGATTGTAACTGCTCGCGCCGGAAGACGTGAGCCAACTCAAATTAATTTTTCCATTGGCCGGAATTGCAACCAGCCCGACCGGCGTGACTGGCGCGGGCGGCAACAGCGTCGCGGCGCTCGCGGGCGTGGAATAGGCGGAATTGCCCCAGCACGAGCGGAACGCCTGCACGCGATAAAAAAAAGTCGTCCCCGCCGGCAAATTCGTGTCAGCAAAACTGGTCGCGCCCGCCGTGAGCAGCGCGAGCGAAGTGTAATTGCCGCCGTTGGTGGAACGTTCGAGATTGAAGCCGTCCTCGTTGGTGGAGTTGTCGATCCAAGTGAGGTTAATCTGGTTGGTGGCGACGCCGGTGGCGGTCAAGCCGCTCGGCGTGGCGGGCGGCTGGGCGGCCGACGTGGAAGCGTGCACCGTGTTGGAAACCGGCGAGTTGCCGTCGGCGTTATTGGCGATGACTTGATAATAATAAGTCATGCCCGTCGGCAAACTGGTGTCCGCAAAATTGGTCGCACTCCGCATCACCGCTCCGACCTGCGCATAGTTCACACCGTCGGTGGAACGCTGGATCAAAATATCCGTCGCGTTGGTGGTGGTGTTCGTCCACGCCAGATCAATCTCGCAGCCGGAAATCGCTGTCGCGGTCAACCCGCTCGGCGCGGCGGGCGGACTGGAAATTACTACTTGCGGGCCGGTTTCCATTTGTAGGAAATCGTAGATGAGGCCGCCGGACAGCAAATCTGGATAGCCGTTGGTGACGTTGCCGATGTTCCACGATGTCGCCGCGCCGCCTTGCCGGATGTTGATGGCAAGCGTGTTGGTGCCGGCATGGAACAAATTGGTGGCAAAAGAAATCTGGTAATACTGGTAGCGGCCGACGGCCACCACATCGCGGTAAATGTTTGCTCCATCCGTGGTATAATAACCGGTGCTTTGGTAGGGCGCAGGCGTGGCATTCAAGCCGTTGATGTAAGTGTAAAACGCGGTGCCGCGTCCGCCCGCGAGCGCCAAGGTGAACAGCACATTTGTCGGCGGCAGATTGGTGAGATTAAAAATGATATTCCAAGTCGGGCCCCAGTAAATGCCGTTGGTCTGCGTGTGGTCGGTCAGGTTCGGCGCGGACTGCGGCGTGATGGCCATGATGCACTGCGCATAATACCAGTCGTTCGATTCCACGCTCTGGCCGATGGTAAAATTCAAATTGCTCTGGCCCATCTCATTCAAGTAGCGCCACCAAAGTCCAAATTGTTTCGGCAAATTGCCGAAGCGAAATTCCTTGGAAGTATGATCCGGCGTGCCGATGCGCCAAAGCCGCTGCTGCAAATGCGGCGGGTTCCAATTGATGACGCCAAGATTGTTCGTTTGGTCGGGCAGAACGACGATGTTGGAAATCTGCAGTTCGCCCCAGATACCCGGCACATAGGAAAACAAAACGTAATTTCCCGGCCGCACTTTCGGAATTATGAAATTTCCATTGGTGTCGCCGGTCGTCCAAAAAAGATAATTCGTCACGCCCTGATACATCCAATCGCCCGCGTTAGGATCGGCATTGCCAAGGATGACGACTGGATTCGCCGTGGACTCGCCCGTCTTCGCCGTGATGGTGCCGGCGATGGTGCCGCGATGGCGCGGATAGTCCTGCTCGCTTTCATTCATCCAGGCATAAGGCCAGTTCGACGCCATCAGCGCGCCCATGTTTTGCGCGTCTTGCCAGAGTTGCAGATGATTCGTGCCGGCATTGGCATACATGAAATACGGGCCGATAACCTTGGTGAAAGTTTCACCGGCAGCTGCGCCGGGATTGGGAACGGTGCCGAGGCCATGACCTTCAAGGTCGTCGTTATACATGTAATTTCCAGAAACGGCGCCTTTCAATTTCGTCGGCCCGCCGTTGATGAATTCAGCACTCCCCAAAATCGAGAATACGCCGACCGTTTCCGTGGAAGCACCCCAAACGTTGCGATAGGAAGTGGTTGGTCCCTGATAACTGCTCCAGTCATATTTCGTCCACGTCGGATGCAGGTCAGAGGTCAGGCCGCACGGCTGTGTGTATGCCGGCCAACCCGGTTCGTAATTCGTCCCGGTCGGCTGCGTGAAATAATTCGTGTAAGGCATGATGACCACTTCCTGCGGCACACCGGCGGAAGTGGAACCGGGCGGACTCGCGCCGATGCTCAAGCCGATGGGCACATCCGAATTGCAGAAATCCCAGGCATAAGCCGTCGTGCCGTTGCCGTTGTCCGCGCAACTGAAAATTGAACCCAGCCGCCCCTGCCAACTGTCCGCCGTGTAATACGCCGCCGGCTGGTTCGGCCAGTGTCGCCAGACGTGATAGGTGTAGAAGCCCGCCTCGCTCGCGCGCATGACGTGATGTTCCGCCCAATCCCAGACGCCATTCGGAAACATCGCCGGATTTCCGCTCGCGATCGGATTGCGAATCATGATGTCAATGATCTGGCCATTGTTCGTGACCACGCTGTAATTCGCGCCGTAAGCATCCGAAACGGAAGTCCACCAGTCATTCGTGCCGCTGCCGATGTGCGTCAAGGACAAGGCGTAGTCCTGGCTGGAATCAATCAGGTTGGTGGTTGGTAATGAAGCGAGATAAAACGCCGATACCGAGCCATCACTCTTGCTACAGGTCATCGAGACCAGCCCGTTGGCCATAGTGACCGTGCCATTGCCATTGTCGGTAAGCGTGACGTTGGCGGCATCCAGACACACGGACTGAAATAACAAACCGATTATGGAAAAAGCCAGACCGAAGCATTTCCGAATGTCGGGGTGGGTTCGCTGGCACAGATTCATGTTCAAAAAAACTCCTCCTTGCAACGCTTTTACTCCAAGAAGGGGAATGGTCTAAACCGTAAACCAGAATACCTCGTTTGCAATTCACCATAATTGGCGATGCCACCAGCCCGCAGGGACGGCTCAGTTCCAGGAAAATAACTCAGGCCCGGTTGGCCGGCATTCATTGTTTCCAAGTTCGCCGGCTAATTGCGAGCCGGGTTTTCCTCCAGCTGGAGCGAGGTCAACGTCACCGGGCCGAGCAGGCCGCAATCCGTCAGCGGCCAATCGGAGGCGTCGAAGGGCTTGTAATTGATGTCCACGATATTGATGTCGCGGAAAACCTTCCATTTCACGCCGCGCCGGTCCAAATCGCGGATGCGGTTGGCGGCGACGCTGGTAACTTCCACTTCGAGCGTGTTGCCGGTGGGTTTCAGATTGTCCACCACCACGCGGAACGGCGGCGTGATGAGCGTGCCGTAATCTTGGCCGTTCACGCGCACCCGCGCGCTCTGGCGCACGTCACCGAAATCTAGATAAAATTTCGAATTTCGAACTTCGGATTTCGAATTGGGTGCATCAAAGGTGGTTTCGTATTTCGCGGTGCCGGCAAAGGCTTGGGTGTTCGTGTCGGGGAACGTCGTCCACGAGGCGAGCTTGGCGGTTGAGAAATCAGCCGGCAGCGTTGGGCCGCCGGAAATGAATTTCACTTTCCAATCGCCGGGGATTTCAACCGGCTGGCCGTTGGTCTGCCAATAATTCCAAGCCGGGCCTTCCACTTTTTTGTCGGCGAATGCCCGAAGAATCACGGACTCGCCAGCGGCGAGTTTTAGATGAACTTCGGTTGAATCAGAAATGCTCTGACGTGATTTGGCCACACTCGCAGTGCCTGTCATTGGATCAAAAATGACAACCGACTTTGCCGGTCGAGCGAGAAGAATCCTTTCGCTAAAGTTAGCTTCGCCGCGATTAGCGATGAAATAATTCCAGCCACCATCAAAAGAGCGACGAACAAATGAGAGGCCGCTTGCAGTTATTTTTTCAGGCTTAACTTTTGAAATTTGAAAAGCCCCGTAAATTTGAGCGGGCATCATTGTGAGCAAAACACGGCCTTTGCCGCGAGAAACAGTAAATGGGAAATTAGAATCAACCACTTCAATCGAACCATGCGGGAAAATATTTTCGTTAAGTTTTGCAAGCTCTTGCCGCTGCTCTTCTGAATGGTTCCAACCAGAGGTTTCAAATGGTTTGATGCTTTGAATAATAATTGTCGCGCCGTTCTCCGCCAACGTGAGCAATTGTTTGAAAGTTTCCAACGGGATGTATTTACATTCCGGCACGACGATGACTTGGTATTTGCCGCCCGGCATCTGGATTTTTCCGTCCACGACTTTCGCCTTCTCCAACTGCGCATCGGAAACGTAGTCGAACGCATAACCTTTATCCCACAGCTCCTTCGCCGTCCGGCCGATGGGCTGGCCCTCGAACCAGTCGCGGGCGTGGACGGTGAGCTGCGGCAGCAGCTTGTCGCCGGGCTGCATCCAGAAATCCTCGATCGGCCAGTAGAGCAAAATGTCGTTGTCCGGCTGGCCGGATTGCAAAATGGATTGCACGCGCGCGGCGTAGGTGTTGACGGCGATGGCGTCGCGCCAGATGGAGTTGCGCGGGTTCATTTCCGTCGAGGCGTAAAAATGCCAGCCGGGCCAGCCGGCCTCGTCGGGCGAATAGCAGCAGCCGTGATAAAACATGTGGTTAATGCCGGAGAGAAACATGTCGTCGAAAAGATATTTCACGTCGGAGAGTTTCTCGGTGAAATGTTCCTCCAGCCAGGTGCCGGTCTCGGAGCTGACGAGCGGCTTGCCGGTGACGTGCGCGGCGGATGACGCGAATTTGGAAATCAATTTGCTGCGGTCGCTGTGAAACATTTCCGTTTCGGGAATGTCCGCCGTGGCGTAAAGATCGAGCCAGTTGCCGGGCGAGCCGTGCGCCTGATCGCGCGTGATGAAGCCGTGGTCGTGCGACCATTGTGTCCACTTGGTCAGCGACTCGGCCATGAGTTCGCTGACGGTCTGGCGGTAATCGCAGAGGATGCGGGCGCGGTGGTCGGCTTGTGGCTGCGACGCCCCCGTCGCAGAATTCGGCGACGAGGCGTCGCCGCTACTAAACAATGCGGGCAGCTCGGCCTGCAACCGGTAGCCGCGACGCTTTTCAAATTCCGCGAAGAAACTCGGCGACCAGTCGGATTTGTATTCGTAGGAATCGTGGAACATCGCGCGCGGTTTTGGGCCGGTGTAGTTGGCGAAAGCGGTGGTGTAGGGCTTGAGCAAATCATCCATTGCGGGCGGATAAATCAGGTTGAGCATCCAGCCTTCGCCGCCGGGCGCGGGGCGCTTCACTTTTTGGCCGGAAGGTTTTTGCGAGATGGCGTAAATGATCCAGCGTGGCTGCGACGCCCCCGTAGCAGAGTTCGGCGACGAGGCGTCGCCGCTACGCGCGGGCGCAGTCCAATCCACTTCACCTACTGCGGAAATTTTGTCCGTCAGTTCAACGCATTTTCCATCGGGCGAATACGCGACCAACGCCTGCGTGGAAGCACGGTTGAATTTCTGTTTCAGCTTTTCACCGGCGGCGAGATCGTAAGTCTTCACCACGACGCTCGCATTCGCGTCCTCATCGGTGACTTGCGGGCCGCCGAAACACCAGCCGGTGCCGGTGGTCATGTCCACGCCCATGCCGAGCCGATGCGCCTCGCTCACGGCCCAACCCATCATCTCCATCCATTGCGGCGAAAGATAATTGATGTATTTATCCTCAAACCCTTTCGCGCCGTAAATCGGGATGATGTGGATGCCGCCGAGGCCGGCGGCGGCGTAGCGTTCGAGTTCCTTCGTGAGATTCGTCTTGTCCACGGCGCTGCCCATCCACCAGTTGAAGGCCCACGGCTTTTGCTGCGCGGTGATGGGCGGCCACGCGAACGGATCATCGGCGGCAGCGGTGAAGGCGGCCAGCAACAGCGCAGCCAGAGGCAGCAGAAGTCGGCGGGAAAAGTTCATGCTTTGATTAACGCGAACTTTGTTTTTCGGCGCAAGCGGCGAGTGTAACAATTTCTGGCGATGCGCTGAGGCGACCGCCTTACCCGGACGGGTGACAAATGAAGCTTGACGGCGGGCGACAATCCTTAAGAATCCCTCGAATTCTCTCTCAAAAAACATGATAACACCTGTCTCGACCTCCAAATCCTCGGGTGCCACGGGCGGCGGCTTGTTCCGCACGGCTGACGGCAAAAACCTCTTCATCACCTTTGCGCTGGTCACCTCGCTGTTCCTGTTGTGGGGCTTTTGCAACGGCATGATTGATATTTTGAACAAGCACTTTCAAAACTCCCTCCACATCAGCGCGGCGCAGTCCGGGCTGGTGCAGTCCGCCAACTACATTGCCTATTTCTTGATGGCGATTCCCGCCGGCCTCATCGCGCGCAAGTTTGGTTACAAAGGCGGCATCATCGTTGGCCTGTTGTTGATTGCGGGCGGCTGCTTCTGGTTTATCCCAGCCACAAAGATTGGCGCGTATTGGGCGTTTCTGACGGGCTTGTTCATCGTGGCGGCGGGCATGACCTGCCTGGAAACCATCGCCAATCCCTACACCACGCTGCTCGGGGCGACCCATCAGGGCGCGACGCGCATCAACATCGCCCAGACCTTTAACGGCGTGGGCTGGATTCTTGGCCCGATTGTCGGCGGCCATTTCGTGTTCAGCGGCGACGCCAGCGCCACCGGCGGCGATGCGAATGCCGGGCTTTACGTTCCCTACATGGGCATCGGTGTGGTCGTGGCCGTGCTGATCGTCGTATTTTTCCTGGCCAACATTCCCGACCTGCAGGCGGAGGAGGAAGTGAAATCCGAGGCGGAAGGCACGGGCAAAAAGCCGTTGTTCAAGCGCTGGCATTTCACGCTCGGCGTGCTGACGCAATTTCTCTACGTCGCGGCGCAAACGGGCATTTTCAGTTTCTTCATCAACTACGTCGTAGAAAACGATCAGGGCGTGACCGACAAACAAGCCTCCTACTGGCTCGGCGCGTTCGGCTTTGGCCTGTTCATGTTCGGGCGCCTGTGCGGCAGCGCTGTGGTCAGCCAGTTCAAGCCCAACCGCGTCGTGGCGACCTACGCGGCCATCAACGTGCTTCTGACCGCCGTGGCGATGGGCGGCGGCAAGCTGGGCATTTACGCGCTGTTCGGCACCTTCTTTTTCATGTCCATCATGTTCCCGACGATTTTTGCGCTGGGCATCCGCGGGCTGGGGGAACACACCAAGCTGGCGTCATCGCTCATCGTGATGTCCATCGTGGGCGGGGCGATTGCGCCGCCGCTGATGGGTCATATCAAAGATGTGGCGTCCATGCGGCTGGGCTTTGTGGTGCCGCTGATATGCTTCGTCCTCATCGCCATTTACGGGGCGTTCTGGCAGAAGCTGGAAGACCAAGACCGCGAGGCATAAGCCTTTTAACGCCGGATGAAACCGGTGGGAACGGCAGCGTGAATTTGGTTCGCGCTGCCGTTTTTGCTTGAATTTTGGCGGGAATTGGAACGGCGGAACTTCACTTCCTTCGGACGTGTCGGAAACCCCTTCGGACGTGTCGGAAACCCCTTCGGACGTGTCGGAAACCCCTTCGGACGTGTCGGAAACCCCTTCGGACGTGTCGGAAACC
>CAISYZ010000259.1 GCA_903889895.1 uncultured Verrucomicrobia subdivision 3 bacterium | reverse complement strand
GAGATCTTATCATGCGGACTAGGCAGTGCGACTCGAGTTCCGGCGCCATCGCATAGCAGAAAAAATTACCGGGAATAAGCATGTAGTCGCGGCTGGTTGGTTGACTTGGGACGCGGGTTCAATTCCCGCCGCCTCCACCATTTATTGTTTTAAATACGCAGTATTGACAATATTCTTACTTTTTTCTATCATGTTGGTAGATGAAAGCAAATGCAGCAACCGACGTTCTGGGCGCGGTCAATTCGCCGGCCTCTGATAAGAATTCCGCTGTTGAGGTGGTAAAAATAGGCGGCATCTCCGTTCGCATTCGCCCCACAATCAAAGACGGCACCACCCGTTTTGTGCTGGATTATCGTGTAAAGGGACAACGCAAACTGGTCTGGCGCTCCTCGATGGTCAAAGCCCGCGCCGCTGCGAAAGCGGCCATTGAAAAAATCGCCGAGGGCCAAGGGGAAGTTCTCAATCTCAAAGCTGCCGATGCCTATACCTACACCCGTGCCCGCACGGCGCTGGTCGGGATAGAAAAAGAGATAGATATTGTGGCGATGGAATACGCGGAGGCCTATCGCCTGCTAAAAGGCAAAGCTTCCGTGCTGGAGGCTTGCCGGTTTTGGGCCAAGAAAAACGACATCGATTTGCCACACGTCTCGGTGGCTGACGCGGTGAAAGAATTTAAGCTGCAATGCGAAGCTGATGGGAAATCAAAGGTGAGGCGGAAAGAACTTCAAACGGTAATGGACAGCTTCGCGATTGCCTTCAATGATGAGATTCAAAATCTGGAACCCAAAATGATTTCAGATTATTTAACGGGGTTGACGGTGGCCGAGCGCACGCGGCGGAACTATCGGAATATCATCGGGTATTTCAACCGCTGGTTGGTCTTGCGCGGTTATCTAGCGAAGGGAACCGATTTGCTGGATGGCGTTCAAAAATATTCGGCCCGACTGAACGGCGAAATCACCACCTACACAGCCGATGAAATGCGCCGGCTGATTGCCGCGGCCGACAAGCGGATTTTGCCGCTCATCGTCATCGGTGGTTTTGCCGGCTTGCGCCATGCCGAGATTCAACGGCTCGAATGGGAGGACATTGATCTGGCCGAAGGCTTCATCGAAGTCAAAGCCCACAAAGCTAAAACCAAAACCCGGCGGATCGTGCCGATCAAACCGAATCTGAAGGCGTTTCTTCTCAAATTGGAAAAGAAGAGCGGGAATGTAATCACCATCAAGAACACGAGCAAAGAATTGGGGAACACGGCGGCCGAGACAGCCGACGAAGCCAACGGCATCAAGGCGCTGGAATGGAAACACAATGCGCTCCGGCACACCTACATTTCCGCCCGGGTGGCCGAGTGCGCGGATGTTTCCCGCGTGGCCGATGAGGCGGGCAACAGCCCGCAGATCATCCGCACGAATTACTTGAAGCGGATCAGGCCGGCGGCAGCGATTGAGTGGTTCGGAATTCTTCCGCCCGCTTAAGCCGGACCAGCAATGATTTTAATTCTTTGGTCATTTTTTTCGGCTTGGCTGGTGACTTTAACGACTTTTTCTTAGGAAAGCGTTTAACAATCGTGCGGCCCTCGTCATCAAGACCAATCGTATCGATTTCACCGGCTTTGCCCTCGCGTTTCTCGCCAGGCACGTAATGGGTAGCTTTTGAATAATCAACCCCCTTCTTTATTTCTTCTTTATTCAGGGCAATCGCGAACCTTGAATCCCATTCCCAAGCCACGAGGCGAGTGTCGTTCAACGCTTCCGCGTCAAATTTGGGTGTCCGCCTTGGCGGGATCATGGCTTTATGGTCGGCCTCGGTTACGCGGAATTGCTTTTCTAATTCGTCGAAGGCTTTGGAAAGTTTGTAGCCGCAAAGGTCCGTTTCGTCATTGATGTAGGCGCGAAGGAGCAAGGCAGAAAGACGGCGGGTCAATTTTTCGCGAAAAAAAGTTGCCACCTCATGCGCGTGCATCGGCTCTTTTCTAAATCCCGCAATGGCTTGAAATTCCTCAAACGTTTTTTTGGTGTAGGGCTTACCCCTGGCGTCAATCGCCGGCCGGGTGACATCATTATTCAACAGCCAGGCAAGATTGACACCCGTCGTGAGCGAAGCCAGTCCCGCCAGCTTCTCGCTCAGTTTCAATCGACCTAGTTCAATTGCCTGAATCGTGGGCGTCGAACAGTGGAGGACGGCGGCCATTTCTTTTTGCGTCAAACCGACCAGGATGCGCAAGACCGCCAGCGTGTGACTTTGAGGTGAAACTCTCATATTTTTCCGAAGCATAGCATATATGCATTAAACATCAATATCTTTTATTGAACTGTATATGCTTTGCGGATACGTTTTTCACATGATGATGCAAACAGAACAAACAAACAACGATTGGCTGGCCGGCATGGTGGACGGGCCGCGCTTGCTAGAAACCTTATTTCCCAATCCGTCGTGCCGACCCTCTCTGCGCTGGCTCCGCTCCAACCAACAGAATTTGCCCCATGTGCGCATAGGGCGGCTGATTTGGTTCAACCCGCGCCTGGTCAAATCTCACCTCGATGCCCGCGCGATGAGTAAGGTGAAGGGCCAATGAATCTGAAAGCTCCAGACCCAATAGAACAAGCGCGGAAATATCTGCGCCAGTGTCCGCCGGCGATCAGCGGTCAGGGCGGCCACACGGCGACGTTCCGGGTCGCGGTGGCGTTGGTGCGTCGGTTTGGACTGAACGAATCGGCCGCGCTGTTGCTGTTGCTGGAGTGGAACCGGACGTGCCGGCCGCCGTGGGACGAGTCGGATCTGCGCTACAAAATCGCCTCAGCGCTGCATTCAGCGCCGAAGGCCGAATCGGTGAGTTCCTCGCCGCGTGCGAAGGGGGCACGGATCGTCAAGTCGCGCCGGGCGGAGCCAAAGTTCGAACCGGAGGCGCTGGCGCGGATCGCGGCGAAGCTGCCGGCGGCTGACTATGAATTCTTGAAGGCCCGCTCACCAATCTGCCCGGAAACGCAGACGCCGGCCACCTTCCTGAATCACCTGTATCGGCCGGGCGAAAAGGTGATTGTATTCGATGTATTCGAATCACAAGGGCGACATGTGTGTCATTGGTCGGAACCACCTTATGATGCTGGTTGCCTAGACCATCTCCGGACCGGCTGCCTGAAGGGAGTCTGGTTTCTCAGCAATCCAGTGGATGGAGAATTCCATCCGAATCCGCGCCAAGGCAACAAACGTTCGCGGCGCAGCGAGGAGTCGGTGACCTCATGGCGTTATCTCTTGGTGGAATCGGACCAAGCCGAGCCGCTTCCCTGGTTGGCGGCGGTGGTGCAGTTGCCGCTACGGATTGCAGCGATCTACAGCTCAGGCCGGCGGAGTATTCATGTGCTAATCCGGCTGGATGCGACCAGCAAAACGGACTTGGATGTCAAAGCCGCCAAGCTCAAGCCCATGTTGATTACGCTGGGAGCCGACCCGAAGGGGATGAAGGCAGTGCAGTTGACGCGATTGCCGGGGTGTTATCGGGATCAGATGGGGCCGGCGATCCAAAAGATGCCTATCGTGCGCAAGCGACTGGTGGATGAACCGCTGGAGTTTGACGCGGCAGGTAATCCAATCTGGACGCCCAAGCCGGAACCACCGCCGCCGCCGAATCCGTGGACGGGCGGAAAATTGCAGGAACTCTTTTATCTGAATCCGGAGCCAGACATGACGCCGATCTGTCAGAAACCGACCCAGGCTGAGATTTATCAAAAATGGCTGGCGGATGTCCGCAGCAAAAATGGAGAAATTTGTGTATGACTACGAATAGTTCAATTGTGGAAGAGGTTGCGAACGATTCGCAGGCGGAAGCCTTCTGCCAGTGGTCGGCGGAAAATCAGATTGAAGGTGCGACCGAACAGTTGCGCGAGGCGGCGGCGGACAAATTGCCGCACGTGATCTTGCCGAGCGACGTCGTTACAATCTCCAACACGGCTGAGGATCTGTTCAAGCTGATCGGCCCGAGCCATCAGGTGTTCATGCGCGGCGGCGCGGTCGTGACGCTGCTAAAGCGTGACGATGGTCTGCTGGCGCTGGACATTCTGCGGGCCGCGGCGGCGCGTTCCTTGTTCGAGAAATATGCGCGACTCTTCGCCTGGCGAACCTCGCAGAAAGGGGAGCTGATGTTGAAACCGGTCAACTGCCCGCACGACATGGCGGAAGCATTGTTGTTGAGTACGGAGGCGGCGAATTATCTACCCCGCGTGCAGGGATTGATCAACTGTCCCGTGTTGCGCGAAGTTGGCAGCGATCTGGTAGCCGCCGGCCCGGGCTACGACGAAGTGACGCGGTTGCTCGTCACCGGCGGGACCATGCCGCCGGTGGTAGAATTGTCTGAAGCCGTGGCTTCCTTGAAAGCAATCCACAATGACTTTGCCTTCCAAAGCGAAGGCGATCGGGCGCGGGCGTATGCGAGTCTGATCTCGCCGGCCTTGCAAATGGGCGGTTTTCTGAAGGGTCGCGTGCCGGCGGATGTGGCCGAGGCCGACCAGTCGCAATCGGGCAAAACCTACCGGCAGAAGCTCATTGCCGCCGTTTATAATGAAAAGGTGTCGCTAGTGACGAACCGTCAAGGCGGCGTGGGGTCGGTGGACGAAAGCCTGAACCAGCAACTGGTAGCCGGCCGACCGTTCATCCAGTTTGACAATTTCCGGGGCCGCTTCGACAGCGCGCACCTGGAAGCGTTCCTGTCGGCCGACGGGACGTTTTCCTGCCGGGTGCCACACCGTGGCGAAGTGTGTGTGGCGCCGGAGAGTTTTTTCATTTTCATGAGCTCGAATGGCGTGAACACGACGCGCGATTTTGCGAACCGGAGCAACATTATCCGCATTCGCAAGCAACCGCCGGGCTACCAGTTCCAAAAATTTGAGGAAGGCGACCTGTTGCACCATGTTCGGCGGCATCAGGCGTATTATATGGGCTGCGTATTTGCGGTGATTCGCGCGTGGCACGCCCAGGGCCGCCCGCGCATGACCGAGCCCAAGCATGATTTCCGGGAATGGGCGGAGATCGTGGATTGGATCGTCCAAAATATCTTCCAAACCGTGCCGGTGATGGAAGGCCACCGGCAGGCGCAGGAGCGGGTGTGCAATCCGGCGCTGGTGTGGTTGCGTTCCGTGGTGCTGGCGGTCAATGAATCGGGCGAACTTGATTGCCCGCTGACGGCCACCGATCTCTTCGGTCTTTGCGACAGCGCCGACATCCCCGTTCCCGGCCTACGTCCCGATGCCGACGAAGACAAAGGCAAAAAAATCATCGGCACGATCATGGCCAAGCTGTTTAAGGAAACCAACCCGCTGGAGGTGGATGGTTTCGCGGTGACGCGCGAAGAAAAATATTTGAACCGCGATGATGCCAACGACGGCGGCGGATTCAAATCCAAGACCTATACCGTGACCAAAATATGAACACCCAGCCAGCCAGCCAGCGCCACCCCGCGCCGCAGCAACCGCAGCAACACCTCCAACTTTCTGGAAAACGATATCATTTTCTAGAAAGTATACCCCCTTGCTGCGGTGGCTGCGTGACTGCGGAGAAAAGCATGAAGCCGGAAGTGGAGTGCGTCGAAAGCACAGGCAAACCGTTGCGTGTGCCATATCTGACGCCTGGTGGGACATTGGTGATCCCGTTCGATTCGGATCCGAAGTATCATTGGTGGAAGGCCGGCCAGAGCGTAGAACAGACCCGAGCCGAGGTGATGGCGAGAATGAAGGCCGAGGGCGCAACCATGTTGCTTGGGTCAGATCGTGCGGCCATGCAGTAGTCAAAAAGTAGCCAGAAAGTATACCATTCTGGCCGGAGCGGTTAGGCAAGAGTGGGGTAAGAGTTAGGTAAGAGTGGGGTGTTTTACCGAACCGGGTGGTTTTTGACGGTTATACAAAAGTGGCACAGAAGTGTGACGGTTTGGCTGAAAGGGTGGGTGGAACTGGGGTAAAGATACGGTTTTACAGAAAACGGCGTTCATGGGGACGAGGTGGGCCAGGAGTTCCTCAATAGTGCACCAAGAGTGCATGTTTTACGAAACGGCCACCCCAGTAAGATGACGCTACCGCCGCCCGCCGCAGTAACTCTCTTTAATTTCCGGAAAATGGGGGGTGTTTTCCAAAGATGATATCCCGTTGCTGCGGTGGCTGCGGTGCTTAGCCACGACGAAGATGCTGTCGCGATGCATTGCGAGGTTAAGGTGCTGTTTTCTACGCCTGCCGGTGAGCTGTCTGGACGACTGTGGTGCTCCAGGACGCGTCGGAAGCCCCAAAACGAGCTTGGATACCCGCTGACGTTGCCGATTGGTATTAAGATGCTAAAACTCACTTTCCACCCGGTCGGAGCCGAAGTCGCGGACGGTCACGCAACGGAAGCTGCGCGAATTTTAACCGCCGGAGTTTTTTACTAGAGGGCAACCCTGAACGCCTGTCGAGATGCCGCAACGTCTGCCAACCCTGAAACCAATCAGTCTTGGCGCAGTCCCCTTGGGGATGGAAGGGAAATCAGGAAGCGGCCTTATCGCCCAGCTTTAGCGACTGGTCAATTTTGAATCCGATTTCCCTGGGCGGTTCATCGTTGGTTTTTTTGGAGATAATAATATCAAAGGCAATTTGCTCAACCGGTGAGGTTACGATATGAAGCGACTCGTTTTCATCTCGCGCCGTAATTTCGAAGTAATGATCGGTTGCGCTCACTCGATAAACATCAAAAACCATGCCACCGATATAGCAAACCAGATTGATGGACTGCTCCGGCTTCAGTTGGGTTTTGAGGAAGTTATAATGACCAATAGTGTGTTGAAAAATTTCGTTGGCCCGTTGTTTCGGCGGCTGGACCGCCGCCCTTGGCAACGTTGCATTTACCAGGGAACTCATTTTTTGGTCAAATGAACTCATATTCAATGCGCCAGATTGATGGTGTGAGGGTTGTCTCGTAAAAACTGGCCGAAATCCGGCGCTATCCGCTGGACCACTGGGTCAATGGGATAAATTTGTCCGTCTGCCCCCTGAAATGCGTTGCGCGGAAACAGGTCAAAAATCAGCAATCCGTTTGGCTCATCATAATAGGCGCCATCTGCTAGCTTTTCGTAGCCCATGCCCGTCATCATCGCATCCAGCGCAGGCTGGGTGGCCTTGGTTCCTTTGATGGCTGGCTGGGAAATGATGATGATGGGCTGGCCACCGTTGGCAACGATTCGCTCCAGCCGGATATCGTCATGGAAAATCTGGTTTTGCAAGTCGAGCCGGTCGAGGTATTCAGACGGGGTGGCACCTTGAATATGTGATCCAAAGGCCAAGCCGTAGCCTAATTTGCGCTCTATCAGGGTTACCTTAAGGTAGCGACGGGTGTGATTTTGAAAATAGACCTGATGTTCTCCACCCCGAGCGAAAATGGGTGGCAATCGGCCGCTGGTGCCTAACTTCCCGTTTTCTTGGGCCCACTGGATGAGCCGGCCTTGCTCGACTTTAACACGTTTTCTGCGGTCCGCGTCAGAGGCATCGTGGTCTGGAGTTGGCGGACCGCCTCCACGCGTGAAGTTAGCGGCTGACTCAAGCGGCCTTCCAGCGTGGGCCACGACTGCTTTCCGGTTGTCATCAGGCGTTGCATTTATACCCATAAGTATAGCGGCAAAGGTGTTTTTTGCGAACTTTTTTTTGGCGTCAAATCTGGCTGAAATAAACAACAAATGGCGTTGGCGCAGTCTCCTTGGGGATGGAAGGGTCGAAAGCGCAAGGGATGGATGGGGGCCTGGGGAAAGACGCCCCGACCATACTTTTAAAACCGGCGGAGCGGCGGAGTTGGCGTGAAGGATGCCTGCAAGCTGGCTCGATGATTGCAGCGCCACGGGCGGTGGCGCGGTCGCCGGGGACGGCGAAGCTATCGGTGTGACAGTGCGGCAGCGGGATAGCACACAACGCCATATTGTGGGTCATTTACTTCCAGCACAGGGTCTCGGGGTTCCCTGTGCGCCCGGAATAAATGACCGGAGGGTCACGCACAATATGTGTTGTGTGCGGTCCCGGAAGCATTCCTGCATGCCAACGTCGCCGCGAAGCTCACGAAACTTGTTGGGGCGTCTGGACTCGTTGCCCCACCTGTTCCGGCGTCCAGGCGAATCAGCGGAGCGGGATGACGGGCGTTTTCGGGAGTCAGGGCAAAACGCCAACGGCAGGCCGTGAAGCGATTCGACTGGTGGCCGGACTAAATAATTCGGGGCGACAAGTCCGGCGGTTTTTCGAAGTGCAGCCTGCGGAACGAAGAAAAAACCGCCGGTCTTGGAGCATAATGCTTACGTCTGGCACCGGGCGCAGCCTCGCGGTGCTATTTCCCCTGAGCGCACAGTGGATCAGGGAACGGCGCGCGAACCAATTTACCTATTGAGCATCGCGAACCAACTTTGTTTTCAAGCGGACACGAATTCTAGAACGCATTCATATTGACCATGGCGCACAACTTTATCTGGCCGCCTGTGACAGGAACGGTAAACCACCTTAACCACTTGAGTCATCATGCAGAAACGGCCACAAGCTTATTGGTCGAACGAGCTTTGCGGTTGCGAGGACGTTATTTATTACTCAACGTTCAGACGAGTGATTTTATAAACCGCAGCGTCTGCCGGCTTGAGAGATATCGTCAACCCATTGGTGGCATTGAAGATTTCACCACCCCACAGTTCCTTAAATTTATATGACTCGCTGGCTGACAAGCCGATCCTTTTGAAGTCAAACGTCAAATGGTTGGTAGCATTGGAATAATTGAAGGCCACAAGAAAGAAATCGTCCCGGTTGGATCGCACAAAATAGTTTGCCGCCGAGCTACCGGAGTCGCCTTCCACAGGATGAAACGGCCTTCCGATTATTGCCAGCTCATTGATGTCCTTGTTCGTCAGAAATAATTTGGCGCGAGCTTTGCCGGCGGCGCTGCCAGCGGCGCTAAAATCGTCGCCTGATAGAAACAACCCGCTGATGACGGCGGAAGTCACACGCGCCCGGTTTTCACCCTCGCTGTAACCGTCCAGCACGACGTGATCCGGATCGTTGTAATCATAGACCTGCGCGAGCCACCAGCCGTAGGTCAATGCGTTGAGCGTGTATTCAATCTTGTCAATGTCGCCAAAAGCGTCGCAGGCAATGCGGCGCGAGTTGGCATATTGCGCCGGAAACAGGGGCGAAATCGCCTCGTTCAAGTAAACATCTTCGCCCAAGGTTTGCCGGACAAATTCCATTCCTGAATTGTAAGCCTGAATACCCGTCGTCACCTGCGGGTCAAAATGGCTGTCCGCCTCCAGCGCGCCATGCGTCAGAAAATCCAGCTTCACATATTTGAAGCCGGCCTGCTTGAATTGTGCCGCGATATGTTCGATGCGCTGACGCGTCCCCGGATGCGTCGGGTCGAGCGCCACGCCGCCATCGAGCAACTGCTTCTGCCCGTTCGCGTAGAGATAGAGGTCGCGAAATTTATAATCAGTGCCCTCGACCACCGCGTCATCGGACTGCCGCCACGCGGCGAACGGCGTGAAATATACCCCCGCCTCCTGCCCGTTCGTGTGACAGTGATCCACAAACGCTTTCAACTGCGCCGCATTCAACCGTGTCCAGCCGGAATCCAGCCCGACGTAAACCACGCCGTGATTTTCAAAATGATTTGGCTGAAGTTCCTTGGCGATATAGTCGGAAACTTGGATCGCCTTATCGAAGGAGATTTTATGCTGTAATTTTCCCCAGCTATTCCAGCCGAACGGCACACCGTTCGTCCACGCACGCGCGGGCGTCACGATTGCATTTGCGCGGGCGAAAGTTTCCAGCCCGTTTCGCCAGTCGGAAAAGTTTCCAATAAAGATTTTGGGTGACTTGATGGCTTCGCCGCTGATTATTCCGTGTGGCAGCACGTCGCGCGTCTCGTCGGAAGCAAGCCCGCCAAAGATTTGCAGGCCGGTGATGACATTTGAAGCTGTCGTTAATTTGATCCCCGTTTTCCATACATCGTGTTCAACTGAGCCGATCACCAAACCCTGCCGGTTCGCATTGTTGTAAAACGCGGAAACTTCGTGGCTCGTCACATTCGTGCCGAACGGAATGGCGTTGTAGCGAATCCACTTGTCATTGTCGAACGGCACGGCCAGCGCACGGTTATCACCATACGGCGGAAAAAACACCGCTGACTCTGTGGTTAGCGGCGACATGAAATTGGACTTCGCGCCGGATTTCCGAAGGATTTTTACATCAGCCAGAATATAGTCCGCCTTTTGATACAGCCAAAAGGTCTGAATCATTTTGTCCGTATCGCCATTGGAAGATTCGACAGTAATTTTCACGCCGCTCCCAAAACCATCGGAAAAGTTTGTTCGCGAAACCTTGCGGGACTGATAATCCATGCTCGTCACCGTTTCCGGGAGCTTTACCACGGCGTAGGCGCGCGGGATCAAAATCTTGCCGTCACAAAAAATTGTAAACGGCGGTTGAAAAGTGCGGCGGGCGGCGCTCGAAAAGTGCTGCACCTTCCGGGCAAAGAAGACTGTTTTTTCAGGGTTTCGTCAAGCTGTTGATTCCGCTTCGAGG
>CAISYZ010000258.1 GCA_903889895.1 uncultured Verrucomicrobia subdivision 3 bacterium | reverse complement strand
TCGTCGCTCAAGATGTCGCCGAACATGTTTTCGCACAGCATCACGTCGAACTGCGTGGGCTTGAGCATGAGCTGCATCGCGCCGTTGTCCACGAACATGTGGTCGAGCGCCACGTCGGGATAATTCTTGCCGACGCGTGTCACCACTTCGCGCCAGAGAATGCCGTTTTCCAGCACGTTCGCCTTGTCAATGCTCGTCAATTTCTTCCGGCGCAACTGCGCGGCCTTGAAAGCGACGTGCGCGATGCGCTCAATTTCCGGCGTCGTGTAAACCATCGTGTCAATCGCGCGAAAATTGCCGCCGCCCAAATTTTCCGTTTTTTTCGGCTGGCCGAAATACATGCCGCCGGTGAGCTCGCGCACGACCAAAATATCAATGCCATCGCCCTGGCGTTCCTTCGCGAGCGGACACGCGTGGGCCAAAACTTTCGGCAGCGATACCGGACGCAAATTGGCGAACAGACCAAATTCTTTGCGCAACCGCAGCAGCGCTGCGCGTTCGGGGCGTTCCTCTTTCGGAATCGTCGGGTCGCGGTCCGGCAAACCGACCGAGCCGAACAAAATGGAATCCGATTTTTTGCACAATGCGAGCGTGGCATCCGGCAACGCCTTGCCGGCGGCGTCAATGCCGGCCCAGCCGACGGGCGCCTCGGTGATATTGAGTTGGAAGCCGAATTTTTTCTCGGTGGCGCGGAGAACCTTGATGGCTTCGCGCATGACTTCGTTGCCGATGCCGTCGCCGGCGAGCGCTGCGATGTTGTAAGTTTTCATAAAAAGTGAAGGGGTAGTTTAACCGCGCAACCGACGAAATACACGAAAAGAAATTTAGCTCTCATGCCCAAAATTTGTTCGTGTATTTCGTGTATTTCGCGGTTAATGATTGGCCGATGTCGCTGCCTTACAAAATCGCCACGCTGCTCTACGTTTTCAACGAGCGTGATGAAATCCTGCTGCTCGAACGCGCGCAGGAACCGAACCGTGGCCGGTGGAGCCCGGGCGGCGGCAAATTGAAAATGGATATCGGCGAATCGCCCTACGCCTGCGCCTGCCGCGAGGCGCATGAGGAAATCGGAATGCAGCTCACGCCATCCGATTTGCACCTCACCGGCCTCATCAGCGAGCACGGTTTCCAAGGCCAAACGCATTGGCTGATGTTTTTGTTCGAGGTGAAGGTGAAATTGAAATCGCTGCCGCCAGCGATGAGTGAGGGCCGGTTTGAATTTTTCCCGCGCGAAAAAATCGCAGCGCTGAATATTCCGCAGACCGACCGCGAACAAATCTGGCCGTGGTTTTGGCAGTTTCGCGGCGGATTTTTCGCGGCCCACTGCCATTGTCACGCCGACGGACGGAACGAATGGAGTTTGGAGGAAACCAAATGAGCGACCCGATCATAGATTTGCACAGCGATGACTATTTCATGGGCGAAGCCCTGCGTCAGGCGGCGAAAGCCTATGAACGCGAGGAAGTGCCCGTCGGCGCGGTGGTGGTCCGCGAAGGCCGCATCATCGCGCGGGCTTACAATCAGGTGGAGACGTTGAAGGACGCCACGGCGCACGCGGAGATGCTGGCGCTCACGCAGGCGGAAAATGCCGTGGGCGACTGGCGGCTGACGGATTGCACGCTTTACGTCACCAAGGAGCCGTGCCCGATGTGCGCCGGCGCGGTCGTCCACACGCGGCTGGCGCGCGTGGTGTTCGGCGCGGGCGATGCGAAGGGCGGCGCGGCGGGCGGCGCGCTGAACCTGCTGCAATTCCCGACGCTCAATCACCGCTGCGAAATCACATCCGGCGTGCGGCTGGAGGAATGCCGCGAATTGCTGCGCAGCTTTTTTGCGGCGCAGCGCGCGGCGAAAAAGCACGGGGAAATAGCCGAAGGGGAATGAATCGTCAGGCCGCCTTGAGCCGGCGGTAATATGCAGGGCAGGCTCTCCAGCCTGCCCCACAAAAACAAAAAACGAGGCCAGCTTGCGCTGGCCTCGTTGAATTTTTGCTTAAATGTCTAAATCACCAAGGAAAGTTGAAGCTCTGGGAGGTAACCGTATTGGTGCTGTTCATCAGGGCGGTGTGAAAGCCCGAGATGGTGACCTGCTGCACGCTGCCGTCAGACATGCCAATGTTGCCGCTCTTGCTATGATAATCACTGGTCCAAGACAAGGCACCGTTTGCCGAGCCGGCGGCTGTGGTCCAAGCAACATTTGCGGACGTTCCAGGAGCCGCGCTGCCCATCCCATACGCATAAGCTTTTTGATTGGAAGAGCCGGCGGCGGTTTGCGTCAACGCATAGGTTGAGGCCCCATTGTTAGCCGTATTCTGAACGCCAAGGTTTTCATCGCCAGAAAGAATGATTTGCGGGTCGGTTTCGGTGGCGTCGCCATTCACGAAGTAGCTGGCTGTGCCGCCGGGTGAAGCCTGAGCCGTAGGCGCAGTGGCGGAAGAACCGCCCGTGAAGTTTTGAAAGCCGAAGTTAGTGCCATAGGTGCTGTGGTAGGAATCCGACGGGCAGTAGCAAATTTTCGGCGTGGAAAGCTGGTTCGACATGACCTGAAACACCATGTCAGCATTCCATGCTGCGGTAGGCGCGGCGCCGCCGCCATAGATATAATCCTTGGCCCCGCCGTTGGCCGCGGTTACGGCCTGCGGATATTTGTCATTGTTGTCCCCTTCCCAGAGGCGGTAGGAGAGGCCGACCTGCTTGAGGTTGTTGACGCAGTTGATTTTCTGGGCCTTCTTCTTGGCCGCGGCGAGCGCGGGGAGGAGCATGGCCGCCAGAATCGCGATGATCGCGATGACGACGAGGAGTTCGATAAGCGTGAACGCTTTTTTGGTCTGTTGTTTCATAATATTTTGTTTGTTGGTTCCGGGGACAGGCGGGCGAATTTACGCGAAACGCTATAACTGTCAAACGGATTTCTGAATAATCTTTAGCAAAGCCGGTGCCAACCGGAAAAACCGCCAAAAGCCAATGAATCGACAATTGGATTTTGGCCAAGCCGGCCCAAGGCGTGAAATTCTCACGCAAGCAGCGTGAAGTTCACGCGTGGGCGGGAAAGTTGTTCACAAGCATCCTGACGCGTGCGGATTAACGAGAGTGGTATTCGAGAAATTCCGGCATGACTATGGGGGCTGGCTTTCAGGGTTCAAATCGGGTTTAGGGTGGGATTTGAGGGTCAGAACCGTAAAATTTGCGAAAAAGGGCACTTTTTTAACAAAATAACCGCTCCCCGAATCATTTGGGGGGCTCCCCGAATGACTTGGGGAGGCCCCCGAATGATTCGGGGAGGTTCCCGGATGACCTGGGGAGGTTCCCGAAACATCTGGGGAGGTCCCCGGACGACTCGGGAAGGTCCCCGAATGATCTGGGGAGGTCCCTGAATCACCCGGGGAAGTCCCCGAACGGCTTGGGGAGCCCCCCGAATGGCCTGGGACGGTCCCTGAATGACTCGGGGCGGTCCCCGAATGACCTAGGGCGGTCCCCGGATGGCTTGGGGTGACGAGAATACCAATCGGTGCGGCCCTTTTTATCTGGTCACGCGTCCCCGGCCACTTATCACAACTCCGCGCCTTCGTGATTGATTTTCCGGTGGGATTCACAAACACTGCCGAGCTTAATTATGGCCGAACCCAAAGAAAACTTGCAGATGGAGAAAATCGTGTCGCTGTGCAAGCGGCGGGGCTTCATTTTTCAGTCGTCGGAGATTTACGGCGGCATCAACGGCTTTTGGGATTACGGCCCGCTCGGCGCGGAACTCAAGCGCAACGTGAAGGAACTTTGGTGGAATTCCATGACCCGCCAGCGCGACGACGTCGCCGGGCTCGAAGCCACTATCATCATGTCGCCCGCGATTTGGAAAGCCAGCGGGCATGTGGATACGTTCAGCGATCCGATGTGCGATTGCAAAAAGTGCAAAAAACGCTTTCGCGCCGACCAGCTTTGCGAGGATCAAGGGCTGACGTTGATTAAAAATGCCGACGGTAAATTTGCCTTGCCCGAGGGCACGAAATGCACCAGCTGCGATTCCAAGGAATTGACCGAGCCGCGCCCGTTCAACCTGATGTTCAAGACCTACGTCGGCCCGGTCGAGAGCGAGGACAACGTCGCGTATCTCCGCCCGGAAACCGCGCAGGCGATTTTCGCGCAGTTCAAAAATGTGCTGGAAACGTCGCGCCAGAAAGTGCCGTTCGGCATCGGGCAAATCGGCAAGGCGTTCCGCAACGAGGTGACACCGCGCAATTACACCTTCCGCTCGCGCGAATTTGAGCAGATGGAGCTGGAATTTTTCATCAAGCCCGACGAGGCGATTGAAGCCATCCACGGCAGCGTCGCCACCGTTGCCGCTGGTCATCCCGGCGAACCGCAGCCGAACTGGGGCTGGCAGGCTTGGCACCAATATTGGGTCGAGGAGCGCGTGCGCTTCTACGAAGGCATCGGGCTGTCGCGCGAGACGCTGGGTTTTCACATCCAGACCAAGGAAGAGTTGGCGCATTACGCCCGCGCCTGCACGGATATTTTGTTCAAATTTCCGTTCAGCAAAAAAGACGAGCAGGGCAACGTCAAAGGCGACGAACTCGAAGGCATCGCCGCGCGCAGCGATTTTGATTTGTCGCAGCACCAACGTTTCTCCGGCAAGCCGCAGCATGTGTTCGACGACGAACTGCGCCAGGCTTGGGCCAAGCTGCCGAAAGAAAAGCAGGACGACCTCTGGCGGCGCTATTACGAAAACCGGAAAAATTATCTCACCAAGTCCGGCGTGGAAGCGGAAGCTGCCGCGAAGCAGGCGACCGATGACGCGAACGCGCTGGCGAAGGGGAATTATGTGCCGCACGTCATCGAGCCGTCAGCCGGCGTGGATCGCTTGATCCTCGCGCTCATCGCGAATGCTTATTCCGAAACGACGAAAACGGATGACAAGGGTAAGAGCGAGACGATTTACACGATGAAGTTTCATCCGCGTGTCGCGCCAATCAAGGTCGGCGTGCTGCCGTTGTTGAAGAACAAGCCGGACCTGGTGGCCAAAGCGCTAGCCGTGCGCGATCTGTTGCGGCCGTGGATGAATGTTTATTACGACGACGGCGGCAGCATCGGCAAACGCTACGCGCGGCAAGACGAGGCCGGCACGCCATTCTGCGTGACAATTGATTTCGACACGCTTGGCGAGAAGCCGGAATTGCTCGACACGGTCACGCTGCGCTATCGCGACGATGGCAAACAGGAGCGCCTGAAAATTTCTGAACTCCGCGACTGGCTGCTGGTCAAAATTCGTTGATGAGCGAAGAACAAGAAAATTTGGCACTGTTGATTCCGGAAACTAAGCCCAAGCGAGCGCCGACGCTGTATTTCATCATCGGCGTGAAGTTCTTCAAGGGGCTGGCCGCGCTGCTGCTGGCGCTGGGCGCCTACAGCCTTACGGACAACGACCTGCCGTCGGATTTTCAAAACCTGCTGCTGTCGCTGCACCTTGACCCGGAAAAAAAATTCTTTGTGGACCTTGCCAGCCGCGTCGCGGAAATCACGCCGGCGAACCTGAAATGGGTGACGGTCGGTGCGGTCGTTTACGGCTGCTTCATGCTGCTGCAGGCGGTGGGCCTGATGTTTCGCGTGAGCTGGGCCGTCTGGCTGGTCATCGGCGAATCGGCGTTTTTTCTGCCGGTGGAGATTTTTGAACTGGTGCACCGGCCGTCGTGGATTAAGGTCGGCGTGCTGGCCGTGAACGTCGTCATGGTCTGGTATCTTTACGCCAATCGTGCCCGGCTCATCAAACATCATCATTAAAAACAAACCATGAAAACCGCCCTGCCGTTTGAAGTTTCCGAATTTGAAAACCTGCTGCGCAAGCCGAACAGCGACCCGACGGGCTTCGCCGGCTTCTTCAACAGCGGCGAGGTCTGGGTCGCCCGCGTGCCGGCGCGGCTCGACGTGATGGGCGGCATCGCCGACTATTCCGGCGCGAACGTCTGCGAGGCCGTGCTCGGCCATGGAATGCTCATGGCCATCCAGGCGCGCACGGACCGCACGTTGCGCATCCGCTCCGCGCAAGTCGGCCCGCGCAGCCTGCCGGTGGAGACGCGCATCCCGCTGGACTATTTCACAAGTGGCGACGCGGTCGGCAGCTACGCGCAAGTCCGTGAGCTCTGCCACGCCAACCCGATTTCCACCTGGGCGGCCTACATCGGCGGCAGCATCTTCACCTTGCTTAAAGAGGAAAACGTCGAGCTGCCATTTGGTTTCAGTTTTTTGCTCTTGAGCGCGGTGCCGATGAACGTGGGCATCGGCAGTTCCGCCGCCGTGGAAATCGGCACGTTGAGCTGCCTTAATGCTTATTTGAATCTGCGGCTCGACGGCGCCCGCATCGCGCGGCTCGGCCAGATGGCGGAGAACCACGTCGTTGGTGCGCCGTGCGGCATCATGGACCAGATCGCCTGCGCCAGCGGCCGCGAGGACCGGCTCACGCACATTCTTTGCCGGCCCGGCGCGGTGATGGGCGAAGTGGAGATTCCGGCGGGCACCGGATTCGTCGGCATCAACTCAATGGTGCGGCACTCCGTCGCCGGCAACGCCTATGGCAATGTTCGCATCGGTGCGTTCATGGGCAAAAAAATTATCAACGAAATCCGCGCCCGCACCGGCCGCGCCGCGCTGAATTATCTCACGGAAATATCCTCCGCCGAGTTCAAGGCGGAATACGAAAAGGAAATTCCCGAAACAATACTCGGCTCAGATTTTCTGGCGAAATACAAGACGCACGACGATCCGGTGACAACCATCCAGCCGGACGCGACTTATCGCGTCGTCGGCCCGACGCGGCATCCGATCGGTGAAAACGAGCGCGTGCTGAAATTCATGGACGCCCTGCGCGCCGCGAAATCTGGCGATGAAAAATCGCTCATCACCGCTGGCGAACTGATGTATGGCGCGCACGAAAGCTACCGCGACAACTGTAAACTCTCCGTGCCGGAGGTGAATTTTCTCGTCGAGGCTGTTCGCAAACGCGGGCCAGAGAACGGTTTGTTTGGCGCGAAAATCACTGGCGGTGGCACCGGCGGCACCGTGGCGGTGTTTGGCCAGATTGCCGCGCTCAAGGAACACATTCCGCAAATCGCCATCGAGTATTCCCGCCGTGTCGGCGCGATGCCGGACATTTTTGAAGGCACATCGCCCGGCGCAATTGAATTCGGTGCGAAGCGCTACGCCTTCGGCGCCAACGGCTGGAAACGCTTTGACGTATGAACATGAAAGTTCGCAAAGCGGTCATTCCTATCGCCGGCCTCGGCACGCGACATTTTCCCGCATCACACGCGGTCAAAAAGGAGATGTTTCCCGTCGTCGGCATGGACGGCATTGCGCGGGCGCTTTTCCATTATCATCTGCTGGAACTTGAGGCCGCCGGCATCGAGGAAATCTGCCTTATCGTCCAGCCCAGCGAGGACGAGACGGTGAAAAACTACCTGCGCGGGCCGGATGACAATTATCTCAAGCGCCTCGCCAAATATCCCGAACTGTTGCGCGAAGCCGAGCAAATGCGTGGCTTCGCCAAACGCGTTTCGTTTGCGGTGCAGCATCAGCAGGAGGGCTACGGTCACGCGGTTTTTCAGACGAAGGATTTTGCCGGTGGCGAAATGGTTTTGCTCGGTCTCGGCGACCATTTGTTTCGCGGCAAACCGGTTTCGCCGTATCGCGAACTCGCCGACATGGCTAAGATTTCCGGCGGCAACAGTGTTTCCGCCGTGAACCGCATTTCCGCGAACGAGCTGAAAGGCTATGGCACCATTGCCGGTGTGCGCCGCGCGGAAAACCCGCGCCTGATTGACATTTCGCTCATCATTGAAAAACCCGCCATCGCCGTTGCGGTAGAAAAATTGACGGTGGACGGTTTGCCGGAACTGACGTGGCTCGGCTGGTTCGGCATGCACCTGCTTGCGCCGAGCATTTACGAAATCCTTGGCGAAATGATCCGTGACAATGTCCGCGACAATGGTGAATTCCAACTCACACGCGCCCAGGAAATACAGCGCCAGCGCCACGGTTACCTCGCGCTGGAGATGACCGGCGCGCAGCGTTTTGACTTCGGCGTGCCGGATGATTTTGTGGCGAGCGTGCGGTCGTTTCGACTTTCCGCCTGATTTTATTATGATTATTTGCTTGCGGCGGCGGCGGCGTTCGCTTAAAAAACCCGCATTATAAGTATTAGCCAGACGATAGCTTTGATGCACCACATCACCAATCAGCCTCAACCAGAGAGGGTCGCTTGAGTCGCCCTTTTTCCCCGCGTAATTCCTCCCCCGCCTCGAACCTGCGCGTCAACGGCAAGATTCGTGCCCGCGATGTCCGCGTCATCGGGCCGGATCACAAGCAGCTCGGCGTGTTCCCGCTGAACGACGCGCTGAACCTGGCGCGCCAGCACGGCGTAGATTTGGTGGAGATTTCGCCGAACGCGATGCCGCCGGTCTGCCGGCTCGTTGAGATTGGCAAGTTTCGTTACGAACTGGCCAAGAAGGAAAAGGAATCGCGCAAACACCAGCACGCCTCGACCGTGAAGGAAGTGCAGTTGAGCCCGCGCATTGACCCGCACGACCTTGGCATCAAGGTGCAGCACGCCATTAACTTTCTCTGCGAAGACATGAAGGTGAAGGTCGCGCTGAAATTTCGCGGCCGCGAAATGGCGCACACCGAAATCGGCTTCGAAGTCATCAACAAATTCATCGAGTTGATTGCGCCGTTCGGTCATCCCGATTTTCAGCCCAAGCTCGTCGGCCGAGCAATCAACTTGATGATCAGCCCGCTGCCGCGCGCCAAGCGAGCCAAGAACCCGCGCCACGAAACCGGCGAACTGCACGAACCGGATGATGCCGAAGACGCAGACGAGGCGGAAGACGCACCGGAAAAGTCTCTATCCGAAAAATCGACCGCACAACCGGCCAAGGCCAAGGTTTCTGTCAATGAGCAGCCGTCAACCGGTGGTTTGAATAATCCGTTCGCCGGTCTGGAAATCAAGTAAGCGCTGGCGTCTGCCAACTGCGCACCAAGTCGGGAAACCGGCAGTCCGCGCAAATCGCGTTGGAGTGCTCGCAAAAATCGCGGACGATTTGCATCAAGCCCTGCTGCTGCGCCGCACTTTTTAAAAACCGCGCGTTTGAAGTTCCCAGCAAACGCTGACGCGCTAGTTTCAGAACCGAATTATCCTCCGCCGCCGGCCACGCAAAAAATCGCCGCTCCACTTCGTGCTGAAATTTGGCATTGCCACCTTCCTGGGCGCGAATCCACAGCCACGGTAAAACCACGTTCACGGCGAGGTCGGTGACGCGGGCTCCGCCGAGCAGTGGTTGCGGTTTCGCCAGCCGTGCGGATTTGAACGTCCAATGCCATGACCAAAACTCGTCGCGTTCGACTCGAAAAACGTCGTGGAACGATGCCAGCAGTTTTTTGTCCGGCAGTGTAGCGGCGCACCAGCTTTCAATGTTCGCGACCAAATTATCCGCCGCCAGCCAGTGCGCGGCAAGTGCGAGCCGCCGCTGCGGATGATTCGCTGGCCGCAGGCCGTGAAATCGCCAGCCCGCACGCGGCAAAATGCAGGTTTCAAACTCGTCGCGGTCGCGCCACCACAAATCCCAAGCATGGCGCAAAAACGTGTCAGAACTTTTTTGGGCGCGGGTCAAGTCGTCCGGCAGCAACCCGCTAACGCCAAGCAGGCGCGCCTGGATTTCAAACGCGGAAGCCGCGCCGCGCTGCCACTGCGGTTTGGTTTCCGCGAGGCACAACATCGGCCAGATGTTGTTTTTGTAGCCGAGAGCGCGAAAGAGATTTTCCCACAACGTCTGTTCCCAGCCGGAATTTTTAGCGCGGACGAGCATAGCATGGGCTTTGTTCTGGAAACGCACCTTTGCGGCGGCGTGCAAAAGCTCGGTGAGCCGCTCCTCGGAAAGTTCGCGCAGCGGTGCGGAGCATTGACCGCGCAGTTTTTCCGGCAGACTGGATTCGTTTTCCAACGCAAGCGCCAACTCCGCTGGTGGCGCATCGAGAAAATATTTCAGTGGTAAGGTCGCCAAATTTGTGGAAATTGGCGTTCCATCCCAGACGATGTGCAGGATGACATTTTGAAAACTTGGATTCCGGTCATGGCCGTGCGCATGCCAGCCGTTTGGCTGTAAATCAATTTCCACATCGCCGTTCACCGGCGGTTCATCGCCAATTTGCAATACCGCGCCGCGAAAATCCGGTCCGCCCGCGACGCTCACGAAGCCGGGATGCAGCACACGGACGCTCCGCCCATCCGCCGTTTTCAGCCGGTCGCGCAGCAGGCGCTGGTGTAGCCAGATGGTTTGCAGCAATTTTTCCGGCGGCACCGAACCGCCATCACGAAAGACGTTGACGGCCCGGCAGTGTTCGCGCCAGACGGCGTAAAAGTTTTCCGCGCGGGAATGCACGTCGCAGTTTTTTGCGCGATTCCGCCGCGATGTCAATTAATTTTGAACGCAACCAATCCCGGGACTGCCTGTTTAAGAAACCGGACGAAGTTTTTGTTCGCCGCCCCGGCCAGTTTTTGGCTATGCTGGCGACGGTTTTTCATCGTTCGCAGATCATCTGATGATTGAAGTTTCCAATTTGACCAAGCGCTATGCCGGCCGCACGGCAGTGGACGATATTTCGTTCACGGTTGCGCGTGGCGAAATCGTCGGCCTGCTCGGCCCGAACGGAGCAGGCAAAAGCACGACGATGCGCGTGCTCTCCGGCTTCATGCCCGCGACCAGCGGCACCGTGCGCGTGGCGGGCTTCGACGTTTTTCACGATGCGGACGAGACGCGGCGGCGCATCGGCTACATGCCGGAAAATAATCCGCTGTATCCTGAAATGCGCGTCCGCGAATACCTGAAATTCCGCGCGCGGCTGAAAGGGCTTGGCTGGAAAAAATCCCGCGAGCGCGTGACCACAGTGATGGAACAATGCGGCCTGGCCGACGCGGGCCGGCGGGTCATCGGCCAGCTTTCCAAAGGCTACAAGCAGCGTGTTGGTCTCGCGGACGCGCTGGTGCATGACCCGGAGCTGATTATTTTGGACGAGCCAACCATCGGCCTCGATCCGCAGCAAATCCGCTCCGTTCGCACGCTAATCAAAAGCCTTGCCGGCAAACACACGGTATTGATTTCCACGCACATTTTGCCGGAGGTGGAAATGATGTGCGGCCGCGTGCTCATCATGTTCGGCGGACGCGTGCTGGCGTCGGACACGCCGGAAAATTTGCAGCGCCGCATGGCTGGTGGCAGCCAGATTATTGCGGAAATCGCCGCGCCAGAAAGTGCATTGCGCACGGCCTTTGAAAACCTGCCGGAAGTGGAACAGTTTGATATCACTGCCGCTGACGGAAATTTTTTCCGCTGCGCGCTGACGCCGCGTGGCGGCACGGATTTGCGGGCGGCGATTTTTGCGCTGGTGCAGCAGCACGGCTGGACGCTCCGTGAGCTGACGCGTAGTCGTCATTCGCTGGAGGATATTTACATGCAGGTCACGCGGCCAACCACGGAGGCGGTCGAATGAGCATCTTCTGGGCACTTCTGCGACGCGAGCTGTCGTCGTTTTTCTTCGCGCTGACGGGCTATGTCATCATCGCCGCGGTGACATTGCTGACGGGCCTTAGCTTCGTGGTTCTGATTCACAACCTCGGCACCGACCCGTCGCCGATGCCGGTGACGGAGATGTTTTACCGCACCTATTTTTTCTGGCTGGTCGTGCTGTTGGCGTCGCCGGTGATCACAATGCGGTCTTTCGCTTTGGAAAAGGCGAGCGGCACATTTGAAACGCTGATGACCACGCCAGTCGGCGACGTTCAGGTGGTGGCGGCAAAATTTGTCGGCGCGCTGATTTTTTACCTCGTTGCATGGCTGCCGCTGCTGGCGTGCCTGTTCATTGTGCGGCATTTCACCAACCAGAACGCGCTGGACAGCGGGACGGTAGGCGGGATGTTCCTCGGCATTTTTCTGGTGGGCGGGCTGTTTATTTCGCTGGGCTGTTTCGCGTCTTCACTGACCCGCAGTCAGATGGCGGCGGCGATGATCGCTTTTGTGCTGGGCGTGAGCCTGTTCGCGCTGGGCTTTCTCGCCGAGGCGCTGCCGGCCACGGCGCGTTGGCAGTCGGAAATAATTTCATATTTCGGTTTGTTCGAACAGATGCGTGATTTCGCGCGCGGCGTGGTGGACACGCGGGCGGTGACATTTTATGTAACCGCGACTTTCTGGTTCCTGTTCCTGACGTTGCGCGTGGTGGAAGGCCGCCGCTGGAAATAATGAGCGCAAAAAACAAATCCCGTCCCAGTTTCTCACCAGCGAGCCGGTGGGGCATCGGCTTTGACGTGGTGCTGCGCACGGCGCTGGTGCTGGCGGTGGTGGTCATGGTGAATTATCTTGGTGCGAAATTTTTCCACCGGTTTTACCTCAGTTCGCAGACGCGCGTGGCGCTGTCATCGCGCACGTTGAACGTGCTGCGTTCGATGACGAACGCGGTGAGTGTGACGCTTTATTTCGACCGCAAGGACGAGTTTTACCCGGACATCGTGGCGCTGCTGAACGAATACCGCGCGGCGGACAAAAATATTTCCCTTCGCACCGTGGATTACGTCCGCGACGCTGGCCAGGCGGAATTGGTGAAGGCGCAATACAAGCTCGCGGGCGCGGCGGACAAGGACTTGGTCATCTTTGACAGCGGCGGTCGGGTGAAGATGATTTCTGGTGACGCGCTCACGCAATACACACTGGAACAGTTGCCGAACGAGAAAGAACGCGAGTTCCGCAAAAAGCCCATCGCGTTTTCCGGCGAAAAAATGTTCACCGCTATGCTGCTCGCGCTCCAGAACGCGGAGCCGCTGCACGCGTATTTTTTGCAGGGCCACGGCGAGCCGTCGCTCGCGGACTCCGGCGATTTTGGCTATCTGAAATTTGGCGCGGCGTTGCAGCAGAATTACATCGCGGTGAAAAACTTTGAGCTGGTCGGCGAAAATCCGGTGCCGATGGATTGCAATCTGCTGATTATCGCCGCACCGGCGGTGACGTTCACGGACATGGAACTGCAAAAAATTGACCAGTATCTCACGCAGGGCGGTCGGTTGCTGCTGCTGTTCAATTATGCCTCGCTCAAGCACGCCACGGGTTTGGAGCCGATTTTACAGCGCTGGGGCGTTAATGTGGTTGCCGACATCGCGCAGGATCCGAATACCATCACCGGTCAGGACATCAAGGTGCGTTCGTTTGGCCAGCATCCGGTGGTAGGCGCGCTTGCGGATATGTCACTGCAAATGGTGTTGCCACGCCCGGTGGAAAAAATCAACCAATCCAAGTCGGCAGCCAACGCACCGGAGGTCACAGAACTCGCGCGCACCAGCGCCGCCGGCACGCTCGCTGTGGATCGCAGCGCCGCGCCGCGCAGCTATTCGCTCAGCGCCGCCGTCGAGCAGAAGCCCGTGCCCGGCGTCACCAACCCGCGCGGCAACACGCGCATCGTCGTGGTCGGCGACTCGATTTTTCTCGGCAATTATTATATCGAAGGCGGCGGCAACCGCGACTTCCTGAACAGCGCGGCCAACTGGCTGCTTGACCGGCCGCAGTTATTGGAAGGCATCGGTCCGCGGCCCGTCACAGAATTCCGCCTGCTGCTGACGAAACATCAACAAGAGCAGCTCCGCTGGCTGCTGCTCGGCGCGTTGCCCGGCGGCGTGCTGTTCTTCGGCTGGCTTGTCTGGCTCGTTCGCCGCCAATGAAATCCAAAACCACTGCCATCTGGTTTGTGCTCGCGGCCGCGCTGTTCGCGGGCATCTGGCTTACCCAGAAATTTCTCCAGCCGCCCGCGCCGTCCAGCGGCACGCTGCTGTCCGGTTTGCGCGTCGCCGACCTGACGGCGATTCAAATCAGCCCCGCCGGCGCGCGCGAAATCGAAGTAGTTCGCAGCAACCGCGTCTGGCAGTTGCAAAAGCCGCTGGCGTATCCGGCGCAGGCAGCCGCCATCGAGGCGCTTGCCAGCGCGCTGGAAAAGCTTACCGCCGCCACGCGGCTTACTGCCGCCGAACTGAGCGCCCACAAAAACGCCGACGCGGATTTTGGTTTTGAAAATCCGCAGTTCCGCCTCGAGCTAACCGCCGGCGACCAAAGCTGGCATCTGCTGGTTGGCAACAAGACCGCGCCCGGCGACCAGGTATTTATTCGCATCGTCGGCCTCGACGGCGCGTTCGTGACGGACGCGGGCTGGCTGCAACTGCTGCCGCATTCGCCGGACGAATGGCGTGATACGGGGCTGGTGGATGTTGCCAGCGCGACGGACTGGCTGGTCATCACCAACGGCGCGAAAGTTTTGGAATTTCACCGCGACCCGACGAACCGCCTCTGGCGCATGATTCGGCCGTTGCCCGCGCGGGCGGACGGCGCGCGCCTCGCCGCCGCGTTGCAGCAGCTTCAGGCCGGGCGCGTGGAAAAATTTATCACCGACGACCCGCGCGCTGATTTGAGCGGCTATGGCTTGCAACCGGCGGATCTCGACGTGTGGCTCGGCAACGGCACCAATCTCACCGCCGCCGTTCATGCGGGAAAAAGTTTACCCGAAGCCCCGGCGCAGCTTTACGCGCGGCGCGAAGGCTGGAACGCCATCGTGGCCGCCAACGCGGAGACCTTCGCGCCATGGCGTGGCGCGGTGAATGATTTTCGCGATCCGCACCTGCTCACGCTCACCGCGCCGGTGGCCGAGATCGAGGTGCGCGGAGATGATAATTTCACGCTCCAGCAAAACGGCCCAAACAGTTGGGCGGTGGCTGGTGAAAAATATCCCGCCGATTTTGAAAACGTGCAGAATTTCTTCAAGCTGCTCACGAACCTGCGGGTCGCGGATTATGTGAAGGACGTGGTCACCGCGTCTGATTTGCAGGGCTTCGGTCTGAACGCGCCAGTGCGCCAAATCATCCTGCGCGGCGTGGCCGGCGACACGAACAGCGTCCTGGCGCAACTCTTGTTTAGCACGGCGGACACGAACCGTGTGCTGGTGAAACGCGCCGATGAGGATTTTGTCTATGCTTTGCGGCTCGATGATTTCGCGCGGCTACCAGAAAACGGCTGGGAGTTCCGCGAACGCCGCATTTGGAATTTTACCGAAGCGGACGTGGCGCGGGTGACGCTGCGGCAGGACGGCAAGACGCGCACGCTCGTCCGCACCGGCGAGAATAAATGGTCGCTCGGTCCCGGCTCGCAGGGTGTCATCAATCCGCCCGCCGTCGAGGAAACGCTGCACCGCCTCGGCGGCCTCACCGCCGCCGGCTGGGTGGGCCACGACATCACTGCGCCAGAAAAATACGGGCTGAATCCAAACAATCTCGCGCTCACTGTGGAGCTGAAGTCCGGAGAAAAAATGAGCGTGGATTTCGGCGCGGAACTGTCACGCGCCCAGACAGCGCTGGCTTCGGTGAATTTTGACGGCCGCCGCTGGGTGTTTGTTTTTCCGCCGGTGCTTTACCAGTTCGTTGCCGCCTACCTCACGATTCCGCCGACTGCGCCGTGATATGCCACGCTTCTGGCACCAATGCCGCATTGCCTTTCGCTGCCTCCGGGTTGCTGCGTGGTTGACCGTGCTGGTGGCAATCGCCGTCTTCCTCTGGTGCAATCAAGTTGGCCTGCCAAATTTTCTGAAAGCACGCTTGGTCGCCACGCTCGCTGAGCATGGCGTGAAGCTGGAATCCTCACGGATGCGCCTGAGCCTCATCCACGGCCTCGTGGCAGAAAACGTTCGCGTCGGCCAGCCGCAAAATGCCGGTGGCCCGGAAGTTTTTGTGCGCCAGCTGCAGTTGGATTTAAATTTCTCCGCGCTCCTCCACCGGCGCTGGCAGCTGGACGGCCTGACGCTACGCGGCGGAAAATTTACATTGCCGCTCTCGCCGACGGACACGCTCAGCCTGAGCAATCTCCAGACCGACCTGCGGTTTCAAGCGGCGGACACCTGGTCGCTCGATCATTTCCGCGCGGATTTCGCCGGCATCCAGATTGGCCTCAGCGGCGACTTGCTTCACGCGCCGGAGGCTTTGAAATGGAACTTGTTCGCCGCGCATGGCGCCGGTCAGGACCAGTCACTGGCCTCGGTGAAAATTTTTTGCGACGCACTGCGGGAAATTCATTTTCAGGGCCGGCCGCAACTGCACCTGGCGCTGTTCGGCGACGCACGCGATGTGCATTCCATCACCATGCGGCTGAACGCCAACGCCAGCGGTGTAAACACGCCGTGGTTTGCTGCGCAGGATTTTCGCGCTGACGCCAACCTGACCGTGCCCTTTGATGCGCCGACCAACACCGATGCCGCGTGGGGATTTTGGACGAATCTCCAGCCGTTCCGGCTCGCGTGGTCGGTGCGGCTGGGCGCACTGCGCGCGGAACCGCTCGACACCGGAGCCATCACTTTCACCGGCATTTGGGCGGCGCCAAAACTTTCCGTGACGACGCTGACGGCGCAAGTTGGCACGGGAAAAATCGAAATGAAGGCCGCGCTGGTTGTGCCGACTCGAACAGTCGAGTTTACGAATGATTCCAGCTTGGATCCGCATTTCCTTGCAGCGTGGCTGCCGGTGAAAGCCCGCGCGGAGCTGGCGCGCATCGTCTGTCGGCAACTGCCGCATTTGAGTGCGGGTGGCTTGTTCGTGCTGCCGGCGTGGGACAGTCCGGCGGAAATCTGGCCGGATGCCATTAAAAATTCGCTGTCGGTGGCCGGTGCGCTGAATGCGACCAATCTAGAAATACGCGGCGCAACGATTGATGCGGTCGGCGCAAATTTTTCCTTTGCTGGACTGATGTTGAGCGTGCCGGATTTTACGGTGGTGCAGGGCAAGACGCGGCTGACGGTGAGCGGGCAGGAAAGCGATGTTACCAAAAATTTCCGCTTCCGCCTGAGCGGTGCGCTGGACACGGCGAGCGTGTGTTCGTTCCTCACGGACAGCAATGCTGTGAAAGGATTGGCGTGCCTGACTTTGACCGAGCCGTTGGCGCTGTCGCTGGAGGCGGCGGGAAATTTGCGGACACCGGCAACCGTGAGCGCCACCGGCCAGCTTGCGCTCGCACATTGTGCCATCCGGGGCCAGACGGTGGACCGGCTGACCGCCGGCTTGAGCTATTCGAACTTGATGGTGGATTTTGTGCGGCCACAGATGTCACGCGCCGGCGGTCAGCAGTTTTTTTCGGCGGACAAGCTGACGCTGGACATACTTGGGGAAAAATTAATTTTGACCAACGGCACCGGCCACATCGCGCCGATGGTGGTGGGCCGCGCTATCGGTCCGGAAACGACTGAGGCGATGCAGCCGTATGAATTTCTTGCCGTCCCGGACGCGCGCGTGAGCGGCTCCATCCCGCTACGCCACCGCCCGGATGGTGAAATTCTGACGGACGACGCCGATTTGCGCGTGGACATGGTGGGCTTCGCTCCCTTCCGCTGGCGGAAATTTCAGACCACGGCCATCACCGGCACATTTCTCTGGCGGAAAAATCTGCTGATTGTGACGAACATAGTCAGCGAATGTTACGGCGGCGAGGCTCACGGCTGGGGCAATTTTGACGTGAGTCCGGAGATTGAAGGCACCGATTTTAGTTTTTTGATTAACGGCACAAATGTTGATCTGCACCGCATGGGGCTAGCGCTGTGGTCGCCGACGAATGAGCTGGAAGGCGCGCTGTCCGGCACGATGGCGGTGACGCACGCCAATTCGGAGGACTGGCGGACATGGAACGGATTTGGCCGCGCCGAACTACATAACGGCGTGCTGTGGAACGTGCCGATTTTCGGCCTCGTTTCGCGCGGCGTGAACACCGTGGTGCCCAGCCTCGGCAACAGCCGCGCGACGGACGGCACAGGTGTTTTCACCATGACCAACGGGGTGATTTTCACCGATGCTCTGACGATTCACACGGCCACGATGCAAGTGGATTACGTCGGCACGGTGGATTTGGATGAAAAGGTCAACGCCCGCGCCACGGCCAAGCTGTTGCGCAACACACCGGTGCTGGGCTCGTTCGTGAGCTATGTATTGTGGCCGGTGAGCAAAATATTTGAATGCCGCGTCACCGGCCAGTTGGACAACCCGGAAATTGCGCCGGTCTTCATCCCCAAAATCCTGCTCGCCCCACTGCATCCCGTCCGCAGCGTGGAGGAATTATTTGCGCCGCCCGCCAACGAAAAATGATTGGTTTCAGAGGTGAAACCAGTTGTATTCGCAGGCAAAGATGCGCGAGTCCAAGACAATTTCACCGGCGAGCATAAACGCCAGCCAGATACCAAGCAGGAGAAACTTTGTTTTCTCAGAAAATTTTTGCAGCGCAAAATCAAGGCCGCTGGCCAGCAAAACCAAAATCGGAATCAGCAATCCGAGAAACAGCCGGCCTGATGTGAAATACGGATGTGCCCGCGACGGATAGAAACAATCCTGAAAATCATACTTGACCGACAACAGCGCAAAAAAAACAAATGTTGCGGCCAAGCAAGTCAGCGAAAAAAACAGCGCGGTGCGGGATTTGCCCTGCCGGCTTTTGAAAATTCTGCCGAGTGCCAGCGCCAGCAGAAGTAACGTCAGCAGTTTGTAAAACACATCCAGTGCGGGCAGCGCCAACGGCCGGCGCAGCCACCAAAATTCTCCCTGCCAGAAGGTCGCCAGATTATTACCTGCAAAAATCCAAAAACCGCGCGCTGAGAAAATCGGATGCTGCGCCCATTCCGCCAGCGGCCGGGCCGTCCACCCGAGCTGCTGGATTTTGACCGCCGAGCCGGTGAAATCGCCGTAATTGGCCTGGCACCACAACATCCATGCCAACACCGGCAGCAGTGTGAAGAAAACAAGTGCTATCAATGGAAAAATCGCCGCGCGCAAATTTCCTTGCCGATGGATTTGTAAAATTTTTCCGGCGAGGAATAGTGCGGAAACGGCCAGCATCGGTAGTGTGCTTATTTTTGTCAGGAATGTCGCCGCCAGCGCCAGCCCGAGGCTGGCGGCCAGGCGCCCGGCGGGAATTTCCACCTCCCCAAATTTCAACAGGAGTAAAAAGGCCACGCCAAATACTACCGGCGCGAGAATGTCGTTATTGATGGAATAGAACGCCGTCTGCGGCATGAAGGCGATGATGGCCGGCACTGTCAGCCGCGCAAAAGGACTTTCTGGAAATACTTTTCGCGCCGCCAGCCAGCCGAGCCACACGCTGGCGACGACGAGCGGAACATTCAAGAATCGCAGCCAGTAAAGCAAGTGTCCGCCCGTCAGGCCGAGGAGTTTGCCGGTGTTCCACCACGCGCCCGCTATCGCATAATAAAGCGGCGGTTGGGTGCTTTCCGTGCTGACGACGTTTTGCCACTGCGCCACGCTGGCGGCGATTTGCGGCCGGACGCTTTCCGCCGGCTGCGTCCAAAGTGGCGGCGGCAGCTTTCCGTCCGGCAGGTTTGCCCCATCAGTGAGATAGGCGTGCGAGCTGAACGGGACGATGTAGCGGATGGCCTCCGGCGAAAGCGGCTCCAGCCCGCGCGGAATCTGTGCCCGTGAATATCGGACGGCGAGATCAAAATGCAACTGCTCGTCCACGGAGTTGAAAAATGGAAATGCCGCCGTGAAAATAAAAACGTGCAGTGCCGCCAGCAAGGAAATGAGGCAGACCAGCCTGAATTCACTCCGGCGGATATTTGTGGCGGCGGACGTTTTCACAGACGGAAGGTTAATTCGCCACCTGCGAAGCTCAAAGAAATTCCCAGCGCGAAAATGTCGCCGCCTGGCCAGCGTAATGGCCACGTTCGTCTAGCAGATTCCAGACTGTTGCCTGCGCGATGCGGAAGCGCCTGCCTGTTTTCGAAATGCGGATGCCGGAATAATCGTCAATGAAGCCGTTCGCCGTCACGGCTGCGAGCAGTTGTGCCCGCTCTGTGCGGTTCGGTGCCTCGGCGGTCAGGCGCGACGGTGTGCGCGTGAGTTCGTCCCAAGTCATTTCCCAAAGCTGCAGCGCGGCGGCGTTGCCATAATTCAAAATTGGGTCAGCTTCGGTGCCGTGCGACACCAGCACAAATGGCGCTTCTAAAATATTCTTTGCCAAGCCCAAGGGATTGAACAAGCCCGGCAGCAAATCGCGTCCCGTCCAATGCCGCAGACTGTGCGTTATGAGCTGCGTTTGCGTGATGACCGCAGTTTTTTGCCAGATGGATTCCATGTTCAATTCACAGCGCCAGCCGCAGCGTTTGCGCGAGTTCGTCCGGCGTCAAGGTGATTGGATTCGCTTTCATGCTGCTCGCGCGCGCAGCCTTGGCAACGATGTCGGCAACATGTTCTTCGCGGATGCCATAAGCACCAAGTTTTGGAATCGGTAGATCGGCCACGAGTTTATGCACCCAATCTACGCCGGTGTCGGCAACATAATTTGGGTTGCCAGTTACCATGCTGGCAATCCGGTAATAGCGGCGCAACGCATAGCTGTTTTGGTCGCGTTCGCGTAGAGCGCGGAGATTCGCCGCCATGACGTGCGGCAGCAACGCGGCGCAAATGGCTCCGTGCGGCGCGGGAAACATGCCGCCAATCGGTCCGGCAAAACCGTGCACTGCGCCGAGTCCGGCATTCGCCAGCGCGAGTCCGCCGAACAAACTGGCAATCGCCATGTCTTCGCGCGCCGATTGATTTTGGCCGTTGAAAACGCAGTCACGCAATGAACGTGCAGCGCGGAAAATTCCTTGCTCACAAAATCCGTCCGTTAACGGATTGGCGCGCAAGCAGACGTAGGGCTCGATGAGTTGCGTCAACGCGTCGAGACCGGTTGTTGCGGTGAGCGCCGGCGGCAGATCGTAAGTCAGTTCAGGATCAACGACCGCAATGCGCGGCAGCATCAGCGGACTGCGCAAGCTGACTTTGACTTTGTGTTCCGGTGAAGCGAGCACGGCGTTGCGCGTGACTTCCGCGCCGGTGCCGGCGGTCGTTGGAATGGCGATGAACGGCGCACTTCGTTTTGGCAATGCCTTGGCTTGCCCGATGATTTCAAGGTAATCGAGCAGGTCGCCGGTGTTCGTCAGCATTGCAGCAATGGCTTTGCCAGCGTCAATCACGCTGCCGCCGCCGATGGCGATGACGAAATCGCAATGCTCGTTTTTCGCCAGTGCCACGCCGGTTTTGACAGTGGATATTTCTGGTTCACCGCTGACGGAAAAGGTTGCCGCGCCGATGTCGCTGGCGGAGAGGTTCGCCAGCAATTTTTCCCCGCGGGTTGGATTCTTGCCGGTAACTACGAGCGCGCGTCGGCCTAAGTTTTTTACGTTGGCGCCGACATGAGCAAATGCGCCAGCTCCGAAAACAATGCGCGTGGCCGTGGCAAAATCAAAATTCATCTTACCAATTTTGCTCGTCGGGGAAAATATTCTGAAATTTCACGCTGGTGCGCGGCTCGGCCATCATGTCGGCGACGGTGTCGCGCCAGATGGGATAATGTTTCGTCTCTTTGTGCGCAGCCTGCGCGGCGGTATCGCGATAGACTTCGATCAGGACGAATTTTGTGGGGTCATCGGTCTGTTGCACGACGTCGAAGCGTGCGACGCCGGGTTCCTGCACGCTGGCGCGCGCGTTGGCGAGCGTGGCGACTTTGAAAGCTGCGATGCATTCTGGCTTCACCTGGACATGGACATGCACGATATACATGGTCGAGAAATAGGCCAAATCCGGCCAAAGCTCAAGCCCGGTCGCATTTGGGGGCTGGCCAAGAAATTTTTCCGGTGTAAGCTGGCGTCGGAAAAACTAAAATCTTATGGCTGCTAAAATCCAAATTCCGGACGATTTGAAAAAAGATTTGCCCCAGAACAAGTGGGGTAAAATCCTCGGCGCGACGCCCATTGTCATGACTGTCATCGCCACGATGCTGGCCGGGTTGGCGTCCAGCGAGATGACCAAAGCGCAATACGACCGCTCGGCGGCCGCACAGCTTCAGTCCAAGGCTGGTGACCAGTGGAGCTATTATCAGGCGAAAAAACTCCGCAGCGCCGTGGCGCACAACACGCTCGATTTGCTCGCGGCGACAAGCGATGTAACACCGCTGGCGGCGGATGCGCTGCCGGGCGCGGATGCGGCGACGCTTGACGCGCTAGTAAACAATAAAGTTCCCACTGCGACGCCGGCAAAGTTGGATGAAAGCGTGAACGCCGCGCTGGCTGCCGTGGAAAATTCGCAGCCCGAAACCGAAATCACCGTGATGCTAACGAAAATCAAGGACGTGACGCTCGCCGAATCGCTGATGGCCGCGAAGGAGGCTGCGAATGCCTTTGATCAAGCTACCAAGTCCATTAACAAAACCTCAGACAAGCTGGACGAAACCTTGATGGCTGGAGACAAAAATGTTTTCCGCAGTTTTTCGGCGGCGCGGCTGCGCTACACGGCGACGCGCTATGATGCGGAGGCAAAATTGAATTCCGTTATCGGCGGTGTCCTCGAATTACAAGTGCGCAAGGGCAACATTTCTGCCGAGCATCACCACAAGCGCAGCGCCAAATTTTTCTACGGCATGCTGGCGGCGCAAATGGCGGTGATTATCTCAACATTCTCGATTGCCGCGCGACAGAAGAGTTTTCTGTGGTCAATCGCGGCCGCCGCTGGAATGGCCGCCGTATCGTTTGCCGCCTACGTTTATTTCTACGTCTGATTTTAGGGCAAATAAGGCGGGAACCAATCGTGGTTCCCGCCTTTTATTTTTTGGTTTGATTATTCGCTGACGGTGATAGCTTTCGGCTTGGCTTCCTCAGCCTTGGGCAGCGTGACGGTCAGGATGCCGTCCTTGTATTGCGCCTTCACCTTGTCGCCCGCGACCGCCGCCGGCAGGGTCAGTGCCCGCGAGAATTTCCCATAGAACCGTTCCTGCCGGTGGACTTCCGTGCCTTCGGAGATTTTTTCGCTCTGCCGTTCGCCGGAGATGACGAGCGCGCCGTCGTGCAGCGAGACTTCGATATCCTCGCGCTTCATGCCGGGCAACTCCACGCGGACGCTGAAGCTGTCCTTGTCTTCATGCACGTCGAGCGCTGGCGCCCAGCCGGTCAACGGCGATTCGAACAGGCGGTCAATTTCATCCTGCAGGTTGCTCAGCCGGCCGAAAGTCGGCCAGGCCAGTGACGGACGTTGGTATTGCATCAGTTTCATAATTTATCCTTTCGTTAAATGGTTAATTATCCAACGATTTCTGTATAGCTTATGCAATGCCAACCATACCGATGTCAAAATGCACAATAGATTCAAGCAGTTTTGCCGCTTCAAGAATAAATACGTAGAAAATTTGGCGCACCAAATTGTGCCAAATAGCGGTGAGATTTGTCACGGTTGGCACAATATGATTCGCGCCGGCTCCCGACAACATTCCATCACTTTTGGAAAGCCAGTTTGGGACCGGGATGTGGAAGAGGCGGCACCGAAGGTGCTTTTACGGGCTGGGCACACTCGTTTCCGCAAACCATACGGCCATTTCGCCCTTGCCGCGGTTGGCCCAAGCAAAATAAGGAATGGCTTTGAAAGGTTGGTCTGTTTTCATAGCCGAACCATCGGCATTCTTGGTGACCACCAATGAATTGCCGCTGATAGTCTCAATGCCATTTAGCAGCGACGGCTCAAAAGCTGCCTTGAAGGTTTGGTCGCCCGGTAATACGAGATTCCGGACTTTGCCGATCGGATTATCTGGCCATTCGGCACAATACATAATCGGCCCGCGCTGTAAAGCGATGCGGCCACGATCCGCCCTTACTTTCTCGCTGGCAATTACGCGTTGAACGGGCATCGGCAGATCTAATGCAATCATGTCACCATTTTTCCAGAGGCGGTTGATCCGGACGTAACCGTGATCCAACTTGATGGGAATAATTTGGCCGTTGACCTTGAGCGTGACGGGTTCGCTGGTGGCGCTTTCGGCAAAATGATATAGCCCGCCCGGCACAGCTTCATTACGCGCCCAGCCGGGAATGCGGACGGCGACAGTGAATCTGGATTTCTTTTCCAGGGCCAAGGTGATTTTAACCGCCCCATCCCACGGATATCGAGTGGTCTGCGTCAGCTTGATGGCGCAACCGTCATCCAGCTTGAGGTCGGCGGTTCCGCTGGCAAAGAGATTCACGAAAACACTGTCGTTTTTCTGCGCGTAAAAATAGCCCGGCAGCGACGGCAGAAAACGCGTGATGTTGCCGGGGCAACAGGCGCAGCCGAACCATGGGCTGCGTTCGTAATTGCCGTCGGATTCGAGCGGATTTGGATAGAAAAATTTCGTGCCGTCGAGCGAAACGCCCGCCAGCAGGCTGTTATAAAGCGTGCGCTCGAGCACGTCCACGTATTTGGCGTCGCCGTGCAGCAGGTAAAGCCTTTGATTCCAATAATCATTCGCCACGGCGGCGCAGGTCTCGTTGTAAGCGGAGAGATTCGGCAGTTCGTAATTGTTTCCGAACGCCTCGCCGGCATGCCGCGCGCCGATGCCGCCGGTGATGTAAAGTTTTTTGCCGACGCAGTTTTCCCAAATCGTGTCAATTGCGCGGAGATAATTGGTGTCGCCGGTCAGCGCCGCGACGTCCGCCATCCCGCTGTAAAGATAGCCGGCGCGCACTGCATGGCCGATGGCTTCGGTCTGCTCCACGGGCGGTATGCGCGATTGATGATAATCGTCACCGCCGGGACGGCTGCCGCGGTCGTCGATAAAATATTTTGCTAGGTCGAGATAGCGCACGTTACCCGTGGCGCGATACAGCTTGGCCAAGCCCATCTCCACAATTTCATGGCCGGGCCAGAAATGCAGTTGGTTGGTCGCCGGTCCAAACGTGGTGCATAGCAAATTTGCCTCCTTAACCGCAATCTGCAGCAAATTTGTTTTCCCGGTGGCTTGGTAATGGGCTACGGCGGCCTCGAAAAGATGGCCGGCGTTGTAAAGTTCGTGACTCAGCTCCTGTTCCTTGACCCAGCGCTGGCTTGCTGACCACTCGTGCGGATGTTGCGGATCAATCGTCCGCGTCGTGTAAAGATAGCCGTCCGGTTCCTGCGCCGAGGCGATAAGCGCAATGAGCTTGTCCAAATACGCATCCAGCTTGGGGTCAGGCTGAACTGCGAGCGAATACGAAGCGCCCTCCAGAATTTTGTAAGGGTCGGTGTCATCAAAGGGATATCCCGGCGGCTTTTTGTCCGTGATCTTTTCCCCGCGCAGCACTGCCGCCGCCCGCTCGAAATTATACATGCGTCCCGATTCCTCGCATTTTCCGAACGCGTAAGGAATTGTTGTCAGGCGGTTGGTCTCCAGGCGTGGCGCCCAGAAGCCGTCCGTCAGATGCACCGCCGTGAACGGCACTGGCTGAAACGGATAATCATGCGAGGCTGGATTCGGAGCCGCCGGCAGAGTTGAAGTCGCGGCAAATAAAAATAGAATAGCGCTGATACGTTGGCTAAAAACGGAAGTTTTCATGTTCTGTTTGCGTTCGGGAATTTCTAATCGGAACAAATTATCCACCCTAGGATGTTTGAACGCAAAATTATTCAGGGTTCGGTTCAAAACTGCCAGCAGCTACCAGACAGCCTTTGCAGATGTAAATTATGTCCGGCCCGTGGCAGTTATGGTTACTGGAGATAAAAATAAGACCATCGCCGCGTGGCCGCTTTCCGCTTCATCATTCTGCATTCATCCTTCATAATTCAATTTCGCATGAGCGATTTTGAAACCAGATTCGGCGGCATTGCGCGGCTTTACGGCAAAATCGGCTTGGAAAAACTCCGCGCCGCGCACGTCTGCGTTGTTGGCATTGGCGGTGTCGGCACGTGGGCAGCGGAAGCGCTCGCCCGCTCCGGCGTCGGCGCCCTGACGCTGGTGGACTTGGACGAAGTTTGCATGACGAACATCAACCGCCAACTGCACGCGCTCACCGAAACCATCGGTCGCGCAAAAGTCGAAGTCATGGTCGAGCGCATCCTCGCTATCAATCCTGAATGCCGCGTGACGGCAGTGCAAAATTTTTTCAATGAACAAACCGCCGCTGAATTGCTCGCGGAAAATTTTGATTTCATCCTCGATGCGATTGACGACGTGACGAACAAAGTTTTGCTATTGGTGCGTTGCCGAGAAAAAAAAATGCCCGTCATCACCTCCGGCGGCGCGGGCGGACGGCGTGAGTTGACCGCCGTGCGCGTCGGCGACCTGTCCCAGGCAAGCCACGACAAATTGCTGGCGGAAGTGCGCCGGCGTTTGCGTCAGGAACACGGTTTTCCCACCGGGCAACAGGCGATGGATGTGCCGTGCGTTTATTCGGTGGAACGCACTGTCTTTCCGCAGGCGGACGGCTCGGTCTGCGAAATGCGTTCGGCGGCAGAAGATGGCACGCGGCTGAATTGCAACGGCGGCCTCGGCTCGGCGACGTTTGTCACCGGCGCCTTCGGTTTTGCAGCGGCGGGTGTCATGGTGCAAAAAATCGTGGCAAGCTGATTTATAAATTCCCGAACAAGCGTAAAAAATTTTCTTCTACCAGCGCCGCGAGCGATTCCGTTTTTATTCCAAAAAACGCGGCGAGGCCGGCATAAACGGCGGGCAGATTGGCTGGATGATTCACTGGCTTGGCATTTCCATCAGCGAGTCGAACTAAAATATTTGCCGCTGGCAAAGGCTGGTCTGGCGCATCGGTTTCAACCAGCAACCGGTCCGGCGGAACATTTTTGAAAGCTGCGCGCTGTTTCCATTTACGCTCGTGCAAAAAGTAGCCGGGAAAACTGAAATACGCGCCGAGCTTGGCGAACGCGGGAATCATCTCCGCCGGCCCGCCAAAGCTGTGAAGCACAAAGCCGCACGCCGGCCGCGGATGGCTTTGGAGCAGTTCCAGCAAGCGGCCCCACGCCTGCAAACAGTGGATGCTCACCGGCAGATTTCGCCCGGCGGCAACCTGTAGCTGCGCGAGAAAAGCTTCCTCCTGACCGGCGTAAGGCAAATCCGGTTTCCAGCGATCAAGACCAATTTCCCCGACAGCACTGGGAACGGCGTCGAGAATTTTTTTCAGATTTGCCAGCCAGTCCGGCGTAAGTTCATGCAGATACCACGGATGATAGCCAAAACTCGGCAGCACCATTTGATTTTCCCGCGCCAGTTGCAATACCTGCGGCCAATCCTCCTCACACGCGCCATTCACGACCATTCTTTTGATGCCGGCCTTTTCGCAAGCGGTCAACAATTCTGTTTGCCGGCCAGAAAAGCGGTCGTCCTGCAAGTGATTGTGTGCGTCGTAAAATTTCATTTCGCATTGGCCTCGGCAAACTGCCGGATGCGTTCCCAGACTTTGGCGAGCGCGTTGCGGCGGTTGGGGGTGAGGTGCTGCGTGATGCCGAGCGGCGCAAGAAATTGCGAATCGTGCCTGAGAATTTCATCGGGCGCGTGGCCGCTGTAAAAACTGCAGAGCAATCCAGCGATGGCTTTCACGACGAGCGAATCCGAATCGCAGGCAAAAAAACAGCTCTCGTCACGGGCTTCTGGGACAAACCACAGCTTCGCGAGACAGCCGGGAATCAAATTTTCTTCCACGCGCTGTTCCGGCGGGAGCGGCGGAAGTTTTTTTGCGTGTTCAACGAGCAAAGCCAAACGGTCTTGCCCGTTTTTCAGCGCGGTCAGCGTGGCGGTGAGTTGCTGTTGTTTTTCCGCGAGGTTCACGGCGCGGAAAGTTTTTTATTCCACCGGCGGCTGCGGTTCCGTATCTGAAGGCGGCTTCTCAGATTTTTCGATCTGCTCGCGCGGCAGCTGCGGTGGCCGCGGCTCGTCGCGGCGCGGCTGCTGGCGCGGCGGTGGCTGGTGGTGCGGATGCTGATGCGGCGGCGGCTGACGTTGCGGCTGAATGCGGCGCAGCGCGCGGCGCAACTCTTCGAGTTCACGCTCATCGGCGATTTTCTGACGCTCGGCAATCTCGACGAGTTCCAAAACTTCGTCCATCTGATCGTGCAATTCCTTCAGCGCCGTGGCGATGAACATCGCGTGTTCAACAGCTTGCGTGATGGCGGTCGGCTCGGCGGGGCGAAAGTCTGCGGGCTTGATCCATTGGCGCTGGCTGACCGGAATGCGCGCCGGCGGTTGCGGCGGACGTTCGTTGCGCCGCTCGTCGCGGCGGTCATCGTGCCTTTGTTCGCGGCGTGGCTCGCGCGGGCGTTCGGGCGCAGCCTCGGCAACCGGTTCTGGCTCGTGCGGCTCGGCGGGCGGCGCGTCTTCATGCGTGTGGAAACCTTCGGGGGTTTCCGGATGTGGTTCGCGAAAACCGCCAGTCGGTTCGGCGTCGTGTTCCGGGTGCGTCGTTTCGGGCGATTCCAGCGGCGCGGCGGTTTCGCTGCCGGTTTCAATGGTCTTCGGCGCGGGAGAAATTATTTCCGTAGGCGCTTTTTCCGCTGCCGGGCGCGGACTGCGGCTGCGGCTGCGACCACCTCGGCGACCACGGCGGCGATTGCCGTCGGAGCGACGTGGCGAATTCAGATTGGATTGTTCGTCTGGCACAAATTGTCCGGTGAGGATGGCGGCTTGGCCGCCAAAAGCAATGGCGAATTACGCTGACTTCTTCACAAAGAGCGCCAGCGAAGCCGTGAAACCATGGAGAAAATTCTTGTCGCCGATGGGGCCGATTTCGCCGTTGCAGAAAAATCCGGCGATACCCGTCGGGCCGAAATGCGTCTGCACCAGTTCCGAATCGTGGCTGGGCCGGCCGAACAAATTTTTGCCGCGACCATTGCAACAAAAGAGGCAGCCGCCATAAATTTCCGTCCCAGCGAGCCGCGTTTTTTCGTCTGCAAGCAATTCCGCCAAGTCCTCCGCCGCCGCGGCGGCATCGCGGCGTTGAAACTGGATGGTCTGACCCATCCGCGGCAACGCGCCGACCTGCAGCACGCCGGAATTCGGGTCGCCGCCAAGCAGGTTGCGCACGAGAAAATCACCGCGATGAAATTCGTCGAGGTATTCGTTCACGACGAGGCCAATGTGGAGGTTGCCCTGCACCTTGCGCTGCTCTTCCGGCGGCAGGTTTTGCACCGTCTCTGACAGCACGGCATACGCGGGCCGGTTGGCGATGTTGCGGATGAGGTTTTGCTCGACGCGCGTTAGCGTCCACGCCTCGCCGATGGGCGTGCAGCCTTGCGAAATCACGCCTGCCAAAGCCACCTCGCCGCCGACCGCGATGGCCACGCCGCCATCCTCAAACACCTCGCCGTCGAGATAAACCTGCGCGAGCGGTTCGGGGAAATTGCCGCTGGCCAGGCCGCCAAAGACCGGCGTGCCGGAATAGTTTTTGTTCCATGACCGCAACCAGCTTTCCGCGTCCAAATGAAACGGGTCAATGAACGCCAGCCAGCCGTTGACCTGTTCCTTGGTCAGGCCATTTTCCACCGGCCAATAATTTTCGCCGTCCGCCGCCTCGACCTGTTCCTGCGTAAAACGGACGCCTTTCAGTTTTGCGCCGGGCAGCGAATAGAGCGCCAGCACCAGGCCGCCGGCGCTTTCGAGTTCTTCGGAATTGGCAACGAGGCCGCCGCCGGAGCAGCCGGCGAGCAGCGGAATCTGCGCGTGCAGCCGGAGAATTTCCAAAACCTGTTCCGCGTGCGGAAAAAACTTTGGCGACATGAAGACGAGGCCAAGCGAAACAGTTTTCGCCGGCAACCGCGCGCGCAGCCGCCGCGCCCAATCGGCAAGGCCGGCTTCGTTCATGCCGTCCGACCAATATGCCGCGATGGAAGTTTCTTCGCTCACAATCTTACTTCAACCATGCCACAACTTTTTCGTCCGCCCAAATATCTTTTACTTTTTGGCGTTCGCGCGCGACGGCAAATTTTTTGCCGTTGACCAAAACTTCCGCCGCCAGCGGCCGCGTGTTGTAGGTGCTGGCCATCACGAAACCATAGGCGCCGGCACTCAACAATGCTAACCGGTCGCCCTCGCCGATTTTCGCCAGCGGGCGGTCTTTGCAGAAATAATCGCCGGACTCGCAGATGCCGCCGACGACGTCGGATGAAATTGTCGCGCCGCCTTTGTTCACGACCGGCACGATTTCGTGGTAGGAATCGTAAAACGCCGGGCGGATGAGGTCATTCATCGCGGCGTCCACGATGACGAAATTCTTTTTGCCCGTGCGCTTCACATATTCCACCTGCGTGACGAGCGCGCCGGCATTGCCAACAATAAAACGGCCCGGCTCGATGAGAATCTTCAAGCCCAGCGGCTTCAGCAGCGGCAGCAATTTTTCTGCGTAGCTGGCCGGCGTCAAAATGCCCTTCGCGGCAGACGATTTCCACCACGCGGCGGAACCGCTGGCGAGCGCAGGATTGTAAATAATACCCAAGCCGCCGCCGGGGCTGAAAAATTCAAGTTTGTCTTTTGCTGCCAGTTTTTTCACGAGCGGCAGAACTTTTTTCACCGCCAGTTCGTAAGGCGTCACGTCCGTGAGCTGCGAGCCGATGTGCATTTGCACGCCGCGCAGCCAGATGTTTTTCAGCTTGCTGGCGCGCGCATAAATTGCCTCGACGTGCTCGAACTGGATGCCAAATTTGTTTTCGTAGGTGCCGGTGGTGATTTTGGAATGCGTCTTGGCCGACACGTTCGGATTGATGCGCACAGCGATGGGCGCGCGTTTTTTCAAACGCGCCGCCACCTTGTTGATGCGCAGAATTTCTGGCTCGCTCTCGCAGTTGAAGGAGTAAATCCCCTTGCGCAGCGCAAATTCAATTTCCGCGGCCGATTTCGCCACGCCGGCGAACACACACTTCTTCGGATCGCCGCCCGCCGCGATGACCCGCTGCAATTCGCCTGCGCTCACCACGTCGAAACCGCTGCCGCGATTCGCCAGCGTGCGCATCACGGAAAGGTTGGAGTTCGCCTTCATCGCAAAGCAGACGAGGTGGTCGAGCGGCGCGAGCGCGGAATCCAATTTTTGAAAATGATCCTCCAGCGTCGCCTGCGAATAGACGTAGAGCGGCGTGCCGAATTTTTTGGCGAGCGCGTCCACGCTCACACCTTCGCAAAACAAATTTTTCCCGACGTAACGGAAGCTATGCATAAAGGCGGTATTTTAGAGTCAGCCGGCGAAAGTTCAAGGTTGGTAAAAGCAAAAAAACCCGCCGGAAAATTCCGGCGGGTTTTGAACTAAAATTATTTTAAGGTTCCGCGAGAATGGCGCTGCGCTGGGTCTGGTAATCTTCCGGCGACAGCTTGTCGGCCTTGTAAAGCTGGAGTAACGCCGCGAGCTTGTCTTGTTTAGCTTGGGAAATCGGCAGGGCCGGGGCATCAAGCTGTTTCAAGCCCAGTTCCTTGGCGGGCGCGTTGACCGCCGCCGTGGCGGCGGGGGAATTGGCGGCGCGCTTTTGCGCCTCCAGCACGGCCTGTTTCTTGGCTTCCGCCTCCAAGCGCTTTTTCTCGGCGAGAATGGCGGCCTGTTTGGCGTCGGCTTCCTTCTGTGCTTTCACTTTGGCAGCCGCTTCGGCTTTGGCTTGGGCTTGGGCGGCCGCTTCCGCGCGTTTTTGCTCAGCGAGTTGCGCCGCCTTTTTGGCTTCTGCTTCCTTTTGCGCCTGGGCCTGGGCTTGGGCTTCCGCCTCGGCTTTGGCGCGGGCTTCGGCTTCCTGCTGCGCTTTTAATTTAGCAGCCGCTTCCGCTTTGGCCTTGGCTTCCGCGCGGGCTTGAGCCTCGGCGGCAGCGCGTTTCTGTTCGGCGAGCAATGCAGCTTGTTTAGCCTCGGCGGCAACTTGAGCTTTGGCCTGCGCCTGGGCGGTGGCCTGATCGGAAATCTGTTTCAACTTCTCAGCTTCGGTTTTGGCTTGCTGGGCGGCATCCGCTTCCATTTTTGCCTTCTGCTCGTTCTCGGCCTGGGCTTGGGCCTGGGCTTGCGCGGCGGAGTCCGCGCGGGCGGCGGCGGCTTGGGCTTCAGCGGCGGCGGCTTGCGCCTTGGTCACGTCCTCGGATTGTTTTTTGGCGTTGGCCACGGCTTGCACCTTCGCCTCGGCTTCGGCAGAGGCTTGTTCAGCGGCCTGTTTTGCCTTCACCGCCTCGGCTTGCGCCTGGGCGGCGGCATCGGCGGTTTTCTGGGCCTCGGTTTGGGCCTGGGCGGCGGCGTCCAGCTTTTGCTGCGCGGCGGCATTCGCCTGTTCAAGTGCTTGAGCTTTCGCTTGGGCATCGGCTTGCGCCTTGTCGGAAGCCGTTTTCAATTTGGCAATGTCCGCCTTGGCCTTTTCGGCGGCGGCGGCAGTTTCCTGCGCCTGCGCCTGCGCCTGCGCGACGGCTTTGGCCTTGGCTTGCGCATCGGCATCGGAAAGCGCGGCGGCGGCTTGTATTTTCTTGGCTTCGGTCTGGGCTTGGGCGGCGGCTTCGGCTTCTTTCTGCAACTCCGCCACAGCTTGCGCTTGGGCCTGGGCATCGCTGGCGGCTTTTTCTGCCTTCGCTTTGGCCTCCTCGGCCAGCACCTGCAATTGTTTCACGGTCTGCGCCTGATTTTCCGCAGCGGCCTGCGCCTGGGCGGCAGCCTGGGCATGCGCCTGCACCGCCGCTTGCGCTTGGGCGGCGGCGGCCTGGGCCTGTTGGGCGTCAAGCTGGGCTTTTTGCGCGGCGGCCGTGGCGCTGGCAACATCCGGCGTGGCGGCATTTTCGTCCGGCGTTTCCATCACCGACACCGTGCCGGCAGCGGCGGGCGTGGCCACGGGCGCGGCGGTTTCCGGCGCGGGTGCCGTGGTATCGGCCGGCGGATTCGCCTGCAACTCGCTCATCTTTTCCAGCAACGCCGCGCGGGCGGCGGCTTGGGCGGGAGTATCTTGAGCGCACAGGGTCAAACTGCCGCTCAGGGCGACGGCGCAAATCAAAAGGGAAACTTTGGGAATCTGCATGGCGACTTCTTACGCCAATTCCGCCTGCGAATCAACTGCATTTCCAGCTGGCGCATACAATTTCCGCCATGCCGGCGGGAACGGGCTGGCCATCAGCGACCGGAAAATTATGCCGCGCACCTCGCCGCGCGACACTTTCACGCGCTGCGACAACTCGATCACGCCCGCGCCGCGCAGCTTGGCAAGCGTCCGCACGCCGATGAGAATCGGCCACGCGCACGCCAGCCGCACGCGAAATTGCCCGAACGGCAACGTGTTCGTGTAGCGCCAGCCTGCGGCCAGATGCGCCTCCGCCTTGGCCAGCTGCTCGCGATACAGCGGCAGGAACTTCGCCTGGTTCACCGGTGAGAGCAGCGTCTCCGGCAACAGCTTCGCCTCCTCGAGCCGTTGTGTGGGCAGATAGCAGCGGCCGTTTTTCAAATCTGCCGGCAAATCGCGCAAAATATTCACCAGCTGCAAACCCTTGCCGAACCGGATGCCGTCCGTGATGAATTGTTTTTCATCCAGCCGCGCGTCGGGAAAAAGATGCGCGCGGCAAATCTTCGTCCAGAACTCGCCCACGCAGCCGGCCACGCGATAGGTATAATCATCCAGCTCCGCCGCCGTTTGGAGGGAAATTATTTTTTGATTGGATTGCTGGCCCGGGGCGCTGCCACCGAACCGCCGCAGGTCCAGCTCCTGACCGCTCGTGATGGTTCCCAGCACGTCGCGAATCAATCTCACATCCGCCGCTGAAAATTCTTTCAACGCCGCCAGCGCGTCCTCGACCCGTTCCAGCAAAACTTTCTCCGCCGGCTCGCCTTGCTGCTGGGCCAGTTCGCCGAAACGCAGCGGGGTGGAAGTTTGGCTGAGAATCCGTTCGCGCAATTTTTTGAGCGCGTCCAACCGTTGCGCCACCGGCAAAATTTCCGTGTCCGCGATGGTGTCCGTGGTGCGGGCGAGCAGGTAGGCCAGGCCGATTTGCGGGCGCACGGCGGCGGGCAGCACGCGCAGCGTCAGGTAAAACGAGCGCGACGTTTGCTTCAACAATTCGTTGAGCGTAATGTTCACGAAATCAAGAAAGCTGTTCCCGCCAGCGGGCCAGTTGCCTCGCGACTTCCTTGGTGCCCGGGGCGCCGGTCAGGTTGCGTTTCGCCATCGCCGTTTTCAGGTTGAACACGCCCAGCGCGTCGCGGCCAAAGGTTTTATCAATCTCTTGCAATTCCGCGAGCGTGAGTCCGTTCAGGGGTTTGAAGCTTCGCTCCGCCAGCGCCACCACCGCGCCCACCACATGATGCGCCTGCCGGAACGGCATGCCTTTGCGCACGAGATAATCCGCCAGGTCGGTGGCCAGCAGCGCCGGGTCGGCCGCCGCCGTGGCGCAGGCCAGCTTGTTCACCAGCGTGTGCGACAGCATCGCGGCCATGAGCCGCGTGGTTGCGCGCACGGTGTCGGCGGTGTCGAACAGGCGTTCCTTGTCCTCCTGCAAATCGCGGTTGTAGGTCATCGGCAAACCTTTTAGCAGCGTGAGCAGCGACATCAGGTTGCCGAAGACGCGGCCGGTCTTGCCGCGCGCGAGTTCGGCGATGTCGGGATTTTTTTTCTGCGGCATGAGCGACGAGCCGGTGGTGTAGGCGTCGGCGATCCGGATGAAATTAAATTCCGCGCCGGCCCAAAGAATCACGTCTTCCGCGAGCCGCGAAATGTGAACGGCCAGCAATGCGGCGGCGGCGCAGAATTCCACGGCGAAATCGCGGTCGCTGACGGCGTCCATGGAATTTTGCGTGAGCTGGACTTCGCCGCTGGCATTCACAAAACCTAGCAACTTGGCCACCAGCTTGCGGTCGAGCGGCAAGGTCGAACCGGCAATCGCGCCGCTGCCAAGCGGGCAGACGTTCACGCGCGAATGGCAGTCCCAAAGGCGCTCGCAATCGCGTTCCAGCATCTCGACGTAGGCAAGCAGATGATGTGCGAGATAGACGGGCTGCGCGCGTTGCATGTGGGTGTAGCCGGGAATGATGACCTCGGCATTCTTCTCGCCGAGTGTGACCAGGGCGCGCTGCAAATCGGCGATTTCCTTGAGCAGTGCGGTGATTTCATCGCGCAGCCAGAGCCGCACGTCGAGCGCGACTTGGTCGTTGCGGGAGCGGGCGGTGTGCAGCTTCGCGCCGGCAGGAACGCGTTTGGTCAGCTCGGCCTCGATGTTCATGTGGACGTCTTCGAGTTCGGGCTTCCACGAAAACTTTCCGGCGGCGATTTCCTTACCGATTTGTTTCAAGCCTCTGGTGATGGCGCTCAATTCGTTTGGCTTCAGCACGCCGATTTTCTGGAGCATCGTCGCGTGCGCGAGGGAGCCCTGGATGTCGTGTTGCCACAAGCGCCAATCGAAGGAAATGGATTCGGTGAATTGCGCGACGTCGGCGGCGGGGCCGCCCGCGAAACGACCGCTGCGGGAAACGGGAGATTTTTTGTTCATAGTTGTTGCCACATTAAAAGCACAGTTTGGCGCGGTTGAACACATTTTTTGCGGCGGGGTCGTGAAAATTGTGGATTGCCGAATTGCGTGGAGTGTGAAATGTTGGCGCCGCAGCATGAGCGAATTCAAATTTGCCTGTCCCGTGTGCGGCCAGCACATGATGTGCGACGTTTCGCAGGGTGGCTCCGTGATGGAGTGCCCCACATGCTTCCAAAAGATTACTGCGCCGCAGGCGCCCACGGCCGACGCCAAGTTCATCCTCACCGGCACGAAGGTTTCCGAGAAAAAGATTTCCGTGCGCGGCTTGGACACGCCGGCAGCCGCGACGCCGGAAAAGAGTTTTCCGCTCGCCATCGTTATCGCGCTGGCACTCTTAGCCGTGGCGGGCGCGGGCGGATTCTTCGTTTATCGCGCCAAACATGCGACGCCACCGCCGCTCACAGTCGCCACCCCGGTCAAAAAGACAGAGCCGCCGAAACCGCCGCCCGCGCCGCCGGCCAGCGACACGAACTGGATGCTCGCGCTCAACACCAACGCCATTCCCGACACACCGGCGGCGGGCCGCATCCACGGGCTGGATTTCATCATCGAGCGCGCCTCCTTCCAAAACGGCACGTTGACGCTGCGTCAGGGCACGCGCGGTTCGGTGGAGTTCGGCGTGCAAATCAATTTCGGCGGCGCGCTGGCGGAGGCGTTGTCCGGCCAGATTCTCAACGTGACCAGCGACGCGGACAAGGCGGCGAAGGTTTCCCTGCGTTGGAAGGACGCCGCCGGCGCGGTGCAAAAGGACAATTACGACAGCGGCTACGCGATGCGACTGGAGTTTGGCGCGCTGGCGAACAACAAGCTGCCGGGGAAAATCTGGCTCTGCACGCCGGACGCGGAGAAGAGCTATCTGTTGGGCAGCTTCACCGCCGATGCGCGCAAGCCAAAACCCAAGGCGCCAAAGCCGTGATTAATTAACCACGAAACAACCAAAAGACGCGAAAAGGATTTTTCTTTCGTGTCTTTTGGTTGTTTCGTGGTTTCTTCTTCGCAATTATGAACGTCGAAATCGTCAACACCGGCAGCGAACTGATGCTGGGCCGCGTGCTGAACACGCATCAGCAATGGCTTTGCCGCCGGCTCGCCGACCTCGGCCACGTCGTCACGCGGCAGGTGGCCATCGCGGACACCGGCAGCGAAATCCAGCAAGCCGTGCGCGAAGCCTTGGGCCGCGCGGACCTGATCATCACCACCGGCGGCCTCGGCCCAACCTCCGACGACCTCACGCGCGAATTGATCGCGGAATTGCTAGGCAAAAAATTAATTGCGAACAAAGAAGTTCTGGCGCACATCGAGAATTTCTTCGCCAAGCGCGGCCGCCCGCGCCCGCAAAAAACCGACGTGGAGACCTTGGTGCCCGAAGGCGCCGAAGTTTTCTTGAATCAAACAGGAACCGCGCCGGGGCTGGCGATGGAAATTGGAAATTCCCAATGGCTCGTGATGCTGCCCGGCCCGCCGCGCGAGTTGCGGCCGATGTTCGACACGTTTGTGGTGCCGTTGCTGAAACGGGAATTTGCGGATGAAATTTTCGTCTGCCGCACGTTGCTCACGACCGGCATCGGCGAATCGCGCGTGCAGGAATTTGTCGAGGCGGATTTGCAGCCGTTGGTGGCGCGCGGCCTGGAGGTCGGCTATTGCGCGCGGCCCGGCGCGGTGGACGTGCGGCTCGTCGCCAGCGGCGCGGCGGCCGCAAAGCTCGCGGCTGAAGCCGAGGCGGTGGTGCAGCGGATATTGGGCGAAAATATTTTTGGCCGCGACGATGAAGAGATTGAGCAGGTCGTCGTAAAACTGCTCAGGCAAAAGCAAAAGACGCTGGCGGTGGCGGAATCCTGCACCGGCGGCCTGCTGGCCAACCGCATCACGGACGTGCCCGGCGCGTCGGAAATTTTTCTCGGCGGCGTGGTGAGCTATGCCAATGTCGCGAAGGAAAAGTTTCTCGGCGTGCGCGCAGAAACGCTCGCGGCGCACGGCGCGGTGAGCGAAGCCGTGGCGCGCGAAATGGCCGTGGGTGCGCGGGGCAAATTCGGCTCCGATTTGGCCATTGCCATGACCGGCATCGCCGGGCCGGCGGGCGGCACGCCGGAAAAACCGGTAGGCACGGTGTTCATCGCGCTCGCCTCGGCGGCGGGCGTGGAGGTAAAAAAATTTCTCAACGTCTGGGACCGCGCGACGTTCAAGCAGGTGACGGCGACGCAGGCTTTGGAGTGGCTGCGCCGGACGCTTTCTGCTTGAGACGGATTTTTATTGCGTTAGTTTCGTCGGATTATGTCTGCGACCGTTGACCCGCTGGTGCAAGCCAGCCAAGCCATCTCCGAACTTATTGCCGCCACGCCGGCTCCGAAACGGCGCGGCACGGTGCTCATCGTGGACGATGAAGAAGGGCCGCGCATGTCGCTCAAGCTGATTTTCAAGGATCAGTATGATTTGCTGCTGGCGGATGACGGCCCGAAGGCCATTGAGCTCGCGCAGCAGAACGAAATTGACGTCGCCATTCTCGACATCCGCATGGCCGGCATGTCTGGCATTGAAGTGCTGGAACGGCTCCGGTTCGTGCGGCCGAACCTCGAGGCCATCATGATCACGGCGTTTGAAACGACCGACACGATGCGCCAGGCGCTGCGTTTGCGCGCCTGCGACTACATCAACAAGCCGTTCGATTTGGGCACCATCCGCGGCGCGGTGAACCAGGCGATGCAGCGGCGCGTGTTGGAAAGCGAAATCCACAACAGCGCCGAAAAAGTCCATGAACTGCTCACGGAGTTGCAGAACCAGCGCGTCGAGGAACAAATCGCGCAGACGCGCGGCGATATTTACGCCAGCATCATCCATGACATCAACGGCCCGCTCTCGGTCAGTTTCGGTTTCGTGCAATTGCTGAACCAGAAGCTCAACCAAAAGCCGAAGCTCGAGGTGCAGGATCTGGAATTCATCAAGGAACGCCTCGTCTCCGTCGAACGGCAGATGAGCAACTGCATCGAAATCCAGCGGCGCTACCTCGGTTTTCTCCGGCAGCAGAGCAGCGACGCCGTTTCCGCCAGCGTCAATGTGTTGTTGCACGACCTCGAGCAGCTGGTGCGCGTGCATCCGAGCTTGCAGGACAACGAATTTCGCCTCACGCCGCTCGCCGACGAGATTTCCGTCCGCATCAACGGCACCGACCTCATCCAGATTTTGCTGAACCTCGCCGTCAACGCCTTCCAATGCACGCCGCAGCCGCATCGCGTGGAGATTGGCGGCGAAGTCATTAATGCGCCGCTGGATTTGACGCGCTTCAAGGATGGCACCGCCGACCGGCTGCTCAACATTGAGAGCATGAGCAACACGCCACCGCTGGTGAAACTCTGGGTGCGTGACACCGGCCCCGGCATTCCCGCCGTGGTGCTGCCGAAAATCTTCGATCCGTATTTCACCACGAAAGGTCCGCGCCAGGGCACCGGCCTTGGGCTGAACATCGTGCAACGCCTCGTCAAGGCCGCCAACGGCGCGCTCCACGTCCACACCGTCGCCGGCGAAGGCACGACCTTCACCGTCTATCTGCCAGGCGCCGCGCTGGTGAAATAAATTTATTCCTAAATAAAATCACCGCTTGGGCGATGCGCGCACAAGCGGTGAAATTGTTTCTGCGGGCAATTTAATTCCCTAAATACTCGCGCGGGTCAGTGACCTTGCCGGTCAGCGCGCTCGCGGCGACCGTCGCCGGGGACGCGAGGAACACCTTCGATTCCTTGTCGCCCATGCGGCCGGGGAAATTGCGGTTCGTCGCGCTGATGCAGTTGATGCCGGACTTGTTGATGCGGCCGAACGTGTCCACCGGCCCGCCGAGGCACGCGGCACAGCCGGCGTTCTCGGTCATCTGCACGCCGGCGTCCACGAGGATTTTCCAAATCGTGTCGTTGCCCCAATACGTCGTCTGCAAATCGTTGACGATGTCCGGCGTCGCGGGCACGCCGAAGGTGTCGATGACCACCTTCTTGCCGCGCAAAACGCGCGCGAACTCCACGAAGTCGCTCGTCTTGCCGCCGGTGCAGGAGCCGACGTAGGCGCGGTCGAGCGGCTGGTTCATCTCCTTGGCCTTCTTGCGCTGGCCCGGATCGGGATGGCACGCGACGGTCGGCTCAAGCTTGCTCAAGTCCACCACGAGTTCATAGACGAACTTCTGGTCCTTGTCGGCCTCCACCGGCTGGTAACTGCTCTTCGTGCCATTCAACTTGACGCGCGCATCCACGTATTCGGCGGTGCGCGAATCGAATTCAAAGATGCCGTTCTTGCCGCCGGCTTCGATGGCCATGTTCGCGATGGTCATGCGGTCGTCCATCGAAAGCGTCTTCGCGCCTTCGCCGTCGAACTGCATCGCGCGGTAGGTCGCGCCGTCGAAACCGATTTCGCCGATGCAGTGCAGGATGATGTCCTTCGCCATCACGCCGGGCTGCAACTTGCCTTCGAGGCGGAAGCGCATCGTCTCCGGCACCTTGATGAGCAATTTGCCCGTGCCCATGACGAAGCCCGCGTCGGTGTTGCCGATGCCGGTGGCGAATTGGTTGAACGCGCCCGCCATGCAGGTGTGCGAATCGGTGCCGAAGAGCACTTCGCCGGGACGCGTGTGGCCCTTGGCCGGCAACGCCGCGTGACAGACGCCCGCGTAGCGCGAACCGTATTGGCGCTTCATGTTGCCCTTCACGGCGTCATAAACCCAATGCCCTTTCGGGTCATCAATGACGTCGTAGAAATAAGGCAAACCTTGTTCGCCGGCGAATTCGCGGAGGATGTCCACGTTGCGGTTCGACTTCGAGTCGGCGGTGAAGATGTAATGGTCGGGGATGATGACGATTTTGTTTTTGTCCCAGACCTTCGCGGTCTTGCCGAACTCGCGCTTGAACACGCCGATGGTGCCCGGCCCGCAAACGTCGTGCGTCATGAGCACGTCGGCGTTCACCCAGATGTTGTCGCCGGCCTGCACGCTGGCCTTGCCAGACGCGCGGGCGAGAAGTTTTTCAGTCAACGTCATAATCGAAACAGAATAGCCGATGCGCGCGTTCAGTTCAACTGCGGCTTTGGGTGGAAATAAAAAAGCCGCCGGGAATTTCCCAACGGCTTTTGGCTGTGAATCGTCAATCAGTAAGCAGCTTGCGCGCCCTTGATGTTCTTCTTGCCCATCCACGGCATGAGCGCGCGGAGTTTGGCGCCGGTCTTTTCGATCGGATGCTGTTCGCCCTTCTTGAGCAGCGCGTTGTATTTCTTGTAGCCGGTCTGGTATTCCTTGACCCATTCCTTCGCGAACTTGCCGGACTGGATGTCTTTCAACGCCGCCGCCATGCGTTTCTTGACGCTGGCATCAATGATTTTCGGGCCGACGCTCACGTCGCCCCACTTGGCGGTTTCAGAAATCGAGAAGCGCATGCCGCTGATGCCGGATTCATTCATCAAATCGGCGATGAGCTTGAGTTCGTGCAAGCATTCAAAGTAAGCCATCTCCGGTGAGTAACCGGCTTCGACGAGCACTTCAAAGCCCGCCTGCACCAACGCGCTCGCGCCGCCGCAGAGAACCGTTTGTTCGCCGAACAAATCGGTTTCAGTCTCTTCCTTGAAGTTCGTTTCGATGACGCCGGCGCGGGTGCCGCCGATGCCCTTGGCCCAGGCGAGTGCGATCTTCTTCGCGTCCTTGCCGGGATTTTGATAAATGGCGATGAGCGACGGAACGCCCTTGCCTTCGACGTATTGGCGGCGGACGGTGTGGCCCGGGCCTTTCGGCGCGACCATGATGATGTTCACGTTTTTCGGCGGAACGATGGTCTTGAAATGAATCGAAAAGCCGTGCGTGAACACGAGCGTTTTGCCGGCGGTCAGGTTCGGCTCGATGTCCTTCTTGTAGCACGCGCCCTGCTTGGTGTCGGGCAGCGCGACCATGATGACGTCGGCCTGCTTCACGGCCTCAGCGGTGGTGACGACTTTGAAGCCTTTTTCCTTCGCAACCGGAATGGACTTGCTGCCCTCGTAAAGGCCGATGATGACCTTGAGGCCGCTGTCCTTAAGGTTCAGCGCGTGGGCGTGGCCCTGCGAGCCGAAGCCGAGGACGGCGAGGGTTTTGTTTTTCAACACGCCGAGATCGGCGTCTTTGTCGGTGTAGACTTTTGCCATAAATTTGGTTGGTTCGGGTAAAAATTATTTGCGCGGCATCGCGGCCTTGCCGGTGCGAGTGACTTCCTGGACGCCGAAAGAAGTCATCAGGTCGAGGAATTTGACGATTTTACTGTCGGCTCCAGTGATTTCGATGGTCAGGGACTTGGGCTGCACGTCCACGATTTTGGCGCGGAAAATGTCCGTGATCTGCATCACTTCGGCGCGGGACTTGGAATCCACGGAGACTTTGAGAAGAACCAGTTCGCGATCCACATAATCGCCTTCCGCGAAATTTTGCACCTTGAGCACGTCGGGAAGCTTGTTGAGCTGCTTGACAATCTGCTCCAACGTGGCCTCGTCACCGTGGGTGACGATGGTCATGCGCGACGCGGTGCTGTCGTGTGTCGGAGCGACGTTGAGCGAGTCAATGTTGTAGCCGCGGCCGCTGAACAATCCGGCAACGCGTGTGAGCACGCCAAACTTGTTCTCCACCAAAACTGAAATGGTATGTCGCATAAAACCCGTCGGGGACGGACGGAAAGCTTAGCCGTTGTTGCCGCGCCGGTCAAACCGCAAATCGCGGCGTTTACTTCGGGGCGACCAGATTATCGCCAATCAAAACGCGGTAATCCTTGATGCGGCCCCCGCCTTCGCCCTGGCGCGGCGTATAGCGGAAACCGGAAATCACCTGCGATTTGCCGAGGTTCAGGATGAGCCGGTGCGGATGGTCGGGCGAATTGCCCTTCCATTCCGTGTGCCAGTAGTTCGCCGTCTGGCCGTCAATGGCGTTCTCGGCGGAGCCGTCTTCGGCTTCGCGCTCCTCGCTGTCCACGTAGGCAATCGTCCAGCCGTCGTGGCTGATGGACTTGCCGGCCGCGTCGAACAAATCCAGTTCCGCGACGGCGGCGTAGGGCTTGCCATCAAAGGCGTTCAAGGATTCAAGACAAAAGAATTTTCCCGCGGCCGAATTGAGGAACCGGATTTCCTGCGTGTCTGCGCCCGGCGCAAACGCGCCTTTGACGGCAGTTAAATTGTCCGTGAGATTCAGCTTCACCGGCGGCCGGTGCGACCGCGCAAAATCTTTTTCCGGATGCAACTCGTTGAGAATCGGTTTTTCCAAGCCGGCAATTTCCGACTTGACCGGCCCGATGTAATCCAGAATCACGATTTCGTTTTTGCCGGCGCGCAGCCAGCAGCCGGGCGCGTAGGCGGTTTGCGACGGGCCGATGTTCCAGAACCGGCCGAGGCAATGCCCGTTCACCCAGACGACGCCTTTGCCCCAGTTGTGCAAATCGAGAAACGTGTCGCCGGCCTTTTCCAAGGTGAACTCGCCGCGCCAGAAAGCCGGGGACATAGATTTAAGATAATTGGCATACGCGTCTGAATAGCCGCTGATGATTCCGTTGTAAGCAAAAAATGGAGCCGGTTTGAATTTCAAACCGCCAACCATCTTGTCATCCAGCGGCAGATTAAAAATCCGCCAGTCCTTCAATTCCGCGCCGTCCAGCTTCACCGGCGCGATAAGGCCTTTGTGATCCAGCATCTCGGCGCCAAAATTGATGCGCCCCATCGGCTCGACAAGAATATCGAGCCGCGCTTCCGCCGCCCGTGCAGGAAGAGGAATCTTCGCCGTGCCGGCGCGCCGGTCGAGCACGCCGATGCGCTGGCCGTCCACAAAAACATATCCGAAATCGTGAATCGCGCCCGCCTCCAGCGTTGCCGCCGCGCCCGCCGGAATCGTTGTGCGATACAAAATGCAGCCGTAGCCCTGGCCATATTTTTCCATCGTGTTTGGCACTTCATCAATGTTTGGATTCGCCGGCAGGTTGTCGAACACCGGCGCGATTTCACTCAGCGTCACCGGCGCAAAATTGATAACCGGATTGGCCGGCGGCGGTTCCGGCAATTTTTCGCCGGGCAAAAGATATTTCGCGAATAGCTCGCGCGTCTGGAAAAATTTTGGCGTCGCCCAGCCGGCTTCGCTGATGGGCGCGTCGTAATCGTAGCTAGACGTGTCCGGCTTGAACGGCCGATCGCAGCCGGACCACAGCCCGAACGTCGTGCCGCCGTGCGCCATGTAAATGCTGAACGACGCGCCGGCATCGAGCATGTATTTCAGGTCGCGCAGATATTTTTCCGAGTTGCCGAAGTGATGCGGCTGGCCCCAGGTGTCGAACCAGCCGGGATAAAATTCGCTGCAAATCAGCGGGCCGGCCGGTTGGAGGGCGCGGGTTTTGGCAAAATTATTTTTGGGATCGCTACCGAAGTTCGCGGCTTGAAACAGATTGGTGAGCAACCCGTTTTTCATCACCGACGGCGGGTTGCACTGGAACAGCGGCACGTCAAAGCCCGCGTCCACCAAGGCTTTTCTCAATTCGTCCACATATTGCGTGTCCTTGCCGAAGAAGCCGTATTCGTTTTCCACCTGCACCATGATGATGTTGCCGCCGTGCGTGATTTGCAGTGGGCCGAGCACGCGACCGACTTCCTTGAGATAAGCCTTCGCCGGTTCGAGATAGCGCGGATCGCGGCTGCGCAACTTCACACCATCGTTCTGGAGCATCCACCACGGCGTGCCGCCCATTTCCCATTCGGCACAGGCATACGGGCCGGGCCGCAGGATGACCCACAAGCCTTCCTCCTGCGCGATGCGACAAAATTCCGCGTCGTCCGCCTGGCCGGTCCAGACATATTCGCCGGGCTTTGGTTCGTGCAAATTCCAGAATAGATAAGCGCAAACGGTGTTCAAGCCCATCGCCTTGGCCATCTGTAAACGGTGTCGCCAATATTCCATCGGCACGCGCGCCGCGTGAATTTCACCGCAGCGGATTTGGAGCCGCTGGCCGTCGAGCAGAAAATCATTCGTGCCGATGGCGAACGTATGCGCCGGCGTCTGGGCCGGCAGGTTGGCCGCAAATAAAATGGCGGCGGACAAAATGGCGAACAATTTTGCGCTGGTCATGCGGGCATGATGCGTTTCTCGGCGGCAGGCGGCAAATGATTTTGCACTTTCATCCAGTAAAAAAATGGTGAACATTTCCGGCTCGCGTCTGTCAGAATGGACGCAACGAAAATGCGGTTAAGCCTGAAAACATTGACGATGCTGCTGCTGGTCGCGCTGCTCCCCGGCGCGGCGGGGGCGGCCTCATTCACCGCGTCGCTCGACCGCGACTCAATGATGTTGGGTGAGCAGGCTACGCTGTCGCTGAAGTTTGAAGGCGTTCAGCCGCAGGATGCGCCCGGCATGCCGAATATTGCCGGCCTGCAATTCCAATACGTCGGACCGTCCAGTTCGTTCAGCTTCATCAATGGCCAGACCACTTCCAGCGTCACCTATAATTACCTCGTCACCGCTCAGCGCGCTGGCGACTTCACCATTCCTGCGATGCGGGCAGATATTGGCAGCCAGCAGCTCGCCAGTGCACCGCTCAAGTTGACTGTGACCACGGCCAATGCGCCGTCCGCCGCCGCCGTCAATTCCGGCAGCGAAATCGCGTTTCTGAAATTTAATTTCCCGAAAAATAAAATATACGTCGGTGAAGCGGAGGTCGGGCGGCTGGAACTTTATCTGCGCGACGATGTGCAGAATTTCGGCAACTTCCAGATTACCAGTTCGCCAACCGATGGCTTTAATGCCGGCAAAACCACCGAGTTGCAAAACCAACGCCGCCGCGTGCAGGTGGGCAACCGCGTTTACACCGAGATTCCGCTGGCGCTGCCGCTGACGGCGGTCAGGGCTGGTGCGCTCACGCTTGGCCCGTTCACCGCTAGCGCGGTCGTGGTGCTGCCCTCGCAAAATCAGGGCGGCGATCCGTTCTTCCGGCAATTTTTCAACCAAGGCGAACAGCAGCAAATCAATCTGGCTACCGAGGCCTTGAACATTCAATCGCTCCCGCTGCCCGCGCAAAACCGCCCCGCGAATTTCAGCGGTGCCGTCGGTCAATTCAGTTTCGCCGCGAGTGCTGGGCCGACGACCGTGACCGTCGGCGATCCCATCACTGTGCGCGTGCAGGTTTCCGGTCGGGGGGCGCTGGATGGCGTCACGCTGCCGGCGCAGAATGCGTGGCAGAATTTCAAAACTTATCCGCCCACAACCAAACTGGACACTGCCGACCCATTCGGTTTTCAAGGCACCAAAACTTTCGAGCAGATTATCTCGCCGGAAAATTCGGACGTGCATGAACTGCCCGCGCTGACGTTTTCCTTTTTCAATCCCGACGACGGCCAATACCACACGCTGACGCAGGCCGCCGTGCCGCTCACCGTCAAGGCCGCCGGCACTTCGCCCATGCCGGTGCAAGCCGCGAATAAAAATTCGGCAGATGAAAAGCCGGCGCAGGATATTTTGCCCATCAAGGAAAACCTCGGAACGCACACGCAAAACAAAACGCCGCTCGTCGCGCAGCCGGCGTTTCTTGCCGTGCAATCCGTGCCGGTGCTGGCGTTTCTGGCCGCATTCATCTGGCGCCAGCGCACGGACAATCTGGCGAACAATCCGCGCTTGCGCCGCCAGCGCGCCGTGGCGCAGCTCGTCCGCGACGGGTTGAACGACTTGAAAAAGTTCGCTGCCGAAAACAAAGCCGACGAATTTTTCGCGCTGCTGTTCCGCTTGTTGCAGGAGCAGCTCGGTGAACGGCTCGATTGCCCAGCGACCGCGATCACCGAAAACGTGATTGAGGAGCACGCTGTTTTGCGCAGCGCGCCCAACGCCACGCGCGATACGCTGCGCGAGCTTTTCCAGCTTTGCAACCAGGCGCGTTACGCTCCGGTGCGTGGAACGGGTGAATTGAATTCCGTGGCGGCAAAATTTGAAACGACCGTCGGCGCACTACAGGAGGTGAAAGCGTGAAAACTTTTTTTGCCAGCTTGTGCGTGCTGCTGTTTGCCGCAAAAGTTTTCGCGGCGGATGCCGCCGCCGATTTTTCGGCGGCCAACGAGATTTACGCGAAAGGCAAATTCGCGGATGCCGCCGCGGCTTACGAAAAAATCCTGCAAACCGGCGCGACCTCGCCGGCGCTGCTGTTCAACGCCGCCAACGCGGAATTCAAAGCCGGCCATCTCGGCCAGGCCATCGCCGCGTATCGCCAGGCGACGCTGCTCGCGCCGCGCGATGCGGAACTGCGCGCCAATCTCGCGTTCGTCCGCAACCAGGTCCAAGGTGCGACCGTGCGCGAACGATTCTGGCAAAACTGGTTCAGCACCCTGACCTTGAACGAAGGCGCGGTGCTGACGGCGGTTTTGTTCTGGTTGACGTTCGCCTTGTTTGCCGCGCGGCAAATTCGTCCAGAGCTGGTGCCAAAATTAAAAGGAGTCACGCGAATTTTGGTCCTGCTGACGCTTTGCTCCGCCACGGTGCTGGCGGTGCAGGCGGCAAATCATTTTTCAACGGCGACCGCCGTGGTGATCGCCGACAATGCGATTGCACGCAGCGGGCCGTTTGACGATGCGCAAACTGCGTTCACGGCGCGCGACGGCGCGGAGCTTTCCGTTTTGGACCGGCGCGACGGCTGGGTGCAGGTCGCCGACGGCGCGGGTAAGATTGGCTGGCTGCCGGTGAAGCAGGTGGAAGTTTTGCCCGGCGCGTGAGTTAAAAAATCTTGAACGAATTCAGAAGTCCGTTTGTCCATCGAACAAATCATTTTTAAAAACATGAGCACAGGAATCAACGCCATTAACGAAGCGGTGAAGGAAGCGAGTGCGTTCACGCATCCGCTGTTTAACGAACTCGGCAAGGTCATCGTCGGCCAGCAATATCTGACCGAGCGACTCGTCATCGGGCTGCTGGCCAATGGCCACGTGCTGCTCGAAGGCGTGCCCGGTCTGGCCAAGACGCTCGCCGTGAAATCCATGGCCGCGTGCATCAGCGTGAAATTTTCGCGCCTGCAATTCACGCCGGACATGCTGCCCGCCGACGTCATCGGCACGCAGATTTACAATCCGCAATCCGGCGG
>CAISYZ010000257.1 GCA_903889895.1 uncultured Verrucomicrobia subdivision 3 bacterium | reverse complement strand
TGGCCACGCAGATTTTCACGCCCAGCAGCGTCGTCTTGCCGCCAAAACCCATCGGGCCGATGCCGAGTTCGTTCGCCGTTTTCAAAATGTCCTGCTCCAGCGCGTCCAGCTTCGGCTCGGGATTGCGGTCGTCGAGCAGGCGCAAGAGTTGCGTCTTGGAAAGTTCGTAGCCCGTCGCGCGGTCGCCGCCGATGCACACGCCCAGCACGCCCGGGCCGCAGCCTTTGCCCTGCGCCTGCAACACCGCGTCGAGAATCGCCTTGCGGCAGCCGTCCAAATCCCGGTTCGCGTGCAGCGCGTCGTCCGGCAACGAGTATTGCGCGCCGACGTTTTCGCAGCCGCCGCCCTTGAGCACCAGCTTCACGCTGACCTCGGCCGAGCGATGCTGGTGAAAGTGAAACGCCGGTGCGCCCGGCCCCACGTTCGTGCCGTCGTTCTTGCCCGTGAGCGAATCCACCGAGTTCTGGCGCAGATAACCTTTCTTCGTGGCCAGCGTCACCGCCGCGCGCGCGGTTTCGGCGAAGGTGATCTGGTCGTAGCCCACCGGCACGTCCACATAGAACAAAATGCTGCCGGTGTCCTGGCAGATGGGCTGCGACTTGTTTTTCGCCAGCGCGATGTTCTGGTCCACAATCTTCAGCGCGTTGGCCGCGAGGGAATTCTTCTTTTCATTTTCCAGCGACGCGAGAATGACCTTGTGGACGTCGTCGGGAATTTCGGCAGACGTGCGGCGGATGAGTTCGACGAGGGAATCAAGCAATTGGCTCATAATAGTATGCCGACAGCGTAAATCCTCGCCGCAGAGGCGTCAATTGCGGGCGTTGGCGTTCAGGCTTCAGTCTGCGCCTTGGGAACCCCGACCAACTGCTGCTTGAACTCCATCCATAGTTGCATTTCCCGCCGCGCCGTTCCGGCCTGCCAACTTTTCGCAGGGTCCGGCGGGCACACACAAAGGGCGCAGCGTGATGCCGCGCCCGTGCTTCTTTCTTTCAACGCCCTGCTTCCCTTTTCTCGGTGGCTACGCCGTCACGCTCTTGGGCGTGCCCTGGTTGGCGTTGTCCAGCGCCGTGACCGTGACCGTCACCTGCGCCACCGCCGATGCATCCGCCGTGGCGGCATAGCCCCACGTCCCGGTCGGCGGGTCGTAGCTCGCCGCGCCGGATTCGATGACCGCCTGCGTGGCGGTGTTCTTGATGACCACGCCCACCGACGCCACTTGCACGTCGTCATGCGCGCGGATGACGATGGTCTCGCCGACGTGATGGTGATACGACGTCACGTCAATGTCATCCACCACTGCCGGGTTGAACCAGTCCTGCACCGCCTCCGCGAACGGCGACGATTTGTCCGTTTTCGCCTTGGTCGAATACAGCGCCCGGAGCGTGAGATTGCTCATCGCGCTCTTGGCATACACCGTCGCGTCCTTGAACTTTCCGCGCTGCTGCTGCTGCGCCGGTGTATTCGGCTGGTGCACCTGGTCGGGTTTCACCGCCACGAGGTTCACGCCCATCCGCTCCTTCATCACCCAGTTGCCCACGTGGCCGTGAACGTGCGCCACGTTGGGATTGTAGGTTATTTTAGCCATACTGTTTGCTTCCTTCCGAGCCGCCGGCCTGTCCGCCCCGGCACCGCTGATGGTGCGGTTGGAGTGCCCTTGATCGGGTCGCCGTGCGCTGGCCACCGGACTCCCTGCCCGGTCCGCCAGCGCGGCGGCGAGGCCTGCCTGACGCCTCGGGAACAACCTAGCGCAGGGGGTCTTTAACCTGTCAAATCGGTTTGAAAGTTTTCAGTTTCGCTCACCGGATTCTTTAGCCCGCCTGATACCCCATTTTTCTCCTTTATTCACGGGCCTTTTAAGCGCCCGCCGCCCGCCCTTCTCCATTGGCGGGCGGCCACCCGGCGGCGCGGACCCCGAAATCGCCTCGACATCATTCCCCTTCGGCCTAGTTTTCAAGCATGAGTGGATGTCTCCAAATCAACTCACAGTCCTGGACCCTCTGCGGTTCCGACGGCATGAAATTGTTTCTGCCCCGCGAGCACCGGGATCGCTGCATTTATTTTCAAGCCAACTGGTCCTTCGTCCCCGCCGCCGTGGCGGCGACGCCCCCGTCGCCTGCCGCTCCCCCGTCGCCCACCGCAGCGCCGCCCCCGCTGCGGCTCCAAATCATCGGGTGCGTGCCCGGCCTGAGCGACTGGCGCGATCTGGAAAATCTCTTTCTCGGCTACCACGAACCGCCGGACGGCAAGCAATTGGAGGACACCCGCGGGCCGGACCTGTGGATCTGGCCCCCCGGCGAAACCAAACCCCTGCGGTTTGGTTCCTGGGAGACCGACCTGAAATTCGGCGAGCGGCACGGCACTGAATTTGAATTCTCCCTGGAAGCCATCATTCCCAGCGAGCGGGCGTCCAAGTTCCGGCTGGACCTGTCCTTGAAACAATTTTTCCAGCAGCCCGTGCCCCCCGATTGGGAACTGCCCGAATGGGTCAACGAGGTGACCGACCAGATGAGCTTTTCCGGCCGTGTGGATTTCCGGGATATTTTCTGCAGCGTGCCGATCAACGCCGCCCGGCCGCTGGAATGGGCCCAGCAACTCGCCCGCCGCGAACTCGCCGTGGAGGAGTTCGGCCCGTGCAGCGTCCACGAAGCCGACTGCCCCGGCAAATTCAAGCTCCGCGACGTCAGCAGCACCGGCCGCGTGGTGCTGCTCCCGATGCCGCCCGCCTGAACGCCCTCGGCTTTGTCTGGAGCCGCCCGCGTCTGGACCACGCCGGCGACGAGGTCACGGCGAGGCGCTGGTCGGCAAGGGATAGAACACGCTGTTGAAAAATTCCTCCATCTTGGCGGCATAGGGCTGGCCAAATCGCTTGAAGGTGCGCTTGACCTGCGGGTCGGGCTTCCAATCCAGAAAGGCATGACCCGCGCCCGGCACCTGGACGTAGGTGACGGACTGGCCGGCGGCCATCAAGGCGTCGGCATAGGCTTGGACGGTGCTGTTTTGAATGAGCGTGTCCCGGGTGCCGCGCAACAGAAACTGCGGCACGGCGCGGTCCTTGATATTCGGGATGTTGTCCTGCGGCGAAATGGCTTTGATGGCGGCCTCGGAGACATCACCGGCGCCTCCCCGGTGCGCCCAGCCGCCCAAGGCGGCGCTGCTAAAGATACCGTAACTGGGCGCCGCGGCCTTGAGCGCTTGGAGGATTTCCGTGCGCACTTGCGCGGCGGTTTTTCCCGCCGGCAGATAGCTGGGCTTGAATTCATACACGCCCTCCTTGACGCCGAAACCGCCGTCACCGATATGGTCGGCCAGGTTGATGGCGGCGGCGCTGAGCTGTCCTCCGGCGCTGTCACCCGTCACCGCCAGGCGGGTGGGATCGGCCCCGTATTCTTGGGCGTGCTCCTGGACGTGAGCGATCGCGCCATAAACATCGTCAATGATGTCCGCCATGGAATTGGGCTGGGTATCGCCGTCCTGCGTGCCCAGCCAGCGATAATCCACGCTGGCCACGACGTATCTGCCGCCGCGGACGAGTTCGCGGGCCAGGCCGCGCATCACGTCCTCGCAGTTCACCGACCAGCCGCCGCCGTGAATGATCACGATACCCGGAAGATTTTTCGCGCCCTTGGGCGAATAGACATCGTATTTCAGCGCTTTGACCCCCGGCTGGGCATAGACCACGTTGTTGATGACCTTGAAACCTCTCAGCTCCTTTTGCTCGATGAACGAAGCGCCCACGGTTTTGTTCTGGTCAATCGTGACCTCGAACTCCGGCGTGGGCGTTTCGAAATACATGCCCGACTTGGCGGCCGACCAATAATACCCGCTGTCGAGCGCGAAGCCGCGCGCGGGCGTGGCTTTGATCTTGAGGACGGTGCCGGCGCGAACCTGGTGGTCCTCGGGAATGGGCGGATTGATTTTGAGCTCGCCGTTTTGCGGCGCATCCACCTTCACGGTAAAATAGCCTGTGCCGGCGTTGGTTTGCGCCCGGGCGACGGATACCGCCGACCCGACGGCCAGAGTGGTAATGATTCCGAAAGAGGCGACGAATCTTCTCATGATGTGCGCGAGCTTAATGCGCTGGCCCGCCCGGTTCAAGGATCGAGCCGGCCGGCTTGGATAGCCAAATTGCCCAATCTGGCCTGCGTGCCGACTGCATCGCCTGACTAAACGTTGACAGGGGCTGCCCGCTGCCGCCCCAAACCCGGCGACCCCAGCGCAACCACGATGGCTCCCGTTTCCCGTCTTTGGCGGACGAGTGTTGTGTGGCCCGCTGCAAGGCATTTTACAATGCATAACATACGCCCATTGGCTGATTGGTTGTTGAGCCGCTCAATTCCACAAGCTTCACTTTTTATTTTCAAGAGGACATACTTCGTCGCGCAATGTCCAACATAGTCAGCAACTCTGGTTTGGCGAGGTTCTGGTATGGAGCCTCCATTGCGGACTTTCTGGCCACCGAGGCTGACGACATTCTCGGTAAGCTCGCCAGACATGCAGGCGACGGGCATTTTGCCGATCAGCGCGATGCTTGGCTCGCACAAATCGAACTCGTTCACACGCAACTTAAAAGTTTGGATGGTTGGGTCTTCTTTGAATTTAACATCCCTCGCATGGGGCGGCGCGTGGATGTGATTCTCGTTCTGGGCTCGGTCATTTTTGCGTTGGAATTCAAAGTTGGTGAAACAACCCACGACCGCGCGGCTATCGAACAGGTCTGGGACTACGCGCTCGATTTGAAGAATTTCCATGAAGCTAGCCATAACGTTGTTATCGCTCCGATTCTGGTGGCAACCGAAGCTAAAGCCCTGCCAGCCAAATTTGAAGCTGATGCGGATAACGTTTACCGGCCTATCCTGACCAACTCCGAGCACTTTCGCGACGTGCTTGAATTGGGGCTTAGCGTTGCCAAAGGTTCAGCCCTCGATGCCCAAGCTTGGGCGCGTGCGTCGTATCGTCCGACGCCAACGATTATCGAAGCCGCCCGGTCACTCTATGCTCAGCATTCTGTTGAAGCCATTGCCCGCTTTGATGCTGGCGCGAAGAATCTTCACACAACAACCAAACGCATCGAAGAATTGGTGGATGAAGCGCGCAATACTAATCAGAAGTTCATTTGCTTTGTGACCGGTGTTCCCGGTGCAGGAAAAACATTGGTGGGATTGAATATCGCCACTCACCGGCGGGATGAGAAAGCACCGACACACGCCGTCTTTTTATCAGGCAATGGACCCCTTGTAGCAGTTTTGCGTGAGGCATTGACTCGGGATGAATACTTCCGCTTGAAGGCTCAACATCAGAAAGCTACCAAAAAGAAGATTTCAACTCCTGTAAAAGCCTTTATTCAAAATGTTCACCACTTTCGGGATGCAGGACTGACAGACGAAAGCCCGCCGCCAGAACATGTCGTTATCTTCGATGAAGCGCAACGGGCATGGAATTCGAAGATGACTGCCAACTTCATGAAACGAAAGAAAGGGCGTCCGGGCTTCACCCAATCCGAGCCGGAGTTTTTGATTTCCTACATGGATCGCCATCAAGATTGGGCGGTAATCATCTGTCTGGTGGGTGGTGGTCAGGAAATCAATACCGGCGAAGCGGGCATCTCGGCGTGGTTGGATGCAGTGGTGAAACATTTCCCACAATGGAAGATGTTCATTTCCTCGCGACTGAATGACAGTGAGTATGCCGCTAACAGCTCCCTCGAACACGCGCAACGCACAACTCAAACCCGAGAGGAAGATTCTTTGCACCTCGCGGTTTCTATGCGGTCGTTCCGCGCTGAGAATGTCTCAGCTTTTGTGAAGGCGCTGCTTGATTGTGAAACTGACTCCGCTCGTGAATCGTTTGCAGAACTCAGCTCCCGTTTTCCTATCGTTCTCGCCAGGGACTTGGACAAAGCCAAAGCATGGGTTCGCTCCCATGCGCGAGGTTCGGAACGTTTCGGTCTGTTGGCTTCCTCCAAAGCAATGCGCTTAAAACCGCATGCCATCGATATTCGCGTGAACGTTGATCCAGTGCATTACTTTCTGAATGACCGTGACGATGTTCGCTCTAGCTACTTCCTTGAAGATGCCGCTACCGAATTTCAAGTGCAGGGATTGGAACTCGATTGGACGTGTGTTACTTGGGACGCGGATTTCCGCTACAATGGTTCTGGTTGGAATTATCACGATTTCCGTGGTTCGAGTTGGTGCAACATTGCAAATCTCGACAATCGGAATTATCTGAGAAATGCGTATCGGGTTTTACTCACTCGAGCCCGTCAAGGCATGGTAATCTTTGTCCCATCGGGCGATGACAAAGATCATACTCGCCCAAGTGCTTACTATGATAAAACTTTTGGTTACTTGCGGGACTTGGGGATTCCAGTTCTTAGTTAGCCTGCCGCGAGATTAGCCGCTGAAATTTTCGTTCTTCCAGTTCCTTTTTCTCGCGTTTGTATTTCGCCCATTGTTCGGCAAACGACATATCGCCCATTCTGGTTCACGGCAGCGGGGACTGGAACCGGTAGCTGCCGGAGCCGATGGCATACACGGCGGCATTCTTTTCCATTCGCAGGAATTTCACGCCCTCCGCCTGGGCTGCCGGTTGGCCGGACTCGGTCACGCTGGCGGCGTCTTTCGCCGGCACATAGACCGTCGCGCTGGTGTTCGCTGGAATCGTAATTTCCATCGTCAGCTTACCCTCCTCGCGCCGCCACTGGCTGCTGATGCGGCCGTGAATGGAATCGTAGTGCGCCTTGACCCACGTCAGGTCGCCCACCAGCGTCGGCTGGATGAGGATTTTTTTGAACCCTATCGTGGTCGGGTCGCACTGGATGCCGGCGACTTTTTCATAAAGCCAGATGATGAAATCGCCCACCAACATGACGTGGTTGCCGGAATTCATCGCCGGATTGGCGGTGTCGCCGTTCCACAGCTCCCACACCGTCGTCGCGCCGTGCCCGGCCATGTAGCCCCAGCTGGGATACGCCGTGTTCGTGGCGAAACCATAGACCAGGTCCGCCCGGCCGCCGTCGGTGAGCACGCGGTTGACCCATTGGCCGCCGATCAGACCGGTGCCAAGGTGGCCTTTCGTCTCGCCGGTGATTTTCTCCACCAGATGATTGAAGACGCTCGTCCGGTTCGTATCGGCAACCATATCGAAGGCCAGCGGCAGCACGCCCGCCGTCTGCGAGCCGTTGCCGTAATAACCTTTTTCGGGATGGTAAAACTTCCCATTCAACGCCGTCTTGAGCTGCTCGGCCAAAGCCGCAAAACGCGTGGCGTCCTCCGGTTTATCCAGCAACGTGGCGTAGCGCCCCATCAGCTTCAGGCAATGATAGAAATAACTGGTGGCGAGAATTTCCGGAGCGGTCTTGCGCGCCGGATCATTGGAGTGGATCAGTTTGGGATTCTCCGGCGGCACGCACCAATCGCCGTAGTTGTCTTTGGCGATGATACCGTCCTTGATGAATCCGCTCATATGGTCCACCCACTTCACCATGCACGGATATTCGCGGGCAATGACGCCGGTGTCGGCGTATTGGTCGAGCAGCGTGCCGGGAATGATCACTGCGCTGCTGGGCCAGGTGACGTTGTCATGGTAAAACGGCCAATACGCCGGGCACACATCCGAAATGCTGCCGTTATCCTTTTGCGAATCGGCCATGTCCTGCACCCACTTGGCGTAGAGCGCCGATATGTTGAACAGATAGGACTCGCCTTTGGATTCCGCCGAACGGTCGCCGAGCCAACCCTGCCGCTCGTCGCGCTGCGGACAATCCGTGGGCATACTGCGGTAATTCCCGCGCACGCCCCAGACCACATTCTGGTAGATGCGGTTGATGGTGGGTTGGGCACAGGTAAATTCGCCGGCCGTCGCCACATCGTCATTCACGACGCGGCCTTCAATTGACGCCAGTGTCGGCTGGCCGGGAAAACCCGTGACCTCGACATACCGGAATCCGTGATACGTGAAACGCGGTTCATAACTCTCCCGGCCCTGGCCTTTGAGGGTGTAGGTGTCCGTCACCTGGGCGCTGCGGAGATTGTCGAGATACAACGTGCCGTCCGGCTTGAGGCGCTCGGCGTGGCGCAGCGCAACCGCCGTGCCAGCCGGACCGCGCACCGTGAGCCGGCACCAGCCGACCAGGTTTTGTCCGAGGTCAAAAATATACACGCCGGGCTTCGGCTCGGTCATGGCCACGGGCTTGAGCGTTCCGGTCACGCGGATCGGTTCGATCATCGGCGCCGCCAGCGTGCCGCCGGGCGCGGCCACGCTTTGGGCCGCTGTCCACATGGCGTCATCGAAATGGACGGCGTTCCAGCCGGGCATTTCCCGGCGGGCGTCGTATGCCTCGCCGTCATATTCATTGTTGGCCTGGATCGGGCCGGCGGTGGTGAGCTTCCAGGACGGATCGCTGACGATTTCCGCGCGCGTGCCATCCGTGTATTCCACTTCCAATTGCAGGCAGAGCTTGGGAAAACCGTAGCTTTGCGTTCCGGTTGGCGTTTTGGTGCGCGGCGCATAGAAGCGGCCGTTGCCCAGGATGACGCCGATGGCATTATCTCCCTTGCGCAGCATGTGCGTGACATCGCGGGTGACATAAAAAATGCGCTTGGTGTAATCCGTCAAACCGGGCGACAGCACGGCATCACCGGCCTTCTGTCCGTTCACATAAAGCTCGGACAATCCCAGTCCGGAATAGTAGGCGGTGGCCCGCGCGATTTTTTTCTCCACCGTAAATTCCTTTCGCAAGTAGCGCGCCGGCAACCGCCGGGCGGCGATCTCATTCGTGGCTGTTTGCGGCGGCTCATCCCGGCCGATCCATTTCGCCTGCCAATCGGCCGGTTGCAGCAGTCCCATCGTCCACTGCGCCGGCTCGCTCCAGGCGGACGCTTGGCCATCCTTGTCCCAGACGCGCACCTTCCAGAAACACTGCCTCCGCGACGCCAAGGGCTGGCCCTGATAGGCCACCTGGATGCTTTGGTCTGAGACCACCTTGCCGCTATCCCACAAATCGCCTTGGTTTTGCTTGAGCAATTTTTCCGAACTGGCTACCAGAATCTGATACGCCGTTTGCAATTCACCGCGCCGAGTGGAAGCCATCACCCAACCTAGCCTCGGCTGCGTCACATCGATGCCCAGCGGATTGGCCAGGCTTTCACAACGCAAGCCACGGACCTCGGCACCCTGCAACGCCACCAGCGATGTCAGCATCAGAACGGCAAGTGTTAGCCAGGTAAGTTTGTTGAGGTATTTCATTTGGATTTTTCTTTCGCGTTTCATTGGACGGCTTCGGGCAAAGCGGATTGAAACCGGTAAGTTCCCGAACCCACGGCATAGACCGCCGCGTGGTTTTCCATCCGCAAGAAAGTTATGCCTTCGGCTTTCGCCGCCGGCTGGCCCGACTCGGTCACGCTGGCGGCGTCTTTCGCCGGCACATATACGGTCGCGGTGGTGTTGGCCGGAATCGTGACTTCCATCGTCAAAATTTTTCCGTCCTTTTTCCAATGGCTGACAATGCGGCCGAAGGGCGATTCGAAATGCGCTTTCACCCAGGTCAAATCTCCCGCCAGCGTCGGCTGGATGACGATGTGTTTGAATCCGGGTTCTTGCCGGTCGTAATTGATCCCCGCCAAGGTTTGGTAAAACCAGGCATCGAGATTGCCGGCCTGGATAAGCAGCGCCTCGCTGTTCATGCCCGGACCGCGCGTGTCCATGTCCCAGCGTTCCCAGATGGTGGTTGCGCCTTTGGAAAGCATGTAGCCCCAGCTCGGGCGGGTGGTTTGCGTGACAATGGTCCACGCGACTTCAGGATGCCCGATATCGGTGAGCACCTGCATCAGCCATTGCATGCCAATCAATCCCACGGATAGATGGCCGTTGTTTTTGACCATGATGTCGCTGACGAGATTTGATTTAACGCCCTCAAGGTGCTCCGCCGGCACAAGCCCGAACGCCAGCGCCAGCACATAGCCGCACTGCGTTCCGCCCTGGTAAACATGGGTCTTGGGGTCGAGAAATTTTTCGTTGAAAGCCGTTTTCAGTTTCTCCGCCATCGCTGCGAACCGGCGCTGGTCATCCTCCCGCCCCAATCGTTCCGCCCATCGCTCCAGGATCCGGCAGTTATTGTAGTGATAAGCCGTGGATACCAATTCGCGCGGCGTCGAGCCTTTATCGCCGGTTTTCCCGTCCATTGTGGAGGCGTCGCACCAATCGCCGTAGCTCGTGGCTTTCAACGTGCCGTCGGGCAGTTCGTGCCGCCGCATCGCCAGCACCCACGTCTTCAGGGCGGAATAATTGGTTTCCACCACACGCCGGTCACCGTAAAAATCCGCCAGCCAGTCGGGAATGATCGTGAACACACTTGCCCACTCCACGCCCTCGCCCATGACCCAATACATCGAAACATCAGGAATTGTTCCATTGGTCCGTTGCGACCGGTTCACGTCTTCCATCCATTTCGTGTAAAACGGCGCCACGTTAAAATTGAACGCCTCGCTTTCGGCATCCTTGGCCGGATCGCCCATCCACGGCTGCCGCTCGTCGCGGTCGGGATCCAGCGGCGCACTGCGCATAAACATCCGCATGCCCCAGCGCATCGCCTGATGAATCCGGTTCACCAGCTCGTTCGAACAGTCAAATTCGCCCACCGGCTCCGCGTCGGTATGAATCACCAGTCCCTCAAAATTATCCACGGTCGGCGTGCCCGGGAATCCCGTCACCTGCACGCGCCGGTAGCCCTGACCTTTGAATTGCGGACTCCAGACTTCTTCACCTTCGCCCTTGAAAGTATAGACGTCGGTCGCCTTGGCGGTCCGGTTGTCGGCGGTCTTGAGCATTCCGTTGGGCAGCAAACTATACGCGCTGGTCAGGCGGACTTCCGTGCCTTTCGGTCCGCGCGCTTTCAACCGCACCGTGCCGTAGAAATTCCGCCCCATGTCAACGATGAACGTGCCCGGCTTGGGGTTGGTGATCGCCACCGGCTGGATGATCTGGGTCACACGCATCGGTTCCATCATTTGCGCCTGGATAATACCGCCAGGCGCTTTGACTGGTTGGGCATTCGGCCATTTTGTGTCATCGAACCCGATCCGGTCCCAGCCGGGCATCTCCATCCGGGCGTCGTATTCTTCGCCATCATATTCATGGTTGGCCCGGATCGGACCTTGCGTGGTCAACTTCCAGCTTTCATCACTAACAATTCGTTCGGTGGTGCCGTCGGCATAGGCAATCTCCGTCTGTAACAGCAGCCTGGGATAACCATAATTCACCGCCCCCAAACGCGGCGCGAAGAATCGCCCGCTGCCGAGGACAACCCCCATGGCATTGCGCCCCTTTTTCAGATACGGGGTCACATCAAACGTCACGTAATAAACCGCCTTGCTATAGTCGGACAAGGCGGGATCCATCATGTGATCAGAGACCTTCTTGCCGTTCAGATAGAGATCAAAGAAACCCAATCCGCACACATAGGTGGTCGCCCGGACAACTTTTTTCTCAACCGGAAACTCCCGGCGCAGGTAGCGCGCCTCCAACCGGCGTGTGCCCGGCGTCAGTTGATTCCAAGGGGCAATGCCAAAAGGCCCGAGCACCTTCGCCGGAGTCCATTCGCTCCGGTCGGTGCTGGACTCCCATTGGCCGTCCGTGACCAAGTCCAGCGGATCGCCCGTGTCGAACTGGATGTGCAGTTTCAGGATCAATCCCGCCGGATTGGGCGCCGTGCCGACATTGGTGACCGCGACGGTGATTACATTGTCGCCCGCCTGCAAAAGTGCAGTGATATCCGGGCTGACCACCTGCTCAAAGTTATCGCCGCGGGCGGCGTTCCGGCCATTGATGACCATCTCAAAAGCATTGTCTGCCGTGACGTCGCAGGTTGCGGCCACCAGCTTGTGCCCGGGCGGCAGCGACAGCGTCCGCCGGAAATAGCGCACGCCGAGCGGCGCACTCACGGCGGGATTGCCCTCCGGGAACCAGATCCATTGCGCTCCCGTCAGTGCATTGGACTTTGCCGAATCTTCCCAGCCAATCCATGTCGCCTGCCAATCGGCTGGTTGCAGCAGTCCCATCGTCCACTGTGCCGGCTCGCTCCAAGCCGAGGCCTTACCAGCTTTGTCCCAGACGCGCACTTTCCAATAACACTGCCTCCGCGATGCCAAGGGCTGACCCTGATAGGCCACCTGGATGCTTTGGTCCGAGGCCACCTTGCCGCTGTCCCACAAATCGCCTTGGTTTTGCTTCAGCCGTTCCGCCGAGCTGGCCACCAGAATCTGATACGCGGTTTGCAATTCACCGCGCCGAGTGGAAGCCATCACCCAACCCAGCCTCGGCTGCGTCACGTCAATGCCCAGCGGATTGGTCAGGCTTTCACAACGCAAGCCACGGACCTCGGCACCCTGCAACGTGACCAACGATGACAGCAACAAGGCCAGGAAAGTGAACAAGGGAATTCGGCTCAGGGTCATAGGCTGACTACGATACTTTGGCTGGGGAATTTGATTCCAGTTTATAATGAAATAATCGTAAACGCCCGGCCCCTTGATCCCTCGGTCCCATTTTCAATTGCCAATTTCCAATCTCCAATTGCCAATTTGGAATTCATCGGCTTCAGGAATCCGGTCTCAAAATTTCCACTTTTTTTTGCGCCGGCTGCGCCTTTTTGCGGCCAGCCATTGCCCGGGCGGCCCGCACTTTCCGCTTTTCCCCCTGCGCCATTTTTTCCCAGTCGGGGATGCGTTTTGCCCGTTGCCCGCGCCTGTCCGGTCACCTTTTGGCTGGCTCCACTTCTCCTCCGCGCTTCCTCTTTGATGGGTCTTTGATCGGTCTTTAACCGGCTTTGTGCGGACGGCAGCGGAATTTTGTCCCAATCTGTCACACCGCGCGGTCCGGTGGCACAGTTGCGCGCGGGCGGAGGGAGCGTGGCGGCGACGCCCCCGTCGCCCACCCCGCCCATTTGGCTTTCCGTCACCCAGTCGGCCTGGCCGTGACCTGATTTGGCGTGCGCGAACATATATGCGCCTGCCAACGGCGTGACCGGTCGCTTCGCTGGCAGGCGGCGATGGGTCGCCCCACGCCAAAGGGGAACCTGGCCGACCCGCTTGCCGGCGACGGGGGCGTCGCCGCCACGCGATCCGCCCGACCGCTGCTTGCCTTTCGCAGCCCCGCCGGTTTTAATCTGCGCGTGCAACCGCATCGCGCCGTTCTCCCCGCCGGGCTGGCGTTCCCGCCCGCGCGGTTCGCCGGGCTGCTGGCGCTGCTCATCGCCGCGAGTTTCCCGCAGGTGCTCCTGGGCCTGGAGACGTTCGTGGCGCGGGACTTCGGCTTCTTCGCCTATCCCGGCGCGCAATTCCAGCGGGACTGTTTCGCGCACGGGGAACTGCCGTTCTGGAATCCGTTCAACAACTGCGGCGGGCCGTTCCTCGCGCAATGGAACACGATGCCGCTCTATCCGCCCGCGCTGTTTTACCTGCTGCTGCCGCTGCATTGGGCACTGGGGATGTTCTCGCTGCTGCATCTCTGGTGGGCGGGCTTGGGCATGTATGGCCTCGCCCGCCGCTGGTCGGGAAATGATTTTGCCGCCGCGTTCGCGGGTCTGGTTTTCGCCTTCAACGGGTTTACGCTCAACCTCGTCATGTGGCCGAGTCATATCGCCACGTTCAGCTGGCTGCCGTGGGTGGTGCTGCTGACGGAAGCCGCGTGGCGGGCGGGTGGCCGGAAAATTTTTCTCGCCGCGCTCGCGGGCGCGCTGCAGATGCTCGCGGGCGGGCCGGAAACCATCCTCTTCACCTGGCTCATCGTGGCGGCCCTGTGGCTCCTGCAGCTCTGGCAAGGTGGCGGCGACGCCGCGTCGCCCTCCGTGAATGCGACGGGGGCGTCGCCGCCACCTCGGTGCGCGGTGCGGTGGCGGCTGCCGCTGGTGGGGGCGCTGGTGTTCGCGCTGGCCGCCGCGCAACTGCTGCCGTTCCTCGACCTCGTGGCGCATGCCCAGCGCGCGGCGGGCTTTGCGGATTTGCGCTGGTCCATGCCGGGCAGCGGCCTCGCCAATTTCCTCCTGCCCACGGCCTTCGGCTCGACCGCGACGGAAGGGATTTTCTTCCAGCACGGACAGTATTGGACTTCGTCCTATTACCTCGGTCTGGGAACGCTGTGGCTGGCATTGCTGGCGGCGCTGGGTCTCCGTGACCGGCGCGCGTGGCTGCTCGGCGCACTCGCGGTGGCGGGCGTGGTGCTGGCGCTCGGCGACCACACGCCGGTGCTGCCCGCGCTGCGCCGGCTGCTGCCGCAACTGAGCTTCGTGACGTATCCCATCAAGTATGTGGCGCTGACGGTATTCGCCGCGCCGCTGCTGGCGGCCTTTGCGTTGGCGAATTTGGCCCGGGTGCGGCGCCAGCTTCTGCCGCTCGGCGGCGTCCTGCTGCTGCTGCTGGGCGCGGTCTTTGCGTGGTCGCAGTGTGCGTCGCGTCCGGGCGAGACAGCGCCGGTGACGCTGCTGGCCGGGTTGACGCGCGGCGGCTTCCTGCTGTTGACCGGCGGGCTGCTAGTGCTGCTGGCAAAGCCCGACGGATGCGCGCGGCACCGGTGGTTGCCGCTCGTGCTGTTGCTGGTCGCGTGGGCGGATGTCTATACCCATGAGCCGAACCAGAACCCGACGGTGCCGTCATGGATTTACGAACCCAACCTCACGCGTCCGAAACTCGCGCTGCAACCGCAGCCGGAGCTTGGCCTTTCCCGCGCGATGGTCTCGCCGCACGCCGCGCTGGAGTTCATCAACTTCGCCGCGAGCGATCCGAAGAATAATTTCATCACCAAGCGCCTCGGCTATTGCGCCAACGCCAACCTGCTGGACGGCGTGCCGAAGGTGGACGGCTTCTTCTCGCTCACACCGCAGACGAGCGACGCGGTGCTGTCGCTGTTTTACTCGACGACCGATGCGAGCTATCCGGGGCTGGAGGCTTTCCTCGGCGTGTCGCAACGCACCGCGCCGGACTCGATGTATCATTGGCTGCCGCGCACGAATTATCTGCCGCTCGTCACCGCCGGGCAACAACCAGTCTTCCTCGACGACAGCGCAACGCTCACCGCGCTGAGGCGCCGCGATTTTGACGGGAGCAAAGTGGTTTACCTGCCGGAGAGCGAGCAGAAGAATCTTTCCGTGACCAACGCCGCGGCTGCGAAAATTCTCAGTGTCCGTTTTGCCACCGCGACGGTGGATATCACTGCGGCGGCGGACGCGCCGGCTTTGGTGGTCGTTGCACAGTCGTATTATCACTGGTGGACCGCCGAGGTGGACGGTCAGCCGGCGCGCCTGCTCCGCGCGAACGAGGCGTTTCAAGCCGTGGCCATTACCGCCGGCACGCATCACATCCATCTCGCCTATCGCGACCGCGGCTTTGAACTCGGCGCGGCCTTGTCGCTCGCGGCGCTCGCGGCGTGCGGCTTCGGGCTGTTGTGGCCGCGCCGCCGGCCCGCGTCCGCGCCGTAGCCGTTGCGCTGGTAAAAGCAAAACGCCGCCGGGTTGAGCCGACGGCGTTTTGATGGACGGGATTAAATCAGTGCAACGATTTTTTCTTCGTGAACGTGTGCGTCGCGTGACCGTAAAAGGCCTCGGCACATTCCATCAGCGTTTCCGAGAGCGTCGGATGCGGATGCACCGTCAGCGCGATGTCCTCGGCGGTGGCGCCCATTTCCAGCGCGAGCGTCGCCTCGCCGATGAGTTCGCCGGCGTTGGCGCCGCAGATGCCGACCCCGAGCACGCGTTCGCTCTCCGGGTCAATGAGCATCTTGGTGATGCCGTCCGTGCGGTCAAAGCTCAACGCGCGACCGGAAGCGCTCCACGGGAACTTGGCGACTTCATACGGAATGCCCTTCGCCTTGGCTTCCTGCTCCGTCAACCCGCACCATGCGAGTTCGGGATCGGTGAAGGCCACTGCCGGGATGACGATGTTCTCGTTCACCACGTTTTCGCCGTGGATGTTCTCCACCGCGATGCGCGCTTCCTTGTGCGCCTTGTGCGCGAGCAACGCACCGCCGACGATGTCACCGATGGCGTAAATGTTCGGATCGTCGGTAAGCTGGTGATCGTTGACCTTGACGAAGCCTTTTTCATCCACCTGCACACCGGTGTTTTCGAGGCCGATGTCGGTGCTGTTCGGCGTGCGGCCGAGCGCGACCAGGACGCGGTCGTATAGCTCTTCGACCTTCTGGCCGTTGTAGTCCATCTCGACTTTGATCTGTTTGCCAACCGTGGACATTTTGTTCACGCGCGCTTTGAGGCGGATTTCCTTGAACGCCCGTTTGGCCACCGTCACTACGGGCCGCGCGAGATCGGGATCCGCGATGGAAAGAATGTTGTCCAACGCCTCCGCCAGGGTGACCTTGCTGCCGAGCGCGGCATACACGGTGCCCATTTCCATGCCGATGAAGCCGCCGCCGATGACGAGCAGGTTCTCGGGAATGTCCTGAATGTCGAGCGCCTCGGTGGCGGTCATCACGCGCGGGTTGCCGAGGTCGAACGCCTTCGGCATGGCCGCGCTGGAACCGGCGGCGAGAATGGCCGTCTCGTATTCCACGAACTGCTGGCCGGCGGCCGTCTCGACGCGCAATTTCTGCGAGCCCTCAAAATAGGCGCGGCCCTTGATGACGGTCACGTTGCGCATCTTCGCGAGCGCCGCAACGCCGTTGGCGAGCTTCTCCAAAATGGATTCCTTCCACGCGCGCATCTGGTTCAAATCCACCTTCGGCTCGGCGAACGTGATGCCGCGGTGCACCGCTTCCCGGGCGCTGGAAATCTGGTGCGTCGCGTAAAGCAACGCCTTGGAGGGGATGCAGCCCCAGTTGAGACAGACGCCGCCGAGACGCTTTTCGCGCTCGATCAGCACCACCTTTTTGCCGAGGTCAGCGGCATAAAAAGCCGCCGCGTATCCGCCGGGACCGGCACCGACAACCACAATTTCCGTTTTGATAGTTTCCATAGAAATCAAATCTTCACCAGCGCTTCGTCGAAGTTTTCAAACGCCTTGACCAAGTCCACCGTGAAACGCGCGGCGCTGCCGCCGTCAATCACGCGATGGTCATAGCTCAATGCGATGGGCGTCAGCAAGCGCGCCACGATTTGGCCGTCGCGCACGACGGGCTTCAGCGCGCCGCGTCCGAGGCCAAGGATGGCGACTTCGGGCAAATTGATGATGGGCGTGAAATGCGCGCCGCCGATGGCTCCCTGATTGGAGATGGTGAACGTGCCGCCTTTCATTTCGTCGGCGGTAATCTTCCGGTCGCGCGCCTTGGCGGCGAGCTGTTCCAGTTCCTTGGCCAAGTCGAGCAGGGATTTTTTGTCCACGTCGCGGAGGACGGGCACCATCAAGCCTTGATCCGTGTCCACGGCGATGCCGAGGTGGATGTATTCCTTGAGGATGATTTCATTCGCTACTTCGTCGAGGCTGGAATTGAAAATCGGATGCGCCTTCAGCGTGGCCGCGACCGCCTTCAGCACGAACGGCGTGAGCGTGAGCTTGACGCCCTTGGCTTCGTAGGCCGGCGCGTATTTTTTCCGCAACTCGCCGAGCTTGGTGAAATCGATGTCGTCAAACTGCGTGACGCGGGCGACTTGATTCCAGCTCTCGCTCATGCGGCGGGCGATGACCTTGCGCAATGGCGTGACGGGCTTCTTAAGAATCGGTCCCCACTGCGAAAAATCAACCTGCACGGCGGCAGCTTTCGCCGGCGCTCCTGTCGGGGCGGGCGCGGGTTTGGCTGATGCCCTGACCAATTTGGCGAGGTAGTTCCGAACATCCTGAATCGTGATGCGGCCACCGGCTTCGGTGCCGTGAACCTTGTGCAAATCAATGCCCAGTTCGCGCGCCATCCGGCGCAATGACGGCGACGCCACCGGCGCGGCGACGTGCGTCGGATTTTCCTCGGAGATTTCTTCGGCTTCCTCCGTTTCTTCCGCTTCCGGCGCCGGCGTCGGCGCGGGTTTGGCGGCGGCTTTCTTTGCCGCCGGCTTCGGCGCCGGTGCAGCGACCGGAGCGGCACCACCACCGGACAATGTAATCAGCCTCTGGCCGACGCTCACGCGGTCGCCAACCTTGACATGGACTTTCTCCACGACGCCGGCGCCGGTGGAGGGAATCGAGGCCACGGCCTTTTCGTTTTCCAGCTCCAAAATGGACTGGTCCTGGGCAACGGTGTCGCCGACGTTCACGAAAATGCCGACGACGACGCCCGAATCAGCGCCTTCACCGAGCTTGGGAAGTTTTACATCCATAAATTGAACGGACAGTGTGCCGCAAAAGAGGGTTGGATTCCAGCAAGAAATTTTTTGTCACCGCCTGGGCCAAATCCGTCAATGACTGAACTGCAGCTGCCGGCTCACTTTCGCGAGCCGCTTTTCCCATTCGCCCTTGTGCGCCAGCGGGTCAGCGTCCGTGCCCCAAAGTTTCTTCACCATCTCGCGCTGCGGCACGAACGGGCATTTCGCCTTCGGATTTTTGAAGCTGTCCTCCAGCTCGCGCAGCGCCAATTGCGCGCCGGTCATCACCGCGGCCTCGCCAAACTGCGACTTGAGCCGGTGCGCCGCGTCATCCAGCGCCCCCCAGCGTTCTTCACCGGTGCGGCCCCACAACGTCGGCTGCGTGTCCAGCCGCGAAAGATTCCACAGCGCGAGGCGGATTTGCCGCACTGGCCGGCCGTGCGCGCCCATCAGGCCGCGAAATATTTCCACCAGCGCCGCGTTGATGAGGGAATTCTGAAACTGTGCGTGTTGAAACCGATGCGAACCGCCGACCTCGGAAAAATCATCGAAGCGAATGGTCAAGCTCAGCTCACGCGCCTGCAATTGCTCGCGGCGCAGCTGACCGGTGAGCCGCGTCATCTCGCTCAACGCAAAGGTCAGCGCGGCTTCGTAATCCGGCTCGTCATAAGGCAGCGTGGTGTTGCTGGAAATCGTCGTGCGATCTTTCACTTCGAGCAACAGCGGCTCGTTCCACAAACCATTCGCGAAGAGCCAGAGCTGCTGGCCCCAGATGCCAAACTTTTGCTTGAGCAACGTGGAAGGCAACTTGGCAACATGCCCAAAAGTCAGCGCCCCGAGCGCGGCGAGCGAGCGTTGCCGGTTCTTGCCGATGCCGGAAAGCTCGCGCACGGAGCGGTCTTGCAGAAATTCTTTTTCGTCACCGAACTTTACTTCCAAGAAACCCGGCTTCGCTGCGTCGGTCGCCAATTTTGCCAGCCGCGAAGAATTCGCCAAGCCGGCCGACACGGGGATTTTCACCTCGCGCGCGATGTGGTCGCAGATTTCGCGCACATATTTTTCCGCCGTCGTGTTGCGCCACACCACACTTTCCATGGTGGTGAAATCCAAAAAGCCCTCATCAATCGAAGCCGGCACGAGCATCGGCGTGTATGCCTCCAGCACGCGGAACAGCTTCTGCGAGATGTCGCGATAGGCGTCGTAATGCGGCTGACACAACACCCCGCGCGGGCAAACCCGCTTCGCTTCGAAGCACGCCATGCCGGTTTTGACGCCAAACTGCTTCGCTGCGCGGTTCGCGGCGATGACGATGCCGTCACCGCGCCGGCCGCCGCCGACCCACACGGCGCGGCCCGCCAGCTTGGGGTCGAGCGCGATCTCGCAGCTCGCAAAGAAGCTGTCCCCGTCCACATGCAGGATGCGATTTTTCAATTCCATGGACCTTAAGCCTTCCGCCCCCGGCGCGCCATGCCGAGTTGTTCACAGCGCGGGCTGGAGCCCGGCGGGAAACCACCGCGCGCGCGGCCGGCTGCGGACGGGGTGCTCCCGATGGAAATGCGTGAAGACGATTTCATGCGCGAAGAGCGTCGTCCACTCGAAGGCGGCGGCGCGGTCGGCCGCCGTGCCGCCGAGCAATTCGTATTGGCCGTTGGGCAGGCGCACGAGTTCGGCCTGGCCAAACCGGCGGATGAGCCGGCGACGATAGCGTTGGGGAATCAAGTTTTTCAATTTCATACGTCCCCACCTTACGCCGGCGGGTCGGACATTGGCTGTCCTACCCTCAAACTATTTTCCGATTTTTTCGGCCCGCCCGCCGGCGGCAAATTCACCGCTCGCCACGCGGGCGGCGGTCATTTAGATTGGCCGGATGCTGACGCTGCCCAAGCCGGAAGTCATTATCACCCACGAAAGCGACCTCGACGGGTTCGTCGCCGGTTTGCTGCTGCAACGGCTCGCGCAGAAGCTCTACGGCGAAAAGATTCCGCTCCAGGCCTACCATTATAATTTCTGGAAAGTGCGCGACCTCCGCGAACGCGCCGCGTGGGTGACGGATTTCACCTTCGAAGCGCGCATGGACAAGCCGGGCTGGTTCATCGTGGATCATCATGTGACCGAGGCGCCCGCCAAGCACGCCACCCTGCGCCACGATGTGACCAAGTCCGCCGGCCTTATCGCCTACGAACTCTGCTGCGAGCACGGCCTCGCCTCGCCGGCGCTCGACCGGCTGGTGCACCTGAACAACGTCGCCGATTTGTTTCTCGAAAAAGACCCCGACTTCGACGTCGCGGGCGATTATGCGGGGCTGGTGAAAAATTATTCCTTCTGGACCCTGCACACGCTCACCGGCGGCGAACTGGAACCGCTCCTCGACCATCCCCTGCTCGAAGTCATGGCCGTGAAACGCCGCGTGGAAGACCCCATCGGCTTCGAGTGGAGCCGCAAAAACATCACCGAAATCTCACCCGTCGTCGGCTTCGTGGACAACATCGTCGGCAACACCAACCAGATTGTCCACCAACTGCTCGATCGCGGCGCGACGCCGCACACGGTGCTCGTGACCCTGTTCCGGCGGAGCAATTCCATCTTTGCGAGCTTCCGCAGCCGGAACGGTGAGGCGTTGAAAATGGCGTTGAAGTTCCAAGGCGGCGGCCATGCGAACGCTGCCGGCGCGATTCTGCCCAAATCCGTCCGCTCGGTGGAGGACGGCGTGGAATTTCTGAAGCAAATGCTCAACCCCAATGGGGAAGCGCCGCTGAATAATCTGGAAGGCCTCTTTGCCGGGCTGGACATCAAGAAGTAGGCCGGCGCAAGCCATGGTTCGCTGGCGGGAAAGAAATCTTCCCTCGTCACCGGTTAAGAAATCGGCTGGACAAAAAATTGTGTTCGGCTCAACTTCTTTTTCATGAAACGGGAAGGATGGAACAATCTGCCGTCTATGGTTTATTAAGCCACCTAGCAATACCATGAAGATTCCATCAATTCTTGTCGGAGTAGCAGGTGAGTATTTTGTCGCGGCAGAGTTATCACGTCGCGGTTACATTGCTTCTATTTCACTTCGGAACACGCGCGGCATTGACATCCTTGTAACAAATCAAGAGGCATCACGTTCGATTACTATTCAATGTAAGTCAAAGCAGGTTGCTCGAAAGACATGGCCACTCAACGAGAAGAATGAGAGCTTTGTTTCAGATAATCACTTTTATGTATTTGTTGCGTTTAACCGAATTGAGGAGCGTCCTCGTTACCACATCGTTCCCAGTCGTGTTGTTGCAGATTATATCACCACATCGCATAAGCATTGGTTAGGAACACTAGGTCGAAATGGTCGTAAGCACATTGACAACAAGGTGCGACAATTTGAGGATAGTAACGACAAGTATCTTGAAAGGTGGGATTTATTTGACCTATGAATCGTTGTCCTGATAGCGGTATAAACTGAAATCCATTCCGGATTGCTTACCCTGCCATAACGCCCGTCAGCCGCACCGCCGCCACTGGTTGAAACACCGTTTTCCCTCCCTGCCGCAATTTTGGACAGCCCGGAACCGGGGTTTTGCTGGCCTGCAAACTCACTTTGCAGGCGAACAAAGTCCCTTTGCAGACCTGCAAACCCTCTTTGCAGGCGAACAAACTGTCTTTGCAGACCTGCAAACTCTCTTTGCAGGCGAACAAAGTCTCTTTGCAGACCTGCAAACCCTCTTTGCAGGCTAACAAACTCCCTTTGCAGACCTGCAAACTCTCTTTGCAGGCTAACAAACTGTCTTTGCAGACCTGCAAACTGTCTTTGCTGACAAGCAAACTGTCTTTGTTGACAAGAAAAGTCTCTTTGCTGACAAGATAATTGAGTTATCTGACGAGAAAACTCCTTTCTCTGACAAGAAAACTCTCTTTGCTGACAAGATAATTCAATTATCTGACAAGCAAACTGACTTTGCTGACGAGAAAACTCGCTTTGCAGACCTGCAAAATGGCCTGACCAACAAGATGAGCGACCGAGCTAGACCTTAAAAACCCACAAAAAACGGGTTTGACACGATATTTTCCGCATCAAACCCGTTACGTTAACGTAAATTGGCTATTACAGGCTAAAAGTGCCCTTGCCGGAGCCATTCACGCTGCCGGAGATGGTAAAGGGCTGGCCTTGATAAAAACCTTCGCCAGCGGAACTGGCCATTTTGCTGGTTTTGCTCTTGGTATAGACGCCCAAACTGCTCGGTTTGGTGTCGGTCGTGGTTTCCGTCATCAGTCCCGTCAGATAGAATTTCACGCCCACGGTGGAGCCGAACGTGGTCGCGACGGCAGAATCATCGAAGGTGATGGTCAAGATGTGGATGTCCGTGGTGGTGGGACTGGCCAGCCCGTTCGTGTCCACCTGCTTGCCGCTGGTGATGTCATTGCCGTAAGTGCCTTCCGTGGCCGAAATGATGTCCGAGACATCCACGAGCAAGGTGTGGTTCGCCGCCAGAACTTGGAAATACGATCCGTTGGTGCCGTGGTCAAACACCACAAACTGGGCGCCGGAAGGGAAAGTGGTGCCGGCGGTGTAGTTGCCTTCGGCGTATTCATCCTGCGCCAGCCAGTTGAGCAGGGTTTTGGTGGTGATGGATTGACTGGTGGGCGAAGGGGTCGTGGTGATGGTGCCGTTGTCCGTGGCATTGTTTTGAACGAGCGCCGTGGCGGCAACGGTGATGACGTTGGTCACGTTCGCTTGCGTCCGGTTGGCGGCCAAGGTGAGAACGGCGAGAACGACTGCCCCCGCGATGAGTTTGTGGATGTTTTTCATAAAATATTATTGGTGGTTTGAAATGGGAACCAGCCCGTTAGCAAATTCTGATTCAAGCGCGTGAAGCATAGGATTCGCCGGATTAACCCGTCAAGGTCAAACCCCCTACCCGCTTCACGCACCGGCAGATTGACCGGTTAAAAAGTTTTCCGCGTTGCGTTGCCCCGCCGCCCCGCGATAAAGTGTCGCCCATGTCTGATTCAACCTTGCGCGCCGATGGGCGTGCCGCGAGCCAGCTCCGCCCGCTCCGGTTCCAAAACCATATCGCGCCGCATGCCGCCGGCTCCACCCTCATCGAATGGGGCGCCACCCGCGTCATCTGCGGCGTCACCATCGAGGAAACCGTTCCGCGCTGGATGAAGGAACAAAAAGTCGAGGGCGGCTGGATCACCGCCGAGTATTCCATGCTCCCCTACTCCACTTTGACGCGGAAAGCGCGGGACATCTCCAAGGGCCGGCTGGACGGGCGCTCGTCGGAAATCCAACGGCTCATCGGCCGCTCTATCCGCGCGGCGATTGACCTGGAAAAAATCGGCGCCCGCACGATCTGCGTGGATTGCGACGTGTTGCAGGCGGATGGTGGCACGCGCACGGCGGCCATCACCGGGGCATTCGTCGCGCTGTCGCTGGCGGTGAACAAATTGCTCGGGGAAAAGAAGATTGCCGCCAGCCCCATCCTTTCACCCGTCGCCGCCGTGAGCGTGGGCATCGTCAACGGCGCGGCGCTGCTGGATTTGTGCTACACGGAGGACGTAGCCGCCGCCGTGGACATGAATCTGGTGATGAATGCGCGCGGGGAATTCATCGAACTGCAAGGCACCGGCGAGGAAGCGACCTTCACCGACGCGCAGCTGGTGGATTTGCTCGCATTGGGCCGCACCGGCATCAAGGAATTGCTCAGCGCGCAGCAAGCAGCCATCGCTCAAGGTTGAATTGTGACTGTCAAAAAGAAATCTCCGCGCCGCAAAGTCACCGCGCCGCCCGCCACGCGGCTGTTGCTCATCCGCCACGGCGAGGTGGAGGCGAAATATCAGGGCGTCTTCGGCGGCAAAATCGACATGAACCTCTCGCCGCGCGGCAAGCAGCAGGCGAAAATCCTCGCGGACTACTTGCGCGTGAAGACAATTGACGCCGTTTACGCCAGTCCGATGAAGCGCGTGCAGCAAACGCTCGCCCCGACGCTCCAGCGGCACGGCAAAACGCAAACGGTCATCCATGATTTGCGCGAGATTGATTTCGGCGACTGGACGGGGCTCGACTGGCATGAGGTGCGCGACAAATTTAATTTTGCCGTCCACGAATGGCTCGATCAAATCGAGCATCCGGGCGCGCCGAACGGCGAAAGCGGAAAATCTTTCCGCGCCCGATTGGAGCCGTGCCTCAGTCAAATCGTCCAGCAGCACCGCGGCCAGAACGTGGCGGTCTTCTGTCACGGCGGCGTCATCCGCGCACTGCTGGCCATCCTGCTGGAATTGCCGTTGCCGAAGACGAATTCATTTGAAGTGGAATACGCCAGCATCACGCAGGTGGCGATTCATCCGCACATGGCGGAAATCGAGCTGTTGAACTTCACCCCGTGGCGGGATCTGGTCGCATGAAATTAAAAACCAACAAACCCCTGTGGCGGATCTCGGTGACGACTTCAATCGAAGCCGAGGACGCGGTGACGGAATTGCTGACCGGACTTTTCAGCACCGCCGCCGCCGCGTATTTCAACCTGGAAACCGGCGTCAGCACCGTGAGCGTTTTCCGCGACCGGCAGCCGGACGCGAAACATTGTCAGCAAACAATCGCCGCCGGCCTGAAAAACATCTCCGCGTGCGGGCTAAACGTGGGAGCTGCCCAGGTTGAAGTCATCAAGGTGAAGCGCGAGGATTGGGCGGAGTCGTGGAAGCGGCATTTTCATCCGCTGGAAATCGGTGCGGAACTGCTCATCAAGCCGAGTTGGATCAAACAGCGTCCCAAAAAAGGCCAGGCTGTCGTAATTCTGGACCCCGGCTTGAGTTTTGGCACGGGCCAACACCCGACGACTTCGTTTTGTCTTTCGCAAATTGTGGCGGCGACGCCTCGTCGCCGTCCGAATCGCGACGAAGGCGTCGCGGCTACCAAATCTTTTTTGGACATCGGCACAGGTTCGGGGATTTTGGCCATCGCGGCGGCGAAACTGGGCTTTGCCCCGGTGCACGCGTTTGATTTTGACCCGGAATCCGTGCGCGTGGCCAACGCCAACGCCCGCAAGAACCGCGTGGACGACCGAATCAAGCTGACGCGCGGCGACGTGACAAAATTGCCGTTGCGCCCGGCGCGACAATATGATTTGGTTTGTGCGAACCTGATTTCCAACCTGCTCATCGCCGAGCGGCAGCGCATCGTCAACCGTTTGAAACCGGGCGGCACGCTGGTGCTGGCGGGAATTTTGGCGATGGAATTCAGCAAAGTGCAGGCGGCGTTCGAGCAATCAGGCTTGAAACTGGCCGCCAAACGCGAAGAAAACGAGTGGTGTTCTGGCGCTTTTTGTTTCAGTTGAAAAATTTTGAACAGATGCGACGGTAAGGCGTCTGATGATTTGAAGCTGAATTCCGGGCTGACAATGGTTGGCATTATTTACGCTGTCAGTCCGGTGAAAGGAAAACGAAAGGTAAAAGCTATGATGAAAACGATCGAAGCCATGGGCGAAGTAATTCGCAATCCGAAACATCCGTTCCGTAAAACTGAACATCATACCAAAAAGTCGCTCAAGAACAGACATGAGCGGCGTAAAATCAGGGAGTATCTGCATCTCGGCGATTGGATGACCGAGGAAGCAGTTTGAAATGTCGGCGGCGAGCAATCGCCGCCTTTTTCATTTCAGCCGCTGACAGTCGGGGCAGACGCCGAAGAATTCGAGCCGGTGCGTCACCGCGCGATAGCCGTTTTGTTGCGCGATGCGCCGTTCGATTTCCGGCGGAAAACATTCCTCGATCTCCACCACCTGCGCGCATTGCGTGCAGATCAAATGGTGGTGATGGCCATCGTCGCCCTCTTCGACGAGTTCAAACCGCGCGGCACCGTCGCCGAAGTCAAAGCGCTTCACCATCCCGAGTTTTTCCAGCAGCTGCATCGCCCGGTAAATCGTGACGAGGTCGCATTCGCCCTTCGGCAGCTCGGCAAAAATCTCCTTGGTCGTCAGCGGATGGGAATGCTGCCGCAGAATTTCCAGAATCGCGGCGCGCGGCCCGGTGATCTTCCGGTCCTCCCGGCGCAGGCGCGTCGTCAGCGAGGCAAGTTCCTGCTTCTGATGCGAGTGCTGGGCGCAATGGCAGGGTTTCTTCACGCTTCAAAAATCACGCTGGCCACGCCGAGCAGCAGGCCGATGAGAACGGCATACATCTTTGCCAGCGGAAATTTATGGTGGTCTTCGCTCTCGAACAAGATTGTCGTCGAGATGTGCATGAAGATGCCGATGACAATCGCCATCAAGTAACGCGAATAAACGGCCAGGCCGGTGTAGCCGCTGACGAACATGCCAATCGGCGCCATCGCCGCGAACAGGCCGAGACAGGCGAGCGCGGAGGATTTTTTCATGCCACTTTGCAGCAGCATTCCCAGCAGCGCGATGGAAATGGGATAATTATGGACCACGACGCTGACGAGCAGAAAATGGTGCGCCGCCAGATCGTGCGCCGTCTGGTGCGCCGGCGATTTGCCGAGCGCGAGTGCCTCGACAAACGCGTGAATGCACAAGCCAGCGAGCACGCCGTAGGCCATGCGCCCCTGCAGTTCGTGCGCGTGCCCGTGCTCAATGCCCATGGAAATCGAGTCCATCGCAATTTGGAGAAAAAAACCAAACAGGATAAACCCGCCGATGACGAGCGGCTTGAGCGTAACGCCGGCTTCCGGCTCATACAAATCTGGCAGCAGGTGCAGCATGACCAGCGCGATGAGATAAGCGCCGGTGAAGGCGTTCAGCACCTTCACGCGCCGGGCATCGGTCAGACGCAGCCCAAAAACCGTGCCCGCGCCAAGCGCAATGCTGGAAAGGAGAACCAGATAATCCATGGAATAAACAATAATTAATTGCAAATCATTTGCAATTACAAATCATAAAAAAACCGCCCCATCCCACACGTGCGGAACGGGGCGGCGGTAAAATTACTTCATCAGCAGCATCTGGCGCGCGCGCTTGATGGCGGCAGTCATGCGGCGCTGGTAGGGCGCGGGCAGGCCGGTGTATTTGCGCGGGAGGATGCGACCCTGATCGGTCACAAACGTCTTGAGCAGATTGACGTTCTTGTAATCGAGCGCGTCAATCGTGAAATCGCACTTCGGCTTCGGGCGCGGGGTGCGGTTCTCGCGGTTGCCGCGCTTGTCGGATTTCTTGTCGGTATTGGTCTTGCGGGGCATAAATTACTTGATCTCCTTGTGCAACGTGTGGCGGCGGAGGGCGGGATTGTATTTTTTTACTTCCAGCTTTTCCAACTGCAGCTTCTTGTTGCGGGTGGTGGTGTAGCGCGAGGGCGACTTGCCTTCTTTACGCGCCTCGGTGCATTCAATGGTGATAACTTCACGTGCCATAAATTATTCTTTCTCTTTGTTAGCCTTGACCTGATCGTCAGAATGTTCGCCATCCTCGTCGCCATCAACATCCGATGTGGTGCCGACGGAATCAATCGTGCCGAGCGTGCCAAGCCGGCGGGATTTTAAAGCGCCTTCGCGCTCGAGTTGCGCCTGCGCCTCGACGGTGAAACGCGTCCACGGAATCGCCTCTAACCGCGCCTTCGGGATGGATTTGCCGGTCAGTTCACAAACGCCGTAGGTTTTGCGCTCGATGCGCTTGAGCGCCTCCTCGATTTCGTAAACCGCGTCCTGATCGGAGGACAACAGGCTCAACGCGAAATCGCGGTCAAAATTATCCGTGCCCGAGTCGGCCATGTGCAGGCTGTAGCCGGCGAGTTCCTGCGCCGATTCCTCGGCGAGGCCGCTCATCTGCTTGGTGAGCTGCTCGCGCAACTCCAGCAAGTGCTGGCAGAATTTCTGCCATTCCGGCTTCACTTTTTTCAAGTCCACCGCGGGAGCGCTGGCCTTGGCGACGGGACGGCCAAGAATGGCCGCCGCGGTGGCGACAGCCTGGGACTTGCCGCGCGCAGCGGCTTTTTTTACGACTTTTTTCTTCGTGGTCACAAACAAAATTGGTTCCGGCCGAATCTTCGGCCAATGCTTCAAAGGGGCGGGAATGTAGCAAAGTGCGGCAAATAATCCATAAAAATTTTTGACTATCTTGAAGCCCCCGCCCGCCACCGCCATCCGCTTTTACCGTTTCACCTTGATGCGCACCTCAGGATAACGCTCGATACACGCGTAAGCATTGTGGTTGTGGATGCTCTCATAGTTCTCGGCCTCGACCTTATACCACGTCACCTGCGGGTGCGCATTGAGCCGCAAGGCGACATTGCGCACCAGGTCCTCGACGAACACCGGGTTTTCGTAGGCGCGCTCGGTCACGGCCTTTTCGTCCTGCCGCTTGAGCAGTGAATACAATTCCGAGCTCGCCGAGGCCTCGATCATCTCGATGACTTCCTCGATCCAGACAATCTTCCGCGAGCGCAAGGCCACCGTCACCTCGCCGCGCTGGTTGTGCGCGCCATATTTGGCAATCGCCTTGGAGCAGGGACAGAGCGTCGTGACGTTGACCTTCACCGTCAGCACAAAATCCGTTTCGTGGCCGCACGCCGCCGCGTCGAAGCGCGCGATGTAATCCATCACGCTTTCTTTTTTGGTGACGGGCGACCGCTTGGACATGAAATACGGAAACTCGATTTCCAGGTGCGACGTGGCCGAGTGCAGTTTTTTTTGCAGCTCGTGGAGGATGGCTGAAATGTTTTCCACATGGATGATGTTGCCGTGGGCGTGCAGCACCTCGACGAACCGGCTCATGTGCGTGCCTTTGAATTCCTTCGGCAAATCCACGAACATCCCCAACGTCGCCACCGTATTCTGCACGCGCCGCGTCCGGTCGCGCACCTGGATGGGAAAGCGCAGTCCGCGCACGCCGACCTTGTCGATGCGCAGCTCGCGCGTGTCGCGTTCGCTCTGCTTGTCGTCGAGCTTCAGCGGAGACGAATGCTTTTTGGCCGTTAGAGACATGGGGAGAAAGTAGCAGCTTTGCCGATTTTGGCAAAAAAAAGCGCCTGACTAAAACCCAATAAAAGTCAGGCGCTTCAACCCAAACCCAATCCAATCGATTAAATAGACCGGGCGGGTCCGGAAATCGTTCAAACTATTTTCAAATATTTTTTGGCAGTTTTGCTTTTGTCCCCCGCCCGCCGGATTTAACCTGCCGGCGTGAACCGTCGTCTCGCCATCTTCGTGCTGGCGCTGGCTGGCCTCAACACTTTCGCCGGCACCGTCGTCCGCCTCGCGACCTACAACGTCGAAAACTACCTCGACGCGCCGACCGCCACGCGCCCGCACGTCAAGTCCGCCGAGGCGAAAGCCAAAGTCCGCGAGACCATCCGCACCTTGAATCCCGATGTTATCGCGCTCGAAGAAATGGGCACCACCAACGCCCTGCTCGAACTCCGCGCATCGCTGAAAAACGACGGCCTCGATTTTCCGTTCTGGGAACACGTCAGCGGCTTCGACCCCAGCATCCATGTCGCCGTGTTGAGCAAGCTGCCCATCGTCGCGCGCCGGCCGCACACGAATGATTTTTTTCTGCTCGATGGCAAACGTTTTCAGGTCAAACGCGGTTTCGCCGAGGTGGACCTGCAGGCGGCGACCAATTTTGTGTTCACCCTGTTCGTCGCGCATTTGAAATCGCACCTCACCACCGCCGAGGCGGATGAAGCCGAGGAGCGGCTGGGCGAGGCGAAAGTGCTGCGCGGCCTCCTCGACGCGCGGCTCGCCCGCGAACCCGCGGCGAACCTCGTGGTGGCCGGTGATTTCAACGACACGCCGGATTCCGCCGCCGTCAAGGAAGTCATCGGCCACGGCGCCCGGCAACTCACCGACCCGCGTCCCGCCGAGCGCAACGGCGATCACGCCGCCGGCGAGCCGCCGTATTTGGTTCCGCGCCGCAGCGTCTGGACTTATTATTATGGCAAGAATGACACCTTCAGCCGCATTGATTATCTCCTGTTGAGCGCCACCCTGAAAAACCGCCGCATCACGGAAGCCACTTATATCCCGAACCTTCCCGATTGGGGCGTTGGCTCCGACCATCGTCCGCTGCTGGTCACTTTGAAGCTCCCATGAAAAAACATCTTACCGCCAGCCTGCTCGGCGCGGCCCTGCTGCTGGCTGGCTGCGCCACGGCGGAAATGGACTGGAGCCATCAGGTGGGGGAACTGACCTTTGACCAGGCCACCGGTTATCTGGGCGCGCCCGACCGGATGGAGAAACAGCCGGATGGCCGGCTCGTCGCCGAATGGATTTCCCGCGCCGCGCCCGCCCCGGCGGACAACGATGACGATTTCCATTACCACGCCGCCAGCGCGAATCTCCTTCCGCCCGCCCGCACCGCGCAGGCCAGCTACCTGCGCCTGACCTTCGGCACCAACAACGTCCTCGCCGCCTGGACGAAGAATTGAATTCAATTCAGCGGCACGCCGCGGCGGATGAAGGTCGGGATGTCCAAATCCTCGCCGTTGTGCTTGGTCGGCTCGCTCTTGTCGAACCGCCCCTTGGAGATGATGCTCAGCGGCAGTTGCGTCTGGATGGCCTTGCTGCCGCCGGATCGCCGCTTGGTCACCGGGCGCGAGGCGGCGGGTTCGCGGTGAACGGTCGTGGTCGTCGCCGGGGAACGCGTCTCGGTGCGCGGCGAGAGATTCGTGGGCGCCGCGCTTTGCCGGGCGGCGATGATGGTGACGCAGAGTTTTTCCTTGAGCGCCGCGTCCACCGCCGCGCCCATGATGATCTGCGCGTGGGCGCACTGGCGGCGCACCTGCTCCATCACGCGGTTGACCTCGGCCATCGTCAAATCCTTGCCGGCAATGAGGCTCACCAGCACGGCGTCGGATTCCGCCAGCACGCGGCCCTCGTCGAGCAGCGGATGCGCGATGATTTTCTCCACCGCCTCGCGCGCGCGCCCCGCGCCGGCCGCCTCGACGAACGCAAAGGCGTTCTCCGCATGGCGTTCGTGGAGCAACTGGCGCAGGTCGTCAAAGTGAACCTGGATGAGCCCGGGCCGCGTGAGCAACTGCCACACGCCGCGCACGCCTTCCAGCAGGAAGCCGCCGCTGAACTTGAACGTCTCCACGATGCCGGTGTGCTCATTGATCAGCTTGAAGATTTTCTGGCTCGGCAGGCAGATGACGCCGTCGGCGGCGGCCTTCAATTGCGCCAGCGCCGCCTGGGCCTGCGCCTCGCGGCGGTTGCCCTCGCATTCGAACGGCAGCGTGACAAACGCCAGCACCAGCGCGCCCGCCTCGCGCGCGGCCTTCGCCAGCACGGGCGAAATGCCGCTGCCCGCGCCGCCGCCGAGGCCGGCCAGGATGAACACGACCTTGGCGCCTTCGCAGGCGGCTTTGAGCGTGGAGAAATGTTCCTCGGCCAGCGCCTGCCCGCGTTCGGGGTCGCCGCCGGTGCCGAGGCCGCGCAGCAGTTTGTTTTCGAGATTGATCTTCACCGTGGCGGACGACGCGGCGAGCGCGGCGGCATCGCTGTTCACGCTGATGAACTGCGCGGCGGCGAATTCCGGCGTGGCGAGCGCGCCGAGCAGCGCGTCCGCGGCGTTGCCCACGCCGATGATCTTGACGGTCAGCGTGGCGGTGGTTTCCAAAAGCGAAGCTTGTTCAGGAGTTTGCATAACCAGTCAATCAGGTTCGTTGGAGCAAACGACCAAGGAACCCTTTCAGAAAAGGGCGCTCGGCGCGTTTGCGGTTTTTGAGCGAGCCATATTTCACGAGGCCGATGGCAGCGGCGAATTCCGGCTGGTCGAGCGCGGTGGTCAGGCCGCTGATGGCGGTGGCGTGGCCGGGGGCGACGTTCATCTGGAAAACATTTTCGGCCAGCGGCACCAGGCCGGGCACGCGCGAGCTGCCGCCGCACAGGAACACGCCGGCACGCAGATAATCCGTGAGACCGGCGGCGTCCAAATCCTGCGCGATGAGCCGGAAAATTTCTTCGAGGCGCAGCGACGAGATGCGCTGGAGATGCTCGACGTTCACGCGCTTGAGTTCGAGGCCGAGATCGTTGGTGATGCTGATGGACTGACCCTTGGCCGATTCAGCGACGAGCGCGGAGCCGTGTTCCAGCTTCAATTTTTCCGCGCGGCTCAAGGGAACTTTCAAACCGTAGGCGAGGTCGTTGGAAACGTGGTCGCCGCCAACCGCAATGACGCCGCTGTGCCGGATGACGCCGTCCGCGAACACGACGTATTCCGTGGTGCCACCGCCGATATCAATGACGAGCGCGCCGAGTTCTTTCTGTTCGTTGGTGAGCAACGCGAGCGCCGAGGCGAGGCCGGTGAAAACAATTTCTTCCACCTCGAGCGACGTGGCCTTGACGAGGCGGATGGCGTTTTGCAGGCGGTTGGCATGGCCATGGATGACGTGCATATCCACTTCCAAACGCGCGCCGAGCATGCCGATGGGATTCGTCACGCCGTCCTGACCATCAATAAAAAAGTGCTGCCGCACCGCATGAATGACGGTGTTTTCGGCGGGCAGATTGATGGCCTTGGCGTTTTTCAAAACGTCGTCCACGTCATCGGGGGAAATCTCGCGATCGGCGGAAACGACCGGATGCACGCCGCGATTGTTGAAGCCGCGGATATGACCGCCGCTCACGCCGAGATAGACGCTGCGGATTTCCACGTCGGCCATCTGTTCGGCCTCGAACATCGCGGTGCGGAGGTTCTCCTCGACCTTTTGCGGGTCGGTGATCTCGCCCTTGCGCACGCCTTGCGACGGCGACTGGCCGAGGCCGATGATGTTCAGCCCGCCGTCGGCGGTCAACTCGCCGACCACGACGCAGATTTTGGACGTGCCGATTTCGAGGCCGGCTATGATATTGCCATCGTCAAACATTTTTCCTCCGGTTCTTTGGGGGTTTCACCGCCTTGGGCGTCAAATTATTCACCGGCGCAGCGCTCGCCAGCATCCAGCGGACGGGCACGTTATTGCCCACCGCCAGATCCAGCGACGCGATGTCGCCTTTATTCGCCTGCTTGCCAAAATCGTAAATCTGCCGCCAGCGCCGCAACTGCTGCTGCGGATTGTCCGGCGCAAAAGTAATCTGGCTGCCCTGCCCCGTCGTGGCCACGAGCACGCCGGGCGCGGAAACGTCCACGCGGCGCAAGTCCACCAAGCCCGCCATCGGCGAACTGGCAAACGCGGCAATCAATTTGAGCGCCGACTGCACCGCCGGCAATTCCACGCGCCGGCCCGGCTGCAACTGGAACGCGTTCAAACCGGAAATTACCGGCAGTTCCGCCTTCATCTGCGCCAGCGGCACGATGCACAGGCGCGGGTCAAGCGGCTGCATCACCACGCCGTCGGCATCGAGTTGAAAAACGGAAACCGCGATGCCGCTGGCACCGTCAGCGCGCGGCACGTTGACCTGCGCAATCGGGTCGCGCTCCGTTACGCTGATTTTCAGCGTGCGCGGCAAAACGCGCTCGACGGAAACCGAATCAATCACCGAGACGAGTTCCAGATTGCGCTTCACCGCCGCGAGATCGAGTGCGATGAGATTCGCGCCCGGCTTCACGCCTGTCCAGCGGCGCAGTTGATCCGGTGCGATGACGCCGTCGGTCTTGATGTCAATCTGCTGGATGGCGAAATCATTGTTCTCGTAAACAAAAGTATTCAGCGCCACTTCGCCAACGCGCCACAGCAAATACAGCCCGAAAAATGGACCGGCAGTGACGAGGAACAAAAACAGGCCGAGCCGCGTGCGATTCGCGCGCACCTGGTCGGAGCGCAGCTTCACGTCCAGCACATTGTGCCGGTAGAGGCGGCGGTTCTTGTTTTGTTCGCGTTTAAACCACATGGCACATCGTATTGACCGCAGCCGCTGCGGTCAGGAATTGGGTTTCGCCCCGTCTTCTTTCAAACGCCAAGTCCACCATGCGCTGGCAGAGTTCGGCAAAATTCATTCCGGCAGCAGCGGCGGCTTTCGGCAGCAAACTTGTCTCGGTCATGCCCGGCAGGGTATTCACTTCCAGCACCACCGGGGAACCATCCGCGCGCACCATCACGTCCACGCGGGCGTAATCGCGCCCGCCCACGGACTTAAACGCGCCAAGCGCGGCAGCCTGAATCCGCTTCGTCGTCACTGCGTCAAAATCCGCCGGACAAAAATACTCGGTGTTACCGGCCGTGTATTTATTTTTGTAATCGTAACTGCCGGTTTTCGGACGCACCTCAACGAGGGGTAACGCTTTGCCATCCAAAATCCCCACCGTCGTCTCGCGGCCGATGATTTTTTCTTCCACTAGAACTTCCGAATCAAATTTCAACGCCGAGGCCAATGCCGCCGGCCAATCCTCGCCACGCTCGACAAATTCCAGTCCGACGCTCGAACCCTGCCGCGACGGCTTGACCACCAGCGGCACGGTAAAATTGGCCGGAAACGGCTCCGTCGCCGAATGCACCGACACAAACTTTGCCGTCTGCACGCCGGCTTGAATGCAGCTCTGCTTCGTCAACACCTTGTCGAACGCGATGCGGCTCGCCTCGGCGTCGCAACCGGTGTAAGGCACGCCGAGTTCATCCAGCTGCTTCTGCACTGTGCCGTCCTCGCCATAAGTTCCGTGCAAAGCGAGAAAAACAACCTCCGTTCCAGCGGGCAAATTCCAGTTCGGCGTGCGCGGGTCAAGCTCGCTCACTTCATGGCCGAGCGAACGCAGCCCCTTGGCCACCGCCGCGCCGGAGCGCAGCGAGACTTCGCGTTCCGCGCTCGGTCCGCCCAGCATCACGGTGATGTTCAGTTTTCGGCTCATTTCCGACGGGATATTTTTTTGACCGACTTGCGAAATTGCTGAAGCTGAACGGCCTCCTGCCGCGCGCTGCCAAGCAATGTTTCCAACGTGAAAATGATCTCGTTGTTCAGACTGCGCCGATTAACCGCCGCGCGCTTTTTCAGCTCGCGGTGCGTCGCTTTGGGAATGCCTTTAAGCGTGAGCGTTATCATATTGGAACCATAAAGAAACCATTTTGGTTGTCAATCAATCTTCGCCAAAAATCTCAACTTCCGGCGACAATTCAATCCCCCGCTCCGCCTGCGCCTTTTGCCGCAATAACTCTATCAAATTCAGCACGTCCTTCGCCGTAGCGTTCCCGTCGTTCACAAGAAAATTGCCGTGCTCCAGCGAAACTCGCGCGCCACCGATTTTCGTGCCCTTCAAGCCGAGTTCGTCAATCAGTTTGCCCGCCGGAATCGCCGCCGGATTCTTGAACATGCAGCCGGCGCTCGGCGCGGCGGGCTGCGAACTCCAGCGCTTTTCGCTGAACGCCTTCATCCGCGACTCGATTTCCTCGCGCGGTGCCGGCGCGCAGCGGAAAACCGCGCTCAAGGCAATGTGGTCTTTCAGCGTCGCGCAACTGCGATAGCTGACGGACATTTCCGCCGGCGTCAGTTCGCGGATATTGCCGGCGTAATCCATCACGCGGACGGATTCGACGGCGTTGAACGTCTCACCGCCCATCGCGCCCGCATTCATGCGGAGCGCGCCGCCGATGCTGCCGGGAATGCCTTCCAAAAATTCCACGCCACTCAAACCCGCGCGCTTGGCCTCGACGGCGACGGTCTTCTGTTTCGCGCCCGCGCCCGCGCGGATGCGCGTGCCGTCAATCTCGACGCGCGAAAATTCCGGCGTTTGCAAACAAATCACCACGCCGCGGAAACCGCCGTCACGCACTAGCAGATTCGAGCCACGGCCGAGAATGAAAAATTTCAAGTCGCGCTCGCTGCAAAATTTCAGGATTGCCGACAAGTCGTTTTCGTTCGCCGGCTCGACGTAAAAATCCGCCAGGCCACCGACGCGCAGAGTCGTGTGTTTAGCCATCGGCTCGTCACGCCGGATGACGGTCGCGGATGAAACGTGCGCCACAAGTTCGTCCGCCAAAACGTCAGGTTTTTCTAGGGTCGTGCTCATTTGGGTTGGATTGCCGCCAAGATTTTCTCGGCAATTTCCGCCGCCGCGTTCGGCGCGTGCCATTGCGCCAGCGCGGATTGGATTTGAGAGCGCACGGATTCGTTTTCCATCAGCTCGGCAATTTCCGCCGCCACTTTTTCCAGCGGAGAATTTTTCTGGTCGAGTAATCTGGCCGCGCCGGTTTTCTCGAAGGCGGCGGCGTTGAAAAATTGGTGGTTTTCCGCCGCCGTGGGCAGCGGCACGAGCACGGACGGCAAACCCATCGCCGCAATTTCCGCCAATGATGACGCGCCCGCGCGGCTGACGCAGGCGGTGGCCGCGCCGAGCGCCAAGTCCATTTCAGCAAGGAATGGCTTCACTACGGACTTGAGGCCGAGCTTGGCGTAAGCCGCCTGGACTTTTTCAAAATCGTTCGCGCCGGTGAGGTGTAGCCATTGCCAGTTTTTTTCCGCCAGCAACGGCAACGCGGACAAAACCAAGTCGTTCAAGCCACGCGCGCCCTGACTGCCGCCGACAACGAGCACGACCGGCAAATTGGGATCAAGACCGAGCGCGATTGCCGATTGCCGATTGCCGATTGCCGATTGGGAAAATTGTGGCCGCACCGGCGTGCCGGTGACGATGGTGTTTTTGGTTTTCAACCGCGTGGCGGTTTCGGGAAAGCCGATGAACGCTGCGTCCACGAAGCGCGAGAGAAAGCGGTTCGATTTGCCGGGGATGGTGTTCGATTCGTGCAGAAAAGTTTTCGCGGCGGAATCCTTGGCGGCAAAAACCGGCGGGGCGCTGGTGAATCCGCCCATTGCGAGCACGGCGTCGGGGTGGCGGCGCTTGAAAATTTTCCACGCGGCGAACAGCGATTTGCCGAAGCTGAAAAAAAACGGCAGGTAGTTTTTATTTTGCAGACCGACGGCGGGCAGCGTGTGAATCGTCACGCCGATGGCGGTTTTCACGGCTTGTTGATCCACTTCCTTCGGCGAGATGAGCACGGCGACCTCACAGCCGCGCCGCTGCAATTCACCGGCGACGGCCAGGCCGGGAAAGAGGTGTCCGCCCGTGCCGCCACACGCGATGGCGACCAGGGGCTTGCGCGACGGTGGATTCATGTCGCCTTGGCGGCAAAGGGATTGTCGTTGGACTTCGAGACGAAATCCGACACGGAAACTTTCGGCACCGAGGAATTTGCCTGCCGCGCGACGCTCAGCAAAATGCCGACGCAGGTCAGCATGGCGAGCAGGTTCGAGCCGCCGTAGCTGATGAACGGCAGCGGCAATCCCTTGTTCGGCAACGCGCTGGTGACGACACCGATGTTGATGGCGGCCTGCAAACTGATAAGCAGCGTGATGCCGGTGGCGAGCAGCGTGCCAAAGGTGTCGCGGGCGTGCAGCGCGATGTAAAGTCCGCAAAGCGCAAGGATGACGAACGCGAGAATCACCGCGAGCGTGGCGACGAGACCGAGTTCCTCGCCGATGATGGAAAAAATAAAATCGGTGTGATGCTCGGGCACGAAGCCGAGTTTCTGCCGGCCGTTGCCAAGGCCAAGACCGTTCCAACCGCCGGAGCCGAGCGCAATCATCGCCTGATACGCCTGATAGCCAACGCCGTCCTTGTTCTGCTCCATGTAAAGCCAACTGAAGATGCGCTTCATGCGCATCGGGTCGTGCAGAATGGAAACAACCAGACCAACAATCGCGAGGATGACCGGCGGAACGATAAATTTCCATTGCACGCCGGCGAGCAGCAAAATTGCGCCGCTGACGGCCGCGAGCAAAATCGTCGTGCCGCGATCCGGTTCGACGAAAATCAGGGTGAGAATCGCGCCGATGATGGCGATGGGCACGGCGATGCCCCAAGTGAAGGTGTGCATCCGGCGTTGATACCGGTCGCCATACCACGCCAACGCGATGATGAGGGCGATTTTGCCGAGTTCGGACGGCTGAAACCGGACGCCGTGCAAATCAAACCAGCGCCGCGCACCGTTGATTTTTCGGCCGATGTGCGGCACCAGCACGAGCAGCAGCAAAAAAAACGCAAGGCCAAAAATCGGCCACGCGTATTTTTTCAGGAGCTGGTAATCGAGCGACGCCGCCGAAACACAGAGGATGAAACCAAAAATGCACCAAACCAGTTGCATCATCAGGTAGTGCGCGCCTACCTGCGTCATACTGGAGCTATAAAGCATCACCAGCCCCAACGCGAGGAGGCTGGTGACGCAAAATGCCAGAGTAGTGACGGCGACTTTCATTTCCGGGTTTCAAAAAATCCAGCCGCGTCGCCGGCGCTCAATGCGCCGGGGCGGGAGCCGGAGCCGCCGGAGCGGAAACCGGCGGCAGCGCAGGCGCGGGCGTGGTGTCCACGACGGGCGCAGCGGGCGCAGCCGGAGCGGCGGCTTCGGCCTTCGACGGAATTTTCAATTTCTGACCGACCTTGATTTTGGTCGTGCTCAAACCGTTCGCGGCTTGAATCGCTTTCGCGGTCGTGCCGTTCTTTTTCGCAATCTTGGTCAGCGTGTCGCCGGACTTCACGGTGTAAGTCGCACCGCCGGTATCGCCGCCAGCGGCAACGGACGGAGCCGCCGCGTCAGCCGAGGTTTTGCCGCCGGCAGGAATCGTCAGCTTCTGTCCTACTTTCAATTTCGTCGGCACCAAACCGGGATTCGCGGCGAGAAGCGCCTTGGTCGACACGCCGTTTTTCTTCGCGATCTTGGCGGGAGAATCGCCCTTCACCACAACGTATTCGGAACCGGTGGCTGCCGCAGGTGCCAGCGGTTCAACTGGCGCGACCGGCGGAATGATTACCGGCGGATTCGTCGCCACCGGCGGCACGGTGACCGGCGGATTGGAGACCGACATCGGCGGCAGATTCGTGTCCATCGCCGGCGCGTTCGTGTCGAGCGTCGGCGGGTTCAAAGATTCATCCGACGGCTTCTCGCGCTTGCAACCTTGGATGAGCATGGCGACGAGGCCGGTGACGCTCACCGCGAGCACGCAGAACACCGCGAGCTTGAGGCGCGAACGGCGCTGGCTTTGCTGTTCAAGGAGCGAGCCTTTCGGCACGAAGGGATTCGGATTATTCATAATTTTTTTGGCGCGGACGCGTTTTGTTTTCGGGGAGGTTTTTGGTTTTTGATTTGGCGCGCGGAACTTTTCCCCGAAAAATTTCGCAGCGCGTTAAATTTATTTTTTGGAGGCCGGACGACACTCCACCATGGAAATTCCGACCGGCAGAAAGATGACTTGGTGAAACGCTCTTGCTGACCGGCCGACACCCAGCCGCTCTGGCACAAATTTGTAACAACCGCGCGCCGCTTTCGCAAGCAGCAAAGCGCGGATTCGCAACGATTTTTTGGCGGTCGGACAATTTCATTTTACCGGAGCTTCAGCGTGGCCAGCGCGACGACCGCGCACAGCAGGCACAAGATGAAAAACCGCATCACCACCTGCGATTCGTGCCAGCCTTTTTTCTGAAAATGATGATGCAACGGCGCCATCAAAAAAATTCTTTGTCCCGTGCCGGTGCGGATGCGCGTGAACTTGAACCAGCCCTTCTGCAAAATCACCGACACCGCCTCCGCCACAAATACGCCGCCCGCGATAACCAACACGAACGGCTGATGGATTAGCACCGCCACGATGCCAAACGCGCCGCCGAGCGCGAGCGAACCGGTGTCGCCCATGAACACCTGCGCCGGATGGCAGTTGAACCACAAAAATCCCAGCCCCGCGCCGAGCAGCGCCGCGCAAAACACCGTCAACTCGCCCGCGCCGGCGACATACGGAATTTGCAGATACGCCGCCGCCTTGATGTTGCCGGCGAGGTAGGTGAAAAATAAAAACACAAACCCGACAATCAGCGTGCAACCGGTCGCGAGGCCGTCGAGGCCGTCGGTCAGATTCACCGCGTTCGAGCTGCCGACAATCGCCAGCGCCACGATGATCACGCCGGCCACCGCGCCGATGTGCAGCGGATATTTGTAGAACGGCAGCATCAGCGTCGAGACGAGATTGCTGTGCCAGACAGCTTTCACGCCGAGCAGGTGCAGTTCGCTTTTCGCCGGCAGATTCCAGAGATAAATTCCCACGAAAATCGCCAGCGCAAATTGCGTGATCAGCTTCACGCGCGGTGGCGTGCCGCCGCCGGACTGTTTCAATATTTTCGCGTAGTCGTCGTAGAAACCCAGCCCCGCCAGCACCAGCACCGAGAGCATCGTGAGTTCCACCTGCGCGTTCCACTGCGCCCAGAGCATCGTCGAAAGCACGAGCGACAGCACGATGAGGATGCCGCCCATCGTCGGCGTGCCTTTTTTGTCCACGACATGCTGCACGCCGGCTTCCTGCGCCTTGTCCGCGTATTCCTGGCCGAACCGCTGCGCCTTCAGCCAGCGGATGACGCCCGGCCCGAGCCACCAGCACAGCACGAGCGAAGTGATCGCCGCGCCGGCGCTGCGCACCGTGATGTATTTGAACAGGCGCAAAAACGCCAGCCGCGACTCCCATTCGCCGCCGTGCGCCCAGTCCAAAATGTGCTGGCTCAAAAGGTAAAGCATTTTAATTTTTCAAAATTAAAAACCGCGCAGAAAAAAAATTCCAATCGCTCAATTTTTCTTAACGCCAAGTTTCTCAAAAAACCCTTCAGAAATCATCCGAACAAATGGTCCTTCTCGTCCGGTGTAATTTTTCTGCCAAGGCCGAGGAGCAAATCCTGCTCGATATCCAACAAACAAAAGTCGACCATCCTCAAGTATATCTCCAAGAATCAAATCAAAACACGGATAAATGTTTTGTTCATCAACAAAAATCTGTTCAGTCAAATGTTCAGCAACCTGATTTTGCTCAACAGTAACTCTGCTTGGCTTGATAAAACCGAAACAAAACCGACGCGGCAATACACGACCAGTCTGTTTTTCAGCTTCCTGAATGAGGCTTTCAATCGTTTCCTCAACATATTTTTTGAAATCGTCGCGCGTCATATTTATTTTCTGTTATTGCCGAAAACGAATTTCATTATTTTATTTCTCCGCCTTCAACATTTCCGCGATCCGCTCCAGCCGCGCCGCGCGCGACGCCTTCAACAGCACCACATCGCCCGGCTTCACAAAACTCCGCACCACGCCCAGCGCCGCCTCGACCTCCGCAAATTCAAACACGCGCATCAGCCCCGCGTCGCGCGCCGCCTGCGCCGTGACCGCCGCCATCTTGCCGACCGCGAACAACTGCCCGACCGCCAGCTCCGCCGCGCGCCGCCCGACCTCCGCGTGCGCCGCCGCACTGTGCGCGCCGAGTTCCGCCATGTCGCCAAGCACCGCCACGCGCCGCCCCTGCAACGGCAGGCCGCACAGCGTTTCCAGCGCCGCGACGGTCGAATCCGCATTGGCGTTGTAGCTGTCGTCCAGCACGCGCACGCCGTTCGCCTCCCAAAAATTCAGCCGCATCTTCGCCGGCTGGCACGCCACCAGCCCGTCGCGGATTTCGTCGCGCGTCAAACCCAGTTCCGCGCCGACGGCGGCGGCGAACAGCGCGTTCACCGCCTGATGTTTTCCGAGCAGGCTCACGCGATATTCGCCGGAAAACTTTTCGTCCGGCGCGGCGACCTGAAAAGTGACGCCGTTTTTGTCCAACCGGATTTTCTTCGCGCGCCAGTCGTTTTTTTCGCCAAGGCCGACGCGCACAACCTGCGATTTCGTCCGCGCCGCGATTTTATCCGCCCACTCGCTGTCGCCATTCAAAAAAAGTTTTCCGTCCGCCGGCAGCAACTCCGCGAGCCAGCCTTCTTCCTGCGCCACGCCGGCCACGTCGCCAAAAAATTCCAGATGCTCGCGCCCGATGCTCGTGATGATGCCGAACTTCGGCGCGATCATTTTCACCAGCGGCGCGAGTTCGCCGGGATGATTCGTTCCCGCTTCCACCACCGCCGCCTGATGCGATTTTTCCAGCCGCAGCAAAGTCATCGGCACGCCGATGTCGTTGTTGAAACTCGCCTCGCTCCACAGCGTCGAAAATTTTTGCCGCAACACAGACGCGAGCAATTCCTTCACCGTCGTCTTGCCATTCGAGCCGCCGACCGCAATGACCGGCAAATCAAATTCGCGCCGGTAAGCCGCCGCCAATTTGCCCAGCGCCGCGCGAACATCCTTAACAGCCAGCACCGCGCAAGGTAGGGCGGGCAGTCCTCTGCCCGCCGTCGGCGCGCACGGAGTGACGCGCCCTACCTGCTTCTTTTCCACAACGACCGCCGCGACGCCTTTCACCGCGACTTCGGCGACAAAATCATGGCCGTCAAACTTGTCGCCCTTGATGGCAAAGAACAAATCGCCCGCCTTCGCCGCCCGCGAATCGGTGCAGACGGCTTTCACTTCGGCATCCGCCGCGCCGCCGATGATTTCGGCACCGCAGGCTTCGGCAATCCATTTCAAAGAGCGCGTTTCCACAATTTTATTTCAGCAAAAAGGTCGCGGTCACCACGGCGGTGATGGTTTTCTGGCGCGAGCTGGTGTCGCTTTCGCCCTGCCAACTCGTCGCGACGCTGTGCACCGGCGTGATTTGAAAAATCCCCTGATCCGCGCTTTGCAACCGCGCGATGCTGCGGCCGCCTTGCGACGCAATCTGCTCGGCGCGGGCGCGGGCGTCTTTCGTCGCGTCGGCGAGCATCTCGATTTTGGTGTCACCGGCCTTGGTGTAAATGAATTCCGCCGGCGCGACGGTGAAAATAACATTTTGCTCCACGAGCGGCGTGGAATCCAAGCGGTCAAGCCGATCCACATCCGGCGACTCGACGCAAACATTCTGGCTCAAATGAAATCCGGTCGTGCGCTGGGTGACCCAGCCCTCGGCCGATTTTTGCGTGGCCTTCAATTCTTCAATGCCGATGGAACCGAAGGAAAAATTCGTCACACCGGCGTCCGTGAGAAACTTCGCCACCACCGCGCGGTTCGCCTGAATTTTGTGCTGCGCGTCCAACAGCGTTTCCGCCTCCACCTGAAAACCGCCGGACCAGATGGCGAGGTCGGACTCGATGTTTTTCTGCACCGAGCCTTTAACGGTGATAAACTGCGAATTTTTAATTTTCATCCACGCGCTCGTGCCAAGCATCGCGGACAGCACCAGGCCGGCGGCCAGAAACAGGCCGGCCAGCATACCAAAAAGTTGCGGACGAGATTCGTTCATAAAAATTTTCAAAGTTTGCGCGAACCGTTTTCCACGACGAGCGCGGACGGATTATTCGTCATGCGGCTGGGATCGGGCGGAATGTTCAAATAACTGGCGCACCGCTCGGCGATGTCGCGGAATACCGGGCCGCAGACTTTGCCACCGTAATAACCTTCCTTCGGCTCGTCCATCACGACGGAAATGCAAATCTGCGGATCGTCGGCGGGAAAAAATCCGATGAACGAGGAAATATATTTTCCCGAGGCATACGCGCCGTTCTCCGCCTTTTGCGCCGTGCCGGTTTTGCCGGCGACGACATAATTTTTCATCGCCGCGTCGGGCGCGGTGCCGTCCTTCGTCGGCACGGTTTTCAGCGCTTCGATCATGTCCGCGACAGCTTTGTCACTGATGATTTTGCGGACGCTTTCCGGCGCGTAACGCTGCACCACCGAGCCGTCGCGTTCCTGAAGCTGCTTCACAATCATCGGTCGCATCAGCACGCCGTGATTGGCGATGGCCGCCATCGCGTAAAGCATCTGCAAGCGCGTGACCGCGACGCCGTGGCCCATCGGAATCTGTGCAATGGAAACCTTGCTCCAGTCCTTGACCGGATACAAAAATCCACGCGCCTCGCCCGGCAGTGGAATGCCGGTGCGCTGGCCGAAACCGTAATTCCACGCGTAGCTGTAAAGGTTGTCCGCGCCGAGTTGGATGCCGATTTTCGCCGCGCCGATGTTGGAGGATTTGGTGATGACGCTTTTCACCGTCTCGTTGCCGAGCCGCTCGTGGTCGTGCAACACGCGGCCAGCGAACGCAAACGCGCCGTTCTCGCAAAAGACCGGCGTGTTCAAATTGACGATGCCGTTGTTCAACGCGCCGGAGACGACGACGATTTTGAAAGTCGAACCAGGTTCGACGACATCGGTCAGCACGCGGTTGCGCGTTTCCGGCGTGATGGTATTCGGCTGGTTCGGGTCGTAATTCGGCAGCGACGCCATCGCCAGAATTTCGCCGGTCTTCGGGCGCATGACGATGCCGGTGATGCTGCGCGGCGTGTGTTTTTGCAGCGCGTCGGCCAGCGCGGTCTCAACGATGTGCTGCACGACGGAATCCACCGTCAGCACGACATTCAAACCGTCGCGCGGATGCACATCCTCGTCACGCAAGGCGACCAATTCGTGCTGCGCGCGGTCGGTCTCGGTGACTTTCCAGCCGGCGACGCCGCCCAACTGCTTGTTCATCGCGAGTTCCACACCGTCGCGCCCGACGATTTGTGAAACCAGCCGCCCGCTGATTTTTTCTTCTTCCGCCGCCGGAAAACCAATGACCTGCGACGCGAGCGAACCGTTCGGATAAACGCGCATCTGGTCGGGTTCGGTGAAAATCGCGTGCTGGCGAAGATTGCGGACAAATTCCTTTTGCGCGCGCGGCAATTTTTTCTCGTCCACGCCGAAATTGAGATTCGTCATCGCCGTCACGATTTGCCGCCAGGTGTCGTCAGAAATATTTTTCGCCAGCCGGACATAATGCAAATTGTTCGTGACGATTTCGCCCTTCGCATTGCGCGCCAATCGCGGCGTGAGTTTTTGCGCGAGATCGTTTTCGTTGAGTTGCAGCAGCGGCGCGATGGCGCGGGCGACGAGCGGCTGGAAAGTGCCGATGAGCGACGGGTCGGCACAGATGGTTTTCACCGGCACGCTCGTGGCGAGGATGTTGCCGTTGACATCGAGGATGTCGCCGCGGCGCGGTGCCTGCCAATATTCGTGCTGCGTATTGTGCTCGGCCTTGGCGCTGAGTTCGTCGTGCCGCAACACCTGCAAATCCACGAGCCGGTAGCTCAAACCGGCGAACGCCAGCCCCAGAAAACCGAGGAGCAGCAGCGCGCGGCGGATTTGCGTCTTGTTGTTCATCCTAAAAACGGCCAGCCGCCCGTGGCGATCGGTTCCTCAACCAACGGCGTCACGAGCGGCGGCCAAAATTTATTTTTGTTTACGGCGTGAGTTCGGTCACCGGCCGCTGGGCGAACTGGCGCGAACCATTTTTCTCCGGCGCGACCGGCGTTTCCGTCAACCGCACGACCTGCAGCGGCGTGGCCGGCGCGAGACCGAGATTCAGCTCCTTCGCGCGGCGGTCAATCATCACCGGCGAATGCAAAATCGAAATCTGGTCGCCGAGACGCTTGTTGTCGTTCTGCAACTGCGCAAGCTTCGTCTCGCGCTGGCGGATCTGCTGGCCGAGCCGGTAAATCTCGTTCTTCTGCCAGACATAGCCGACCGCCGAGCCGCCGATGAGCAGGCACAAGAACGACGCCTTCAGCGCCGGACCGAACCGGATCGCCGCCGCCTGATTTTTACGATTTTTGGCCATCTAAATTTTCTCCAACACTCGTAACTGCGCGCTTCTGGCACGCGGATTTGCGTTCAATTCTTCGTCGCCCGGCAAAATCGCCTTGCGCGAAACCCATTTCAATTCCGGCACGCGCGGCGTCCGCAACTCCGGCACATCCACTTCGCCGGCGAACGAATAATCGCGCGTCTTTTCGCGGCCGAACTCTTTCACCACGCGGTCTTCGAGCGAGTGAAAAGTGATTACCGCCAGCCTTCCGCCCGGCTTCAAAATTCTCACCGCGCCTTCGAGACCGCGCTTCAGCGAACCAATCTCGTCGTTCACCGCGATGCGCAGCGCCTGAAAAACTTTCGTCGCCGGATGCGACTTTTTTCCGTGACGCGGCGCGAGCCGCTCGATCAAATCCGCCAACTGTTTCGTCGTTTCAAATTTTCGCAGCGCGCGGTCGTGCACAATCGCCTTCGCAAACCGGCGCGAATCGCGCTCGTCGCCGTATTCCCAAAAAATTTTCGCCAGCGGCTCGGCGTCCTCGCCGTTCACCAAATCCGCCGCCGTCACCGGCTGCCGATCGTCCATCCGCATGTCCAGCGGGCCGTCCTGCATGAAACTGAAGCCGCGTTCGGCGACATCCAGTTGCGGCGAACTCACGCCCAAATCCAGCAGCACGCCGTCACAACTTTTTTCCGCCACCCAGTCCGCCAGTTCCGAAAAATTTCCGCGCCGGATTTTAAACCGTCCGGCAAATTTTTCATTCAGCCGCGCCGTGGCGGTTTCAACCGCGACGCCATCGCGATCGCACCCAGACAGCCATCCAGTCGGCGAACTCGCGGCCAAAATGCTCGCCGCGTGACCAGCTCCACCGAGCGTCCCGTCGGCGTAGCGGCCGTTCGGGTGCGGCTTCAGCGCGGCCAGCACCTCCGCCGCCATCACTGGTTTGTGAATGAATTCGGGCACTGCGCATGGTCAGCTTTGCGGCTGCACGAGGCGTTCGCCGAGAAATTCCCACGACTGCCGCGCGGGCGGCAGCATCGGCGCTTCCGGCTGCGAAATCGTCTGCGACTTCACCGGCACGACTTCGATGTCGGCGTCGGCCAAATCATTGTGAACCACTTTCACGGATTCGAGCGAAAGCTCGACCTGCACGGCGCTCGCGGCGGGTGCAACCGGCGTCGGCGCGCGGAACGGATTTAATTTGTCCTTCCAGCTCGCAGCGCGAACCGGCTCGGCGACTTTCGCGGCGCGCGCGGTGGCAACCACGGGAATCCGCTGCGTCTTCGCCGCAGCGGGCAGCGACACCTTGTTCAATTCGCCGGCACCGTTGGCAGCTTTCGGCGCGAACGGATTTTTGTCGGCGTTGAATTTTGGCAGGTGAAATTTTTTGTCCTCGCGGTAGGCCACTTTGCCGCCGCCGCCAAAAAAACTTTTTCCTGCGCCAAGCAATTTTCCTAGGTTCATAATCACTCCATGAATTTGAAGGCTTCGTGCGCGAGCATCGCGTCCGCCGCCTTGACTTTTTCGTAACGGGCCGGATTCCAAATCTCAAACCGGTCGAGCAGGCCGACGAGCACCGCCTCGTCCTTGATGTCCGCCTTGCGCGCCATTTCGTCCGGCACGCAAATGCGGCCGGCTTTGTCGAGCGTCACCTGCGCGGATTCGCTGCCGATGAAACGCTTCAAATAAATCTTCTTCTCATCGCCCTTCGGCATCGCGTCAATGTCCGCCATCAACTGCCCCATCTGCGCCGGCGGCAACACGCGCAGACAAATCCCCGCATTGTGTTTCGGCCAGAGCATCATCGTCAGTTCGACGCCGTCGTCCTCGGGCCGCCACTTCGCCGGAATCTGGACGCGCCGCTTCTCGTCCACTCCGTGCCGGAAGCACGAATTATAAACGGCCAGCGAATCTGTTTTGGCGGCGCTCATTTTATTCACTGCAATTCTGAAAACGGCCAGAATCACCCACAACGCCCCATTATTACCCACAATACCCCACCACTGTCAACGGTTTTATGGCTCCGAAACCGATATTTATTCAAAAGTTATTCACATTTTGCCGGCAATGTGAATTGTCAGCCCCCGCCCCGCTCCGTTACGCTCGCCCAGTGCGAACCGCTGATTTCCATTTTGATTTGCCGCCGGAATTGATCGCGCAGCAACCCGCCGCGCGCCGCGACGGCTCGCGCCTGCTGGTTTTGGAGCGGAAATCGGGGAAAATCCGGCATCGGCAATTTCCCGATCTGCTGGAATTTCTGAAATCCGGCGATGTTTTGGTGCTGAACAACTCGCGCGTCATTCCCGCGCGGCTCCACGGCGTGAATGAGAAAACCGGCGGGAAATTTGAGATTATGCTGCTCGAAGAAAACGCGCCGAACGACTGGTGGGCGATGATGCGTCCCGGCAAACGCGCCAAAATCGGGACACAAATCCGATTGCAAGAAAAATCCGGCGCGTTGACAGATTTTTTTGCGACGGTCACGGAAACCAACGCCGAAGGTCACCGGCGTTTGCAATTTTCCGGCACCAAAAATCTTTTTGGCGAACTCGAAAAGTTGGGCGAAATGCCGCTGCCGCCTTACATCGAGCGCGCCACCGAAAAAGCCGAGGACAAGGAACGCTACCAAACCGTCTATGCGCGGGCCGCCGGCTCCGTCGCCGCGCCGACCGCCGGTCTGCATTTCACGCCGGAACTGCTCGACAAAATCCGCGCGCTCGGCGTTAAGATTTGCTTCGTCACGCTGCATGTCGGCGCCGGAACTTTTCTGCCGGTGAAGGTCGAAAATGTCGTCGACCACAAAATGCACAGCGAATATTTTGAGATCGGCGAAGAGACGGTTGCCGCCATCAACGCCGCAAAAAAATCCGGCCACCGCGTCATCGCCGTCGGCACCACCGCCACGCGCACGCTGGAAAGCATGGCGCGATTGAATGCCGGAAAACTCAATGTTTATGCGGGCAAAACCGACATCTTTCTGTTTCCGCCAGCGCAGTTTCAAATCGTGGACGCGCTGCTGACGAACTTTCACCTGCCGGAATCCACGCTGCTGATGTTGGTCAGCGCGTTCGCCGCGCCGGGCGAAAAAGCGCGCGGCCGCGATTTGATTTTGAAAACCTACGCGGAAGCAATCCGCGAGCGATACCGGTTCTTCAGCTACGGCGATGCGATGCTGATTCTGTGAACTCAAAACACAAAACCAAGAATTCAAAATTACCCTTCGTCTTCGTCAACATGGCGATGACGGCGGACGGAAAAATTGCGACCGCGAACCGCGCGGTGCACTCGTTCGGCAGCCAACGAGACTTGGCGCATCTTTACGAATTGCGGGCGACGGCGGACGCGGTGATGTGCGGCGCGCGGACGGTTAAAATTTCGGAAACAATTCTCGGTAACGGCGGTGAAAAATTTCGGAAGCGGCGCCTGAAAAGCGGATTGGCCGAATATCCCTTGCGCATCATTGTCAGCGGCAGCGGCTCGATTGATCCGGTGGCGAATATTTTCCAAAAACGCTTTTCACCCATCGTCATTTTGACTACCGAACGCGCATCGGCCAGGAAGCTAGCTCAACTCAGCAAACTGGCTGACCACGTAAAAATCTGCGGCGAAACGGAAATCAATTTCCCTTCCGTGCTCCGCTGGCTGCGAAAACAATTCGGAGTGAAACGGCTTTTGTGCGAAGGCGGCGGTGAATTGAATGATGCGCTGTTCCGGGCAGATTTGGTGGATGAGATTCACCTGACCGTCTGCCCAAAAATTTTCGGCGGGCGCACGGCATCGACGTTTGCGGACGGGCTTGGTTGTCAACGGCTCACCGATGCAACCAATTTTGAATTGACTTCGTTAAAACGGGAAAACGGCGAGTTATTCACCGTGCTTTCCAAGTGCAAAAACGGGTGATTCTATCAAAAAGCTTTAAAAAATAAGGGTTTTGATAATAGAAAACGGGCGGGTTTCAGATGAAACCCGCCCGTCGTGATTATGACCTGAAATTACGGTTGGCGCAGGATGTAGAACAGGTTGGCGTTAGTTGCCGCCGTATTGGTGTAATTATAAATACCGGCGGGACCTTCAACCGCCGTTCCCACCACTGGCCAGGTGGATTGAGGTGCTGTCAGGTTGTTCGTCGCCAACACCGAGAAGCTTAATCCGGTAATGTTGGTAAAGGCGAAACTCAATTTTCCACCGGTAAGTTTGGCACCGCCCAAGACTGACTTGATGGGTGAAGGAATGTTAAAGGGCGAACTGGTCGCCGAGGTCAATGAACCAGCATTAAATACGATGGTGGCTCCCATGACCGAGTTGGTGCTAAAGGCCGTCAAACCGGTGAAGGCAGATGATCCGGAAACAGCGGCCTTCGTAGTGGTGCCACCGAGCGCCCATGTGCCAACGCCAACGGAAGCCACGATGTTGGACGTGGCGGAGGTGATGGTATTACCGTATTGATCTTGCACAACAACCACGGGTTGAGTGCCAAGTGCCCCACCATTGCCGACCGGAGCGGTGGGCTGCGTCGTGATGCCAAGCTTGCTGGCGGCGGCAGCTGTGACTGTGATGCTGGTGGCATCCGCTGCGCTGGTCAGCACGGCGTTTGTGAATGTAAGTTTCAGACCGGTTTGCGCCAAGGTTGGAGCTCCCAAGGTGGTAAAGGTAGCAATACCCGCCACGGCGGCGTTGGTCCGTATACCGGTTAACGGGCCCGTGCCCGTGCCAACAGTAGCCACCACATTGGAGTTAGCCGTGGTCACCACGTTACCGTATGTATCTTCAATGTAAACCGCCGGCGCCGTTGAGAAAGTTGCACCTGCAGCCACTGTGGTTGAAGGCTCGGTTCCCATCACCAACTTGCTCGGACTGGCCGGAGTAATCGTGACGCTCGTGGCATCCACCGCGCTCGATAAGCCAGTGGCTGTGAAGGTCAGCAAAAGACCCGTCTGAACCAGGGTCGGAGATTTCAAGCCGCTAAAGGTCACAACTCCGTTGACTGCCGTGGCCGTCAAGGTGCCAGTCAACGGGCCCGTGCCCGTGCCCACCGTGGCAGTCACCACGGTGCTGTTGTTGGTATTCACCACATCACCATAGGCGTCCTCGATATAAAGCACCGGCTGCGTGGCCAGCGTTCCACCGGCGGTGTTCGTGGCTGACGGTTCAGTTACCATGACAAGCTGAGTCGCGTTGCCAATCAGAATTTGGACAACCGAGTTCGTGCTGAAACCCGTCGAACTAATCACGATGGTCTTGGGACCGGATGTGGTCAGGAGGCCGCTGGAAGCGGACGGAGTGAACACAATCTTGCCGGCTGAATTCGTCGCATACGCGGCGGTGGGCAAGGCGGAACCGTTCACGGTGATGCCCGTGATTCCCCCGCGCCAAGCCGGAACATCCGGCGAGTTGGTAACGGCGAAGGTGGCGCTGCCCGGGAAAGCCGTCGATTGTGCCGTGAGGATGGGCGGCGGTGTCAACTCGGTAACATTCGCGTTCTGCTGCGGCACAAAGGTGATGCCTTTCAGATAGGCATTGCCGGAGGCGGTATAAATCACATTGGTGGAGATGATGTTCAAGCTCCCATTCCAACCCGCCGCATCCGTGATGCGAACGACACTGTTGGGGCCGGACGCCGGAGCGGTGGTGAAATAAAGATAAACACCGCCGTTGCCGTTGGTCGTGGCGAAGAGGCTGTCACCGCCGGTCCGGTTGGTGTAGGAACCATTCGCCGTCCACGTTCCACTCACCAAGGAATACTTCGTGATGATGCCGTTCGTGGAAACGGAATCCATGATATAAAGGACGTCGTAGCTTGTGCCGCCGTTGGTGGAAATCAGATAGAAATCCGTGGCGTTGGCATCCGTGGTCAGGCCGGGAGTGTAAGGTGTGATATCGAACAGACCAGTGTCAGTGTCCAGGCCAAGATTATAAAGCACGGGCAAGGAGGGTCCGACTGCCTTTTGCGTTTCAACGTAAGGAACTCCCGCAAAATTTTTGACGACGACGTTATTGTAAGCGTTCAAATTGGGCTGGGTGATGGTGCCGCTGTTTGTATTGCCATCATATAATCCACCTTTGTCGTCCACGATCCAATGGACGGAGCCATAAGTATCCAGCAATTCGGTGCAGGAGCGAGCCTGGCTGCCGCCCAACGAGGTGGAAGTGTAGGTAAAGCCAATGCTCACCTGATTCGTGTAATTCAGCCCCACCGCCGCGCGGTTGAGGTTGAACGTTTCATCCGGCGTGGCCGAGCTGCCGTCCACAAAGGCGGCGAAGCAGAGCAACGTGCCGTCATCATTCAATGACAACCGGCCACAGGTGCCGGCGGAAGACATGCGCAACGCATTCGGGCCCGTGGCGCTGATGGGGACGATGTTGAAGGCGTTGGTTTGACCTGCTGCCGAAGGCTTGAGTTCGATGATGCTGAAGGTCGTGTTGTTCGCCGACTTGTCGAGCTGCAAGACCGCCAGATCACCACGCGTGAAATTCGTGGCCGGGGCAGCGGCGATGTTGAACGCGGGGGAGTTCGTGACCGTCAGCGGGCTATAACCCGTCACCGTGAACGTGATGGCCGCGCCGGGATAATTCGTGCCGCCGACCACCGTCGCCGTCAGGTTGGAGAACACAATCAAACCGTTGACCGCGGTTTGGTTGGTGTCGCCGCCCAAGATCCAGGCCACCGAGTTGCTAACCGCCGCGGAGACGGTGACGTTATAATAAGGATTGGTGGTGCCATTGCCGTATTGATCGGAAACCAACAGGACGGGGTTGACCACAAGTGTTCCGGTGCTGGCCGAAGGACCCGTGGCCTGCTTGGTGAAGGCCAGTTTGGTAGCCACACCGGGAACAATCGGCTGGGCCACCTTGGCCGTGCCAAAGCCAACGGAAAGAATGGAAATGTTCAACAGACCGCTCGCTTGGAGCAGTGAGGAATTTGCGGGCGTAAAGACAATCTTGCCGGCCGTAACGGTGTAAGCCGTGTTCGTCAACGGCTGGCCATTCACATAGACGCCGGCAATCGCCGCGCGCCAGGCCGGATTATCGGTGAAGGTGTTCGTGAACGCATGATCCACCGTGGCATTGGGGTCAAACGCAATCGCCGGCGGCGGGGTGCCAGCAGTGCCGGCGACCGTCACATTGTCGAAACGCCAGTTGCCGGATGAGTTATTATAGGCGGTGCCCGACAGGTTCAAACAGTCACCCGAGCCGGTCGCGGCATTCACGACCTTGAAACCAAACAGCGGATTGTTGTCCACGCCGGGAATACCGGTGAAATCCACGATGATGTTGTTGTAAAAACCCTGGCTGTTGGGCGCGACAAAATAAGTGCCGGTCACGGTATTGGCGCTGCCGCCGGAGCCGACCGGGAGGTTCGTCTGGATGTAAGAAGGATTCGGGGCGTAAGCCAGCGAATTGGCCACATTCGTCGTGGCCCAGCCGTCGGTGGTGTAAAGCACGCAAGCACGCGCCTCGGCGGCGCTGGTGAAATACAAATCAAAATTAACGACGATGTTCGAGTAGCCCGCGGTGCTCGCATCATATTCGGCACCCTGGGTGCCGATGGGAGCGTTGTAGTTCCAGCCAATGCCAGCCACGCCGGTGGCGAGGATGGCTCCGCGCACACGCCAGGCGTTCGGGCCGGCGCTGCCGGAAGAACTGCCGCCGGTGTTGTTGATGTCGGAAGCGTCCGTGCTGCCCGTGCCGTTGCCACCGGCATAAGTATAACCGTTGTTAAAACCAATCGAGGTGGCCTTGCCGGCCGTGGCTCCGCCGATTTCCGGCACCGGGTTGGTGACGATGGTCGAGGCACTCGGATAGCTGTCAAACGTCCATTCCACGATGGTGTCCAAGCCCGTGCCCGTGAACACCACGTTGTCAAACGTCCAACTGCCGGTCTTGTTGTTGTAAACCGCGCCGGTCGTGTCCACGCAATCTGCGCAGGTCGAGGCATTCACCAGGCGAATCGAGAAATTCGTGGAGTTGTCCACGGCGGAAACACCGCTCAAGTCCACCGTGATCTGGTTGTTCCAGCCGCTCACCAACGTGACATAAGACCCGGTGACGGTGTTGGCGGACGTGGTGTTGTTCCCGATGGTGTCTGATCCTGCCGACGTGATGGTGGCGTTGCACCAGTTGGTGCCGGCCACATCCGTGGAATATTGCACCTGCAAATTGGCTTCCGCGTCGGAGGTGGCATACACATCAAACGTCACCTTGACCTTGTTATAACCAAAGGTGCTGCCCGAGAACTGCGCGCCCTGCGTGCCGATCGGCGCATTCGTGGACCAGCCATTGCCGTGGCTGCCGCCCGCCGTGCTCGAGGCACGCACCCGCCAGGCATTCGCTCCGCCGGAGGACGTGCCCGTGGGCGCCGCATAGACATCCGGATTGCTCACACTGTTGGTATTATTGTAGGTAGAGCTGGTCAAGCCCAAGGCCGAGGCTGACCCGAGCCCCGTCGAGGCGACCGGGGAGGCATTGAGGCCGACGGCATTATTGTCAAAGGTCCAGGCGGTTAAAGTGGTGGCGGCGTTCGCTCCTGACAGCGAAGCAACCAGCAGGGAAGCAATACAGGCTAGGTTTTTGAGTTTCATCGGGCGGTGTTTATTTGGTTCTTGTTTGGTAAATCGCACAGCACTCCAACGCGTGCTCCGAGGATTATCAACATTCATGTTACAGGATTATGGGCTTTGCGTGACAACTTGGTGACAACGCCTCCTCACCCGCCGGCAAACACCAAAAATGTCCACCTTTGGGGCAATTTTACCCCAATTTTCCGAAAAGTCGGTTAAGGAAGCGCCTTCCTTAACCGACGAAGGCGCTTCCTTATTTAAAGAAATCGTTTCCTTAATCAAGATTGCCGCTTCCTTACCTAAGGAAATCTCATCCTCAGTTAAGGTTGGCGCTTCCTTGACCGAGGAAATCATTTCCTTAACCGACGCAGCCGCATCTTTAAGTAAGGAAGCCCCATTCTTGACCAAGGAAACGCCGTCCAAGACCAAGCGCCCGCTGGCCTGAATCAAGCTGCCCACCCGCTCGCGGGCGGTGGCGGGGACGTCAACCTCGGCCGCCGGGCGGTTGACATAGGATTTTCTTATCTTATAGATTATAGCGTTTTATATTACATTTATTGAAATTAATTATTGTGGTGCCGACGCTTTTTTGGCAGAGTAGAAGGCGTTCCCCAAATATCCAATGCCTGGCTGGAACGAGAGCATGAGCGACCCCGTAAAATATGGCGCGGTTTGGAACGGAATCAATCCGTTGACCGGGCAGCCTTACAAGTGGGGGGACAAGGTTTATTACGACGCGCCCGTGGCTCCCCAGCCGACCAATAAAAAAGTTATGCTGTTCCATATCTCCCTCGCGTTCGCGCAATTGATGGATCTGCCGCTGGACAAATTCGCCAGCAACGTGGCCACGCAGATGACGAAGAATGCGGCCATCTTCAAAGACCCGCCCTTCCCCATCGCCAATCTGGACGCCGCCCAAGGCGCGTTTCATGATGCCGATGCCGCCGCGTCCAACCTTGGCAAACCGCTCACTGCCGACAAAAACGCCAAGAAGGAAATTCTGATCGCTTTGCTCCGACAGCTCGCGGCTTACATCGAGGCCATTCCAGGCATCACCCCGGAGCAGGCGATGTTGTCGGGCTTCGACGTGATTATTCCCGCCCATCACGCCGCGATGACCCCGGATGTGCCAGCCATCGTGAACCTCTTCAACAAGGGCAGCGGCAGCCTCGGGGTGAAGCTGCAAGGTTCGGCCCATGCGCGCGGCTATCTGCTGCGCGTGCGCGACGCGGCGGGCGCGTTGGTCTATACCAAGAATTTTTCGTCCACGCTGAACATTGTTTTGCCCGACCTGACGCCGGGCAAGGTCTATACGGTGGATGCTTGCGCCCTCGGCGGCGGAAACTTGGCCAGCGATTACTGCCCATCGGTGAACTGCATGAGCACCTGAGAGGTTTAATTACCTTCACCCCGCCTTCCAGCGATGGTCGGCGGGGTTTGCTTTTGGTCGTTGGCCACAGCCGGGAAGTGGGCAGCTTGTCACGCAAACGTAACAATTACGCCATTCACCTGTAACGTGGATGACTCATTCTGTGCGGACAGGGAATTTGTTCGTTTTCCCAAATTTAAAAAATCAACCGCCAGAGCCATGAACTTGAAACAAAAGCAAAACGCCGGATTCACATTAATCGAACTTTTGGTGGTCATCGCCATCATCGCGATTCTTGCCTCAATGCTGCTGCCGGCCCTGGCCAAGGCCAAGGCGAAGGCGCAACAGGCGGTTTGCCTGAGCAACTCCAAACAATGGGGTTTGGCGGAAAACATGTATGTGGATGACAACAGTCAAGTGTTTCCCTACCCGAAATTTCAGAAGGGCTATGCCACTAGCACGGATCAGGACAACCCGGTCTGGCTGTCCATCGGGAGTTATCATCAAAATGGGCAAGGTGACGATGTCTGGTTCAATGCCCTGCCGCCCCTCGTCGCTAACAAACCGCTCTATACTTGGGCTTTGGACCCTACAATCTTCTATGGCTCCAAGTCCATTTTTACCTGTCCGACCGCCTTCGCACAAGGCATTGACCCAGTGGATAAACAGGCGGGCTCCGACCAGTATGACATGATTCCCGGCGCGCGCCCGTTGTTTAGTTACGGGATGAATTCACACTCTACCGCAGCTGAAAGTGCCATTGCTGGCTACACAGTTCCCCTGAAGTCCTCGAAGATTGTTCACCCTTCGGCCTTGGTTCTGTTTGCCGATGTCCGCAACCGTTCGGCAGAAACTCCATATGCCGGCAGCACCGCCAACCAAATCAAGCTTGCCACCCCGCAGGTTTATACAACCCGCTTCTCATCGCGGCACAGTCAGGGCGGTCTCCTCACTTTCAGTGACGGACATGCTTCTTACTTCAAATATAGTTACGTGGTAGTTCAAAGTCCTGCCACTACTGCAGGATCGGATCCCGGGCAACCTGACATCAATTGGGATTGCTCAGGCACGCAGGTGCCAGCAGCCTCAGGAGAGTAAACAACCAGTTCTTTGCCACTCGCAACCCGCAATTTGTTACCAATCATGATTTTTATTCCCCAATCGGCCCGTTTTATGCGGGTGGCGATGTTTGCCACGTTACTGACAGCTACCACTTTGGCCACCTTTGCCAAGGAGTCGTCGCTCAATTTCCTCAAGGAGGGCAAACCCAACGCCAGCGAACTCCTCCCGCCGCCGCCGTTGCCTGATTCCGCCGAGCAGGCCGCTGACATGGCGACGGTCCGCTCCGTCTATCAAGCCGCCAGCGACGCCGACAAACAGGCCGCCTACGACGAAAAGAAATTTTCCGTCTTCAATTTCACCACCACCGTCGGCGCTTATTTTGTGGAGACCAACCTGCCCAAGACCACGGCTTTTTTTGAAAAAGTCCAGAAAGACGCCGAAACCGTGACGGATCTCGGCAAGGATCATTTTCAACGTCCGCGCCCGTTCACCACCGACCCCAGCCTCGCCAATGGCAAATTGGAAAAATCCTTCAGCTATCCCAGCGGCCATTCCACCGAAACCATGGTGCTCGCGCTCGTCCTTGCCGATTTGCTGCCCGCCCAGCACGACGCCATCATCGCCCACGCCCGGCAGATGGGCTGGCACCGCGTGCAGATTGCCCGGCATTATCCGACCGACATTTACGCCGGTCGCGTCCTCGCCCAGGCCATCGTGAAGCAATTCAAGAAGAGCGACGAATTTGAAAAGGAAGCCGCCGAAGCCAAGGCCGAAATCGAAGCCGCCTGCAAAGCGGCGCTGAATTGAACGCAGGAAATTTTTGCCATCCAAATCGCAAAGGCGCAGAATGAATAATCATTTTGCGCTTTTTGTGCGTTCTTGCGGCCTTAATCTTTTGGAATCTGCAGCTAAATTTTGATGCCCTCGCGCGCGAGCAAATCGCGCTTCCGCTGCAGCCCGCCGGAAAAGCCGCCAATCTTTTTGTTCGCGGCCAGAATCCGGTGGCAAGGCACTAGCACCGGAATCGGATTCGCCCCGCACGCGCCGCCCACGGCGCGCACAGCCATTGGCCGGCCAATAGCCGCCGCAATTTCGCCGTAGCTTTTCGTTTTGCCCGTCGGAATTTTCAGCATCGCGCGCCAGACGGATATTTGAAATTCCGTTTTGCCCGACCAATCCAGCGGCGGCAATTCCTTCGCCTCATGGCCAGCCAAAGCTTTTTTCAAAGACTCCGTCGTGAGCTTGTGCCAACGAAGAATTTGCACCGACGTTTTTCGATTTCCCGAACTGACCCGCGCATTTTTGGCCGCCGGCCAGTCAAGTTCGGCCAATCCTTGGTCAGAATAGTGGGCCAGAAATATCCCGTCGGCGGTCGCAACCGGCAATTCGATGAGCAACTCCATAATTTTCAATGTTTGGGCAGCAGCCAGTAAAATAATCCAAACAGCACAAACGTCACGACCACCACCAGCCAGATGAAGCGGTTACGCGCCACGCGCTTTTCGTAGCGCAGCGGCCGCAAGCCCTGCACGCCGCCGGCCGCGAGATAATTCACCAAGCGCGGATTGCTCGTCGTCGGCCCGCGCAGATGGTTGCGCAACCGGTTGAACAGCGCCGGCAAATCATATTTGCGCACACCGAGTTCGTTAAATAACTCCGGCACTTCCGTTATGTTCGACGCAATTTTGGCCGCCTTCACTTCTTCAAAAACCGGCTCGCTCGGCTTCGGAACCGGCGTAGGTCTTTCCGACGCGCGGGAAATGGTTTCGCCGGCGGGCGTCGCAGTGGAACGCAGTTTTGGCGTGGCCGTGCGCTGGACCTGCGTATCAAGTTTTTTGATCTCGGCTTCCAGTGCGGCGATTTCCGCCGCCAGCGCGCGCGCCTTGTCGGTGATCGGATCCGGCTTTTTGTTCAGCAAGCCCATGTCACTTGCGCAGAAGAATCGCGATGAAGATGCCCAACGCGCCGAGCGCCACGAGCAGCAACGGCCACGTCATCGCCAGCCCGATTTTGCAAAGCTGGCCGAATGGTAGTTCCGCCAGCGACGGCACGGCGGCCACGGCGGAAGAATTTTTGTCCAGCGGCGCGGCGGCATTTTTGGTCTCGCCTGCCAGCGCGGAGATTTTCAGCCGCGCAGAATTCCATTCCATCCGCGCATTTTCAATCGTCGTCAGCGCGCGGGTGAGTTCCATTTGAAAATTCTCCTTCGTCCACGCCGCATCGTTGATGGCCTGCACTTTCGTCAGCGCCGTGCGGAAATCACCAACGGTTTTGACCATCTGCTCGGCGTCGCGGCGCGCGACAAACTCTGCCTCTTCCAGCAGGCCGAGTCCGCGCGTGAGATTTTGGATGACCTCGTCGCGACCGGTCTGAAATTCATTCTGCCGGCGGCGCAGTTCTTCCAGCCCGGCGCGCTCGCGTTCCAGTTCCTCCTGCGCCCGCTTGAGCTCGACGAGTTTCTGTTGCGCCTCAACCACCTTGCGGTTCACGTCATCCGGCGACGGCGCGCGACCATAGCCGGACACAGGCGCGGCGGCAGGCGACTTCTGCGCGAGAAAATCGGTGTCAAGAAATTCGGTGGAATCGTATTCGCCAGCCATGTGGCGATTCTAGCCACGCGCCCAAAAGAGTAAAGCGGCTTTACGCTTGAGTTCCTGCGCCTGATGGCGGAAATATTGGACATGATTGAACTGATTCAATTTCCCTGGAGCCCGTTCTGCATCGTCCAGCGACGCATTTTGGAATTCGCGGGCGTGAAATTCAAAACCACCAACCTCCCGCCGCAAACGCGCGACCTCGTCTGGAAAATCACGAAGCAAAAATACTACGGCGTGCCGACCTTGCGCGACGGCACGAAAATTATTTTTGACGACACCGACGACCAGCAGATTGTCGCCAAATATCTTGATGCGAAACTCAAGCTCGGTTTGTTTCCCGCCGACCGCGAAGGCGTGCAATCGCTGCTCTGGCGGCACATCGAAAGCGAAGTCGAGGGCGCGGCGTTCCGCTTGAACGACAGCCAGTATCGCGACTTCGTGAAGCCCGCCGAGCAGTTGCAATACCTGCGCTTCAAGGAACGCAAGTTCGGTCGCGGCTGCATTGACCAATGGCGGCGCGACGAAAAACTCTGGCTGCAAAAGCTCACCGCCGCACTTACGCCTTACGAACAGATGCTCGCGCACTCGGAATTTTTGTTGGGCGAACGCCCGCTGTTTGTGGACTTCGACCTGTTCGGGATGCTGGAAAACTTTTTGTTCTCCGAAAATTACGAATTGCCGAAAGCGCGCCCGCACCTCCGCGACTGGCACGCGCGGATGAAAACCGTCCGCCGCTGAAATTCTTCCCCCTCGCCTCGCCCAAACGAGGAGCGGTCCGGGGTGAGGAGTTACCGATTGCCTTTTGCGCGGTTGTGCGTCTTGCACAACATCTGGCAGTTTTTAACATTTGTCCCGCCGCCTTTGCTCCACGCAGCCACATGGTCGGCATCCATGTCTTTGAGATCCCAAATTTTGGCTTTGTTTGCATCATGCCCAATGGCGCAATGCGGGCAATTTGATTTCCCTTCCGCTTTGGCCTTTTTAGTCTGCGTGACATGAACGGATTTCTTCGTTGCCTCATTAAAGACCCGGACATTCAGCAGCTTGGTATCTTTTGAGCCGCCCAAGATGAACTCAAAAATGCCACGTTTGTCAGAAACATAGGAATCCTCATATAGCTTCTGCACTTCCGCCGAAACCTTCGCGGGATTGTATGCTTTCTGGTGATATGTTTCGTAAAGTCGTCCCCACTCCAGCCCGCACATTTCGCTTTCAACTTCTGTAAACACACCAGACACCCAATCAATGACGGTGTTAAAATAGGTTTTTAGTTCTTTGATGTTTTTATCTTTGCGATGCTGGCTCATGTAACCGCTGATGTCGCCATTGCTCACCCAATCCAGCGCACATTCCAAAAATTGCTGTCGGTTGGCACTGCCGGAAACATACGCGCTCCATTTCTGGATGTTGGCATTTTGACTGTTGCTGAACTCCGCCTTGGCGAGCGTCACAAACGGACCGGAAAAAATGGCGTTGAGCAATTCCTGCTTATTGAGCGGGACGCCGACAATGTTTATTGTCTCAAACCATTTTTTAATTTCACTTTCCTTGCCCTCACATTCGTAAATCGTCAGCTCGGTTTCTAAAATTCTGTCCCGCTTGTCCTTTGCCATGCCGCTGAAATACTGCTCATTGCCATCCTCATCTTTGATGGCAAATTTGCCGGCAATGAAACGCCCAAGACTGGTGATGCGCTGTTGTCCGTCCAAAACTTCAAATTTGTCTTCAGCCACTTTATTGAAATAAATCAACCCCAGCGGATAGCGATTGAGAACGGATTCGATGACCGCCGCCTCTTTTTTACCGCCGTCGGCAGCGTAAATATAATTACGCTGATATTCCGGCTGAATTGTGAGTTTGCCGGACAAACCGAAAAGCCCCTTGCCTTCCAGTTCGTTGTAAACAAAGCCATCGCAGATGTCGGCGACGGTGATGTCGATTTGGAGTGTGGTCTTCATCTTTTCTCTAGTTTGGTGGGCTTCGTGCGATGCCGGATTAGGAGGCGCTTGAAGATGATTCGTGCCTGAGGTTCGAGCAGACCAAGCATTCGCATGCCAGGACTATAGTGGCCAGTGCCTCCGCGAGCGCGATATGCGCTAATGAATTTATGACCAAGGGCTCGGACTCCAAGCTCGCGCATCATACTGCCGTCGTCACTGTTTCCGACTATCTCAAATTGGTCAGGGTTATATTTGTCGAGGAAGGTTACTGGGACGCCCATTACGCCATCGTAGTCGCTGGGAATTTCCTTATAGGTGCCGACGTCAATCGCATCGTAGTTGAAGTAGCGGTCATACGCTGACTTTCCTTTCAGGTTTTTACTATATTTAAGGTTCTCTGCCATAGTCATGAGGTTTAAAGGCTCATGGCGGCGACCGTGGTCGAGGTTTGTATACCAACACGACGTTGAAACTCGCGCTATTTTCCAGCCCGTCTCATCGTCAATGTGGTGAAAGCGCTCCCAGTCGTCGGGCACCTTGAAAAACATTCCGACATTGAAATTTGTGCAACCCAGCCAAATTTTGTTGTTCCTAATAAGTGGGAAAATCTCCAAGTAGGTAATTGAATTGGTGTTGCCGATGATTAGGAATTTTTTCCCGTATTCCACGAGCTGGGCAACATACTCCTTAAACAAAGAGAACGGTGGGTTGGTCACCACAATGTCGGATTGTTTCAGCAGTTCGATGCACTCGGCACTGCGAAAATCGCCGTCGCCTTCCAGCGGAGTCCACTCGTTGTTTTTGTTGGCCTTTAACTTTCTGGCCACGGATTTCAAGTTGAATTCGCTGCCCCCGTCAATGTCATGCACTTCATTGATGATAAATTTATTGGCCGTTAACTTCGGACGACCTTTTGCTTTTGGGAGCGTGTTGTCATCGCCATACAATTCCAGTTGCGTATTTGCCACGGGCGAAGGTTTGTAGCTGGTGGTAATGAGCTGCTTCAAACCGAGCTTTTTGAAATTGAGAATGAAGTAGCGGAAGAAATTGCTCTCAAACGGATCGTCGCAATTGCAATAAACCACCTTGCCCCGGAACACATCGGCATCGTATTCCAGATACGCTTCAATCTCCTTCTGAATATCGGCGTATTGAGTGTAGAACTCGTCGTTCCTTGCCCGTTTTGCGTTTTTGAGATTGTCGTGTGCCATGTTTCCGCTGCGAGCGGGCGGAAACGGGAATTCTAAAAAGAAGAGGCGCGGACTCGCCGCGTCCCTGCTCCGAGGCACCGAGAAGCGCCTGTTACACGAGAACACGCCAAGCCGCGCCCATTTGGGCGCGCTCGGTCGGTTCGTGTAACGGGCTTGGAAAATTCTCGGTTTTCGGAGCAGCCCGTAGCCGTAGCTACGCAAATTGTTTAGTTAATATATTTGGTCGTTGTTTTTATTTCGGACAGCGGCGAGTTTGCGCGGGAAAATTGATAGTTGCAAGAAACAGTTGAGTGGCACCTCACCTCCGCCTTCATCCGATTTAGGCGCGACCAGCCGGCTTGCTCCCCAACCGCTGCGGATAGGGAGTAAAATTGGCGAGGTTAATGCCGGTTAAAACCAAGCCGCCAATGCCTTGGCCGCGGCCGCAAAGTCGCCGGGCGAGGCAAAAAATGCGGTTTTCACCCATTTTCGAGCGGTTTTGACCAGAATCGGGGGGCTTTGTCAAAACCTTTGGCGAGTCTCCAAAACCTTTTGGAAACATTTCTAAAACCTTTTTAGCCGTTACCAAAGGTTTCGGAAACATTTCTAAACCTTCTTTTGTCTCTAAAAAAGGTTTTGGAAAGCCTTCAAAAACCTTTGGAAAAAACTTTAATGTTAATGGCGCATCTTGTTTTCCGCCGAAAGTCTTCCAAAACTTTTTGGAAACATTTCCAAAACCTTTTAGACGTTACCAAAGGTTTTGGAAGCCTTCCGAAAGGTTTGGAAAGCGTTCCCAAAGGTTTCCCAGCCGTTCCAAAGGTTTTGGCAAAGGCTCGGAAGCATCCTAAATTGCTTCGGAGCGCGGGCTTTAGCCCGTTTCAACGGTAGCATTTCAAGCGACATTGAAGCGGCATGAATGCCGCGCTCCGCAAATCAGGAGGCTGCCAAAGCTTCCGTTAGATTGCGGAACTGGCCGGCGGGTGGCATCCTGAAGCCGAACGAATGGCTCTGCCCACCACCGAACTGCGCGTCACCGGCATGACCTGCAACAACTGCGCCCGCAAAGTCACCGAGGCCGCGCAGAAAATCACCGGCGTCCACAGCGTCAGCGTGAGCGTGGCGACGGAACGCGCCAGTGTGCGCTGGCATTCCGCCGAAGCGAAGAGTGTTCCGGAAATTCTCACCGCCATTGCCAAGGCCGGTTTTGCGGCAAAAGAAATTGTTCCCGAAAAATCCGGCGAACCGGCGCGGCAAAGCCGCTGGCAATGGAATCTGATCCTCGGCCTCGCCGTCACCACCGCGCTGATGGTTGGCGAATGGGGTTTCGGCCTGATGATGACCGGCTGGTTCCGCTGGCTGTCGTTTGCGCTCGCCGCCGTCGTGCAACTTTTTTGCGGCGCGCAGTTTTATCGCGGCGCGTGGCGGCAAATCAAAGTCGGTCAGTCCAACATGGACGCGCTCGTCGCGCTCGGCTCCACGACGGCGTTCGGCTTCAGTTGCTGGGTTTTGTTCAGCAGCAGTTGCGGACACCTCTATTTCATGGAAGCCGCCGCCATCATTTCGCTCATCAGCGCCGGCCACTGGATTGAAGCGCGCGTCAGCGACAAAGCGAGCAGCGCGCTAAAATCCTTGTTGCAGCTCGCGCCGCAGACGGCCCGAAGAATTTCAAATCCCGAATATCAAATTTCAAATCAGACCGGCCAGCCGTTTGACCTTCGCAAATTGTCATTTCCCAAATCGGCAATCAGCAATCGGCAATCGGCAAGTCCTTCCGGACAGGCACCGAACCAGCAAGTGGAAATTGATGTCACTGTGGCGGAATTAAAAATAGGCGACCGTCTCGCGCTCCGCCCCGGTGACCGCGTGCCGGTGGATGGCGTGGTGCTGGAGGGCGAATCAGCCGTGGACGAAGCCATGCTCACCGGCGAATCCGTTCCCGCCGATAAAAAATCCGGCACTGAACTGTTTGCCGGCACGGTGAATCTAAACGGTCGCCTAATTATGCGCGTGACCGCCACCGGCGAAGCCACCGCACTGGCACACATCATCGCCGCCGTGCAACGCGCGCAGACCAGTCGCGCCGACATCCAGCGCCTCGGCGACCGCATCAGCAACGTCTTCGTGCCGATTATCGTCGCCATCGCGCTGGCAGCGGGCATCTTTTGGTTTGTCCATTCCGGCGCGGACAAGGCATTTGTCATCGCCGCCAGTGTTTTGATTGTCGCGTGTCCCTGCGCGATGGGTTTGGCCACACCCGCCGCCATCATGGCGAGCGCGAACACCGCTGCGAAACGCGGCATCTTGATCCGCGATGGTGTGGCCTTAGAAAAAGCCGGCAAAATCACGGCGGTGGTTTTTGACAAGACCGGCACGCTGACGCTGGGCAAACCGGAAGTGGCCGCACAGCTAGATTGCCAATTGCCAATTGCCAATTGCCAATTGGAAAAACTGGCGGCGGCGCTCGCCAGAAATTCCACGCATCCAATCAGTCAGGCGATTGCAAAAATTTCTTCGGACAAAGTTGAATTTACCGACTGGAGGGAAATTTGCGGCTGCGGCGTGGAAGCCAAATCGGCAATCGGAAATCGGAAATCGGAAATTCGCCTCGGTTCGCTCAGCTGGCTACGCGAAGGCGGCGTGGATTTGGCGGCGGGCGAAAAATTTATCGCCGAATGGACGGCGCAGGGCACGACAATTGTCGGCCTATCGGCGGAAAAGGAATTGCTCAGCCTCTTCGCCGTGCGCGACACGGTGAAAACGCATTCGGCGAAGGTCGTGAAACAGCTCCAGCAGCACGGGCTGAAAATCTATTTGATCACCGGCGACAACTCACTCACGGCGGCCAGCATCGCCAAGCAAGTCGGCATCGCGGCGGAAAATGTGTTTACCGAAGTGCGACCGGAACAAAAGGCGGAGTTTGTGAAAAAACTTCAAGCGCGTGGCTGTGACGCCCCGTCGCAGAATGTGGGCGCGACGCCCCCGTCGCGCGGCGAGCGCGTGGCGTTCGTGGGCGACGGCATCAACGACGCGCCGTCGCTGACGCAGGCTGACCTCGGCATCGCAGTGAGCCGTGCGAGCGACGTGGCGCGCGAGGCGGCGGATATTATCCTGCTGAAATCAGAAATTGAAGCCGTGCCGGAGGCGCTCGGTCTGGCGCGCGCGACTTTGCGCACCATCAAGCAAAATTTGTTCTGGGCTTTTTTTTACAACGCGCTCGGCGTGCCGCTGGCGGCGTGCGGCGTCATCAGCCCGATTTTCTGCGCGGCGGCGATGGGCATTTCGGATTTGATCGTCATTGGCAACGCACTGCGGCTGCTGCGATGGAAGCAAAAATGAACGGCAAATCACCAAAAGTTTTTATTTCGGCGGAATGGCGTTGGCTCGCGATGCTGAATTACGAAGTTGCGCCGGAAATTGTCGCGCCGTTCGTGCCTGCGGGCACGGAGCTGGATTTTTGGAACGGAAAAACTTTTGTCAGCCTCGTCGGGTTTATGTTTCTCAAGACCCGCGTGAAGGGACTTCCGATTCCGTTCCACCAAAATTTTGAGGAAGTGAACCTGCGCTTTTATGTGCGGCGCAAAGCCGACGACGGCTGGCGGCGCGGCGTGACTTTCATCAAGGAAATCGTCCCCCGCCCGGCCATCGCATTGGTCGCGCGCAAGTTTTACAATGAGAAATACATCGCGCTGCCGATGTCGCACCGGCTTGAACCGAGCGGCGAAAAGCCTAAATCCATCCGATATTCCTGGCAATTCGGCGGTCGCGAAAATTTCATCCACCTAAAAACCGAAGGTGCGTCCGACCCCCTTGCGGCCGGCTCGCTGACGGAATTCATCGCCGAACATTATTGGGGTTATGCGCGCCAGCGCGACGGTTCGACGATGGAATACCGCGTCGAGCATCCGCGCTGGAACGCGATTGCTGCCGCCTCGGCCAAATTGGATTGCGATGCGTCCGGTTTGTATGGAGCCGCGTTCGCAAAATTATTGAGCCGCCCGCCGGCGTCCGCCTTTCTCGCCGATGGCTCCGCCGTGACCGTAAGCAACGGCGTCAAAATATGAAACCGGAAAAGACCGCGCCCGCTGGCTGGATTCTCTACGACGAATCATGCGGATTCTGCCGTCGCTGGGTTCCGTTTTGGGAAAGCACCTTGCAGAAGCGCGGCTTTGAAATCGCGCCGCTGCAAGCCGATTGGGTGCGCGAAAAACTGGCAATGAGCGACGCCGAACTTTTGCAGGATTTGCGGCTGCTCCTCGCGAACGGCGAACTGGTTTCGGGCGCCGACACTTACCGCTACGCGATGCGCCGCATCTGGTGGGCATATCCGATTTACCTTTTTTCCGTCGCGCCGGCCGGCCGGAAAATCTTTGATTGGAGCTACCGCAGATTTGCCGCCAACCGTTACAAGGTTTCCAACGCCTGCCGGCTGCCCAGCAACGACGGCGGCTGACAAATTCATTTTCCCCGCGCGGATTTTCGTTAAACTCCGCGCATGAATTTGTTGCCATTCGGAAAATTGCCGCCTGCGAAACCGCGCTCGTTTGTCCCCGCCACAATTGACCTCGGCGACTGGCCGCAGATTGCGCCGCTCTTCGACCAACTCGAGCTGCGTGCCGCACAGGCCACCACCGCCGCCGCATTTGAGAAATGGCTGCTGGACTGGTGCGAGCTGTCCGCCGCGCTGGATCAGGAAGGTTCATGCCGCAACATCGCGATGACCTGCCACACGGACAACGCCGAGGCGGAGCAGGCGTATCTGCATTTCGTCGAGCACGTCGAGCCGCAGCTCAAGCCGCGCCAGTTTGCGCTGGAACAGCTTTACGTCGCGCATCCACAGCGAACAAATCTGCCGAAGGCGCGTTACGAAGTGTTTGACCGCGACGTGGCGAATCACGTCCAACTGTTCCGCCCGGAAAACGTGGCGCTGGAAACCGAGGAGGCGAAGCTCGGCCAGCAATACCAAAAACTCATCGGGTCGCAGACGGTGAATTTTCGCGGCGAGGAAAAAACGCTCGCGCAGATGGGCCGCTTTTTCGAAGAGCCGGACCGCGCGCTGCGGCAGGAGGCTTGGACGCTGGTTGCCAAACGCCGTTTGGAGGATGTCGAGAAGTGCGAAGAAATCATGGACGAGCTGATCAAGCTGCGGCATCAAATCGCCAAGAACGCGGGCTTCAACAATTATCTCGAATTCATTTTCCGCCAGAAGAGCCGTTTCGATTACACGCCGGCGGATTGCCTGAAGTTCCACGACGCCATCGAGAGCGAAATCATGCCCGCCGTCCGCGAAATTCAGAATGAGCGCCGGCAGAAATTAAATCTGGGAAAACTCCGGCCGTGGGACTTGGCGGTGGATCCACAGAATCGCGCGCCGTTAAAACCATTTGCTGATGTCGGCGAAATGGTGGCCCGCACGCAGAAGATTTTCAATCAACTCGATGCGGAGCTGGCGGGAAATTTTCAAGAGATGCAGAACAAGAAGCTGCTCGACCTCGACAATCGCAAAGGCAAGGCGCCGGGCGGCTACCAGTCCACGCTGGCGGAAGCGCGCGTGCCGTTCATCTTCATGAACGCCGTCGGCGTGCAGCGCGATGTGGAGACGATTCTGCACGAGGCCGGCCACGCGTTCCATGCGCAGGCGACGCGCAGCGAAGATTTGTATCCGTATCGCAGCTCGCCGATTGAATTTTGCGAAGTCGCCTCCATGGCGATGGAACTGCTCGGCAATGAATTCATCGAGGAATTTTACGCGCCGGCGGAAGCGGCGCGCGCGCGCAAGACGCACCTCGAAGGCATCATCGGATTTTTTCCGTGGATGGCGGTGGTGGACGGTTTCCAGCACTGGATTTACACGCATCCCAGCCACACGCGCGCCGAGCGCAAGGCGGCTTACATCGCGCTGATGAATCGCTTCGGCGGCGACGTGGATTATTCGGGCTTCGAGGAAGTGCGGGCGCATTCGTGGCACCGTCAGTTGCACATTTTTCTGTATCCGTTTTACTATGTCGAATACGGCATCGCCCAGCTCGGCGCGTTGCAGGTGTGGGCGAATTCCAAGGCGAACAAGGCAAAGGCGCTGGGTGATTACAAGCTGGCGCTGACGCTCGGCGGCTCCCGGCCATTGCCGGAACTATTTGCGGCGGCAGGCTGCAGATTCGATTTCGACGCAGCGACAATTCGTCCGCTGATTCAACTGGCGAGAACGGAATTAAGAAAGTTTTAGGTTTTTAGTTGGAGCACAGCCGCGCTGCCAACAAAAAACTTAAAATTAAGAACTAAAACTAGGCTTCAATCCCGTAGGCCTTGATCTTGTTGTAGAGCGTCTGGCGGCCGATGCCGAGTTTCTTGGCGGTCTCCAGCTTGTTGCCGCCGGTTTCACGCAGCATCTGGATGATGGCGTTGCGCTCGACGCCTTCGAGCAGTGTGAAGCTCGTGTCGTGGCCTTCGGACGGAATGATTTTGATGTCGCTGACGGACAAATCGCTGGAGTCTACGTCCGGCCCTTCGCAAAGCAGGACGGCGCGTTGGATTTCATTCTGGAGCTGGCGGATGTTGCCCGGCCATTCGAAGCTGGTCAGCCGGTCGGCGGCCTGCAACGTGAAACTGCGCAGCGTGCGGTTGGCCTGCGCGGAAAAGCGCTTCAAGAAGGAGTTGGCCAGCGGCATGATGTCGTCGCGACGTTCACGCAACGGCGGCAGATAAACGGAAATGGCGCTGATGCGGTAGAACAAATCTTCGCGCAGCTTGCCGTCCTTGATGGCGTCCTCGGGCTTGCGATTGGTCGCGGCAATGATGCGGCAGTTGGTCTGGTAATCCGACTTGCCGCCGACGGGCCGGACTTTTTGATCCTGCAACACGCGCAGGAGTTTGCTCTGCGTATCAATCGGCATCTCAGAAATTTCGTCGAGAAACAGCGTGCCACCCTCAGCTTGGCGGAACAGACCGTCACGGTCGGTGTTCGCGCCGGTGAACGCGCCTTTCACCGAGCCGAAGAGTTCGCTTTCGATGAGTTCGCGGGGCAACGCGGCGCAGTTGACCTTGACGATGCGGTTTTTGCTGCGCGGACTTAAAGCGTGGATGAGGTCGGCGATGACTTCCTTGCCGGTGCCACTTTCGCCGGTGATCAAAATCGTCACGTCGCTCGGTGCGATGCGCTCAATGGTGCGGACGACGGTCTGCATCTGCGGGCTTTGAAACACGGGCGCCGAACTGCCGCTCATGGTGGAGATGGCGCGGCGAAGCGAATGGTTCTCTTCTTTCTGCTGTTTGTTCTCAATGGCACGACCCAACGTGACGAGCAGAACCTGCGTGTCGAACGGCTTGTTGATGAAATGATACGCGCCACGCTTGGTGGCTTCGACAGCGGCCTCGAACGTGGCCGCCTCGCCAGTGAGCACCACAACCTCGGTGTCAGTCCAGTTTTTCTTGATCTGCGGCAGAAGGTCGAGACCATTGGCATCCGGCAGCTTCAGGTCGAGCAGCACCACGTCGGGGGCTTCCTGTGAAAACGCTTTTTCCAGCGCGGCGCCGCTGTCGGCTTCCGCCACCAGATAATCGTCCGACAACACGGCCTTGAGCAACTCGCGCAACTGCGCGTTGTCGTCCACAATGAGAATTTTGCCTTTCATGATTATTTCAAATTTTTACGGACACAGGCTTCGACGAACTTCCCAAAAATCGCCCGGTGCTCGGCGAATTTTTGCGTCAACCGCTCCGGATGAAACTGCACGCTCAACAAAAACGGCATTCCTCGCGCGGCCACCGGCTTTAACTCCATCGCTTCAACCAATCCGTCTGGGCTGACCGCCGTGGCCACAAACGGCTCCGCGACTTTTTGCACCGCCTGATGATGCGAACTGTTCACCCCCAACACGAGCCTTTTACAGATTTTGGACACTAATGAGCCGGGTGTCAACGCCGCTTCATGCACCAATTCAAACGCCCGATTGAGCTGCTGATGGTTCAACGCCCCCGGCACCTGCTGCCGGATATCTGCCACGAGCTGCCCGCCAAAAGCAATGTTTAGCAACTGATGCCCGCGGCAAATGGCCAGCAGCGGCTTGCGCTGCCGGAAAGTTTCCTCGATCAAAATCAGCTCGCGCAAATCGCGTGCGCCACCGTCCGGCGTCTGGCCGACGGTTTTTTTGATTTTGGCCGGCAATTTTTTGTCATAGAGATCGGGATTGATATCGTCGCCGCCGGTGAGCAGCACGCCTTCCACGCGGCGCACGCATTCGGCAATCACGGCGCGGTCGGTGGTCGCCGGCATGGTCAGCGGGATGCCGCCGGCTTGCAGCACGGCCAAATCGTATTTGACCGAAAGGCTCGCAGACAAATCGTGAAACTCCACTCCTCGTTTTTCAATGCTGGGCGAAACTAAAATCAACGGCTTTTTTGCCATGCGCGGAAGGTAGCGCATCGCGAAGATTTGTCAGCGGAAAATCGCGCGAAACAAAATGGCCTGCGGAAAAATTATTTCTGCAGCAGCGCCCACGCACACCACAGCATGGGCGATTGCCCGTGCAAATCGCCGGCGATGCGCGGGCGGTCCAGATAAAATTGCCGATCCGCATCCTGGTTCGTGCCGGCGCAGATTTCCTGCAGGTTTGCGTGCGCGTCCAGCTTGTTGCAAAGCGCCAGCCAACCGCGCCGCGCCGCGTCGCCGTAAACTGCCGCGTCCAGCCAGCCGTGCTTCACACCCACAATCATTGCGTAGGTGAACATTCCGCTGCCGGAAGTTTCCGCCCACGAATTGGAATCATCCAGAAGCTGATGCCACAAGCCATCCGCGCCCTGCGTCGCCTTGAGTCCTGCCATCATTTTCCGATAGCCAGCCATAAGCCGCGCGTAACGCGGATGTGCCGGGGGCAACGACTGCAAAATTTCCGCGAGCGACGCCGCCACCCAGCCGTTGCCGCGGCCCCAATAATACGGCGCAATCGGCCCGTGATGGAAAAGCCCGTTTGTCAGTTGCAACTGGTCAAGATACGCCGCGAGCTGCGTGGTGACGCGGTCGGCGTATTTTGTGTCTTGCGTGGCGCGGTAGGCCTGAATCTGCAAACTGCCGATCATCCACGCGTCATCCACCCACCACCGCGTCTCGCGCGTAAGGCCGTTCGTCAGCGGATTATCCCATTGCCGGTCGGCCAATTTCAGGCCAAGCGCGAGAGAACCGGAATCGCCGTTCAACAGAAAAATTTCCAGCGGCAGCACGCCGAAAACATTGTTGTCCACATGCCCGCCGGGCGGAATCAATTTGCTGCTTTCCGGCAGCCACACCGACGCATAGCGCGCGAACAATTTTTGCTCCAAGTTCGTGTCGCCCGCCGCAGCGGCAAACCGCAGCGCACCGAACGACGCGCAGATTTCAGGATAAACGATGAAGCCGGTCTTGTTTGTGCGGTAATTGCGCTCCAGCAAATTTTCCACAATGCGCTGGCCAACGAGGCGCGGATCGGCGGATGCGGGCAGTCCGGCAAAATGATTTTGCGCCGAGGCGCAGCCGGCGAGCAATAGCGTCGCGCCCAAAAAACAGGCGACGGTGAATGCGGACAATTTGTGCATGCGTCGATTAAACCCGTTTGCCGATAAATCCGCCATCGCCAATTCAGGGGAACCGCTAAATCTCCGCCTCGGGAAATTTTTCGATGATTTGCGCGCGCAGCCGTTTCTCGTCATCCGGCATGTAGCGGCGGCGATTGACGAGCCGCACCACGGCGTCGAGGAGTTCCAACCAGTCTTCCAGCGGCGGTTCCTTGACGCGCTCCCACACGTCAAACCGTTTGGCGCGCTGGTAGAAATGATACTCGCGCCCGACGTGCTGGGCATAGACTTGCAGCTTCTCACCGTCCTCGGTGACGCGCTTCCAGGCAATTTCGGCTTTGGGCATGATTTTTTATTGCAGCAATGATTTCAGTGAGAAATATGCGACGACGATGATTGCGGATTTGAAGCGTTTAGGTAAGCCTTTAATTCATCCGTAATCTGGCCGGCCAAAATTCCTTGCTGGCTGGCTTGGGCGATTTTTAAGGCCGCGCGGGCCGTGTTGACCGCATTGGACTGATCGCCGGCGGCGGCATAGGCGCGGGCAAGGTTTTGCAGCGCTTCAGGCCAATCGGCTTCGAACCGCAAGGCGGCGAGAAAGTTAGTGATGGCTAATTGATTTCGGCCTTCGGCCAGCAGTGTTTTGCCCAAGTTGAAATACGGCTTGGAATAATCCGACTGAATTGTGATGGCGCGGGAAAATTCCAGTTCGGCCTCTTGCGGCCTGCCGCACTGCAACAAAGCCACGCCACGCGTATTGTGTAAAATCGGATTATCAGGCATGTGCCGGAGCGCAATGGCCAGATGGTTTTCAGCTTCGCTAAACTTCCCGGCTTCAATCAGCTCACGGCCCAAGACATACTGCAGGTCAGGGTCTGTGGGACGAAAATTCACGGCAGCCGAGTAATGTTCAATCGCTTCAGCGATCCGGCCTTCCGCGTGATAAGCCGTGCCCAGCATTTCCTGCGAGAAAAGGCACTCCGGATTGATTGCCACGGCCTGGGTGAACAAGGCAACGCTGCTTTGCCATTGCATCAATTGCCGCCGGGTCAGCACCAGATTGCAAAGGAGCATTATCATGACGCCACCAACGACAAACGAGCGGAGCTGCCGCCGTTCAACCAGCACTTCATTCAGGGTATAAGCCAGGATGAAAAATATGCCGACCAGCGGCAAATACGTGTGCCGATCCGCCATCGCCTGCGAACCCGTCTGCACGAGGCCAATAACGGGAATTAACATCCCCAAATACCATAGCCAGCCCACCAGAAGCCAGCGGCAGGCGGATTTGAAATGCCAGACCAAAAATGTCATCGCGACCAGAATAATAAATGAAACCAAGCCGGCCAGCACCGGCAAGTGGCTGGGAAAATCATAGAAGACACACAGTTGCGATGGGTAAAAGGCTTTTCCCAAATAAGCCAGATAGGCGATTGGAATGTTCACCAAGCGCATGGCCAGCGGCACTTCCTCCAAGGTCCGAACCGACCCGCTGTGGTTTTGCGCCAAAAAGGTGATAATGCAATCCGCGACCGCAACCATCAAAAATGGGATTTTCTCCAGCAACAATCGTCCAAGTTTGCGCCCGTCCCAACCCAGCCGGTTTTGACTGAAGGAAATTCTTTGCAATGGCCAGTAGTCCAGCAATAACAGGATAAAAGGCAGCGTCACCAGCATTGGTTTGGCCGCCAAACCCGCAGCGAACAGCAGCAACGCCAGCGCATATTTTGCTGGTCGCGGATGCTCGACATATCTCATATAGCCCCAGGCCGTGAGGATGAAAAAAAATGCGCTTAAAACATTTTTGCGCTCGGCGATCCAGGCCACGGATTCCACGTTCAGCGGATGCCACGCAAACAGTGCCGCCACCAGTGCGCTCGGCCAGAAACATTTAGTCATCCGTTTTAACAACAGCCAAAGCAGCACGGCATTGGACGAATGCAGCAGGATGTTGGTCAGATGATGCCCGCCCGCATACCGCCCGTAGACCGACCAATCGGCCATGTGCGACACCATAGTCAGCGGATGCCAGTTGGCCGCAACTACGGAGGTGCATGACCATTTGATTCCCTCCCACGAGAAGCCGTGAACTACATTGGGATTTTGATAAACATAAAGTTGATCATCAAAATTCACGAAAGGAAATCCGACAACCGGCCAATATAAAACCATCGTGACCAGAAATATTGCCATCCCGACATACCAATTTTCCCGTCGGCTCATGGTTAGGGACGATCCACACTCGCCACCGCCATCGCGGCGATGCCTTCTTCGCGACCGATGAAACCCATCAGTTCATTCGTCGTCGCCTTCACGCCGACTTTCGCTTCGGAAATGCCCAGCGCGGCGGCGATGCGTTTTTTCATCTCCGCAATGTGCGGATAAATTTTTGGTGCTTGCGCGATGACCGTGGCGTCAATGTTGACGATGCGTCCGTTGCGGCGGAGCACCTGGCGCGCGGCCTCCTCCAGAAAAATACTGCTCGGCACGCCTTTCCAGCGCGGGTCGGTGTTCAGGAAAAAGTGGCCGATGTCCTCCTCGCCCAGCGCGCCGAGGACGGCGTCGCAGATGGCGTGCATCAGCGCGTCGGCATCCGAATGGCCGTCGAGGCCTTTGGTATGCGGAATCTCCACGCCGCCGAGGACGAGCTTGCGCCCGGCGACCAATTGATGAACGTCATAGCCGATGCCAACGTGAACCATACGCGGAGGATAGAAAAAATTACTGCGGTGAAAAAGAACTTTCAACCGCTGATTTTCTCGAATGAAAATGAAAAAGGCCGGAACCTTGGCAGGAATCGGCCTAAAGACTTAAGCTTTTTTCACGGTTTTGCCGTGCGATAAAAACGACGGCTCAAGTTGGTGGCGGTTGTGTCAGTAAAATGCAAAACCCCGCTGCTCGTGTTGGTGTAAAGATCAATCCATGCCGCCAAATTCGTGGAGGACTGGATTCGATACTTGTTGCTGGCATCGAAAATGGAATCCAACGTGAACCCGACTCCCTTGATAAAAGCACTGCTCATCAGGTAGGGAGAATTTGTGACCGTTTGCACGGCTCCAATGTCATAGGCTCCGTTTGGCGGACGCGGCACGCCGCGCTGATCGGTTGTTGGCGCACCGGCACTGGTGCCGTAACCGATGGCATAGCTGCCCGGAAGCGGAGCGCAAGTCAGAGTTGGGCCACCGTTGTTTTGCAAAGGGCCGAGATTGGCAGCCACGTTCTGAAAATCAAAAAGACTCAAGCCCGTTGCCCCTTGGTTGTTGCCGATCAAGTTGACGCCACTGCTGACGAATGCTCCTTTAAGGTCTGGGCTGCTGCTTGATGCGCTGTTGCCAGCAACAATCGTATTTATGAGCGAAACCACAGTGTTATAGACGCTGATGCCGCCGCCAACTGATGACAAATTGTTGGCAATAGTGCAGTTGACCAATATGCAAGATCCGCTCTGCATTTCTACGGCACCGCCTTCGCCTGCTACATTTTGACAGAATGTAGAGTTTGTAATTGCGACTGTGCCAGAATAAATAAATAACGCTCCGCCAATGCCAGAAACAACTTTTGCAGTGTTTGTTAAAAATGTTGATTGTGAAACACTCAAAGCACCTGTGTTGTATATGCCTCCCCCAAATCCTGCCTCAGCTAAATTGTTGGACATTACGAAAATGGAAACCGCTAAAGTCCCGGCGTTAAAAATTGCCCCCCCATTTCCTGCTCGATTATCTGACGACTGAGACTTGTTCAGGGCCATCGTGCCAGAATTATAAACTGCGCCTCCGCTTCCAGTATCAGCTTGATTGCCAGATATTACAGAGGAGGAAATTGTCATCACACCACTATTGATTATTGCTCCACCTGAACCAAAAAAAGAATCGTGATTAGTGATAACACAACTGCTCACCGAAAGAATGCTGGCATTGCTGATCGCCGCTCCACTATTCGTCGTATAGCCATTGGCAAGCACGAGGTTTGACAGGCTGTTCGTTGTTCCCGCAGCAAAAGCGAACAGCGGCAAGGCTCCGCCTCCGCTGATAATTGAGGGAACTGCGGCAATGCCGGCGATTGCCACGCTGTTCGTAATCGTGGGCAACTGCAATCCAAGCGTGATGACATTCGTCACGGAGATTTTGATTTGATTCCTCCCCGGCGTGGCGTTCGCCTGTGCGATTGCGACCGGCAAAGATCCCGGGCCGGAAATGTTCGCTGTCGTCACGTTGAAGGTGGCGGCGTGAAGGCAATCTGTGGTCGCGGCAATCAAGCCGAGACTGACAAACAGTGCGGGCAATAGGAATAGATTTTTCATAGGTTAGGTGTTTAGTGCATTCTGGATTTGCTTGAAGATAGTCTGTGCCATCGCGTCATCGCGCTGTTCACGCAAGTTGACTTGGGGTTCCGCTTTATTGTGATACCAAACAAGCCTGAATTCTGGCTGTTCGCGTTGAAAGTTTTCGACAGTGGTGACTGAAATGCCGCTAGTTCTCGTGGCGCAGAGGATAATGCTACACTTGGCTTTCTTGAACCGCTCAATGCTCTCAATAAGCCTGTTGTGATATGGCGGCGCGTCGCCACAACTCTCCATGCCGACGGATGTCCCGTTAATCTCTATGATCACAGTGATGTCAACTTCGATGGTCACAGTGATTTCAATTCCCTTTGGGTTGAATATCAGAATATGTGCAGTCGGGTAGGCTTCCTTCAAAAGCGCAAAGACTTTCCTGATTGTTGTGCTTTTGCCAACATTGACCGGGCCTTTCAAGGCGATGATGTGTTTTGTTTTCATAATGCGAATATGTTGGTTTTTCAAAGGTTAGGAGTTCCGTTGCCTCTGTTCTGGGTTCTTCTTGTTTTCACGCAGTTTGTTCCAGTCGCCGTCCCAGCCAGCTTTACCGCATCGCGTGCAGACATAATCGCCGGTTGAAGTTCCTATTTCATCACGCTCCATTTCGAGAAATGGGTAATTGCACGGTTGGTTCCCCCGCCGCATTTCCAAGGCCTTTGCTTCGCTAATTTTCATACGGACATCATTTAATTAACGGAATGTATGCGGAGTGTCAATAAAGGAGCATATCTATTCCATTATGCCGAGTGAAGAACCAGCAAATGCTCCGATTGATTGGGCGAAACTTCCGCGAAGCCCGGTTGAAAGCCAACTTGACGCAGGAGTGTCTCGCTGAATTGGTGGGGGTGCATTGGAAAACCATCGGGCATATTGAGCGCGGAAGTTATCCCATTGCGCTCACCACCTTTGCACGGTTGGCGCAATTTCTTGAAACCAGCCCCAACCGCTTGCTGGATGGGTTGGATTCGCCCGACCCGCAACGCACGGCACAAATCAAAAAGGCAATGGCACGCAAGCGTGCTCCCGCCAAGAAAAAATCTGCTGCTAAATAGATGGCTGCGGCAGTGTGAAGAAAAACGTCGCGCCCTTGCCCGGTTCGCTTTCCACGCGCACCTCGCCACCGTGGGCGTGGACGATGTGTTTCACAATCGCCAGTCCCAAACCGGTGCCGCCCTGATCACGCGAACGCGCCTTGTCCACGCGATAAAACCTTTCAAACACGCGCTCCAACGCTTCCGCCGGAATGCCCGGCCCGTCATCACGCACAAAAATTTCCAGCGCACCATCGGCCAGTTTTTTTCCACCAACGATGACCAGGCCTTCCGCACGGCCATATTTGATGGCGTTGTCCACGAGGTTCGCAAGCACCTGGTCAAGCCGGTTCGCGTCGGCATTCATCGTGAGTGCCGGCAGTTCGTTGATCAGCGTGACGTTTTTGTTTTCCGCCTTGGTGTGCAGGAACGTCAGGACTTTGTCCGTCAGCGCGTGCAAATCCACCGGCGACAATTCCAGTTTCATCCGCCCGGATTCCAGCGCGGAAATCGTCAACAAATCCTGGATGAGCAAATCCAGCCGGTTCGCGTTGCGCTCAATGATTTTCAGAAAACGCTCGGCCACTTCGGGATTGTCTTTGGCTCCGTCCAGCAACGTTTCAACGTAGCCTTTGATGAGCGAAAGCGGCGTGCGCAACTCGTGACTGACGTTGGCGACGAATTCTTCGCGCTGCCGCTCAAGCTGTTTTAGCCGCGTCAAATCGTGGAAAACCAGAATCGTTCCGTCGCGCTCGCCGGCGGCGTTCGTGATGGCGGCGGCGTTCACCTGCAACCAACGCTCGGCGAGTCCCGGCAATTTGATTTCGTAGTCGAGCACCTGCTTCTCGGTTTCGGCGCGCTGGAGCAGGCCGTCCAGTTCGTGCAACCGCAGCGCCTCGACGACGGTTTTGCCGCGCAGCTCGGTCTTGACGCCGAACAGGCTTTTGAATGTGCGATTGGCGAGGTAAATCTTCCGGCTGCGGTCGAGGAGCAGCAGGCCTTCGAGCATGGAATCGAACAAAACTTTTTGCTGCGCCTGCGCGTCCAGCGAGGTCTGCTGCTGCTTGCGTTGAAAAGCCTCCATCTCCGCCGCGCGCTGCTCGCGCTGCGCCTGAAACTTGGCCCGCCATCGGAAATGGAGTCCGGCCAGCGCCGCGAGCGCGAGAATGAAAAGAAAAAGCCACATGGCAAAGGCAGAAGTAAGAATGCAGAATGCAGAAACTAACCGCAAGCAGCGGAACGTGGCAAAACCAACTTCTTCATTCCACAAACCGGTAGCCCACGCCGCGCACCGTGTCCAGATGCTTGGAGGCCGGGCCGATTTTTTCGCGCAGACGTCGCATGTGCGTGTCCACCGTGCGGGTGTCAATCAGGCTGTCGTATTCCCACACATCGCGCAAAAGCTGGTCGCGCGACTGCACGCGGCCCGCGCGCTGCGCCAGGACGGTGATGAGCTTGAACTCCGTCGCCGTCATCTCGATGGGCTTGTTCTTCCAGCTCACGATGTGGCGCGGCAAATCAATCAGCAAATCGCCGAAGCGCAGTTGTTCCTTCGGCTTTTCCTCGGTCTGGAAACGGGCGAGGATTTTTTTCACGCGCAAGAGCAGCTCGCGCGGGCTGAACGGCTTGGTCAGATAATCGTCCGCGCCGAGTTCCAGGCCGAGCACGCGGTCAATCTCCGCCGCTTTGGCCGTGAGCATGATGATGGGCACCTTGGCCGTGGCCGCGTCGAGGCGCAGCGTCTTGCAGATCTCAAAGCCGTCCATCTCCGGCAACATCACGTCCAGAATGATCAGGTCGGGCACCTGGCCGCGCGCCTTTTTGAGCGCCTCCGCGCCGTCCGCCGCCGTGGTGACGGCATAACCGGCCTGCTTCAAATTAAACTCGACGAGTTCCACCGCTTCCGGCTCGTCATCCACAACTAAAATTCGCGGTTTCACGCTGCCAGTGTGACACGCCGCAATTCGTCACACAATTTCAATCCGGTGACAACCGTGTGACGATTGGGTGACGGAACAGTGAAGCACGCCTGCGGCGGCAAGCTATTTAGCCAATGCGGGCGGCGGGTTGGTAATAGGGGCGATAACATTCCAGTCCAGATTTTGGATGCGGATGGAATTTTGCCCCCGCCCGGAACTCGTGGTTACTTCCGGCTCCGCCAAATTTTCATAACCGCTTCTTTGCTCCAGCGCGTGAATCACCATCCGAAAATTAGGATCCGTCAGGATTCCCTTGATGGGCGCGGCGGCTGGATTGGTGATTGAAAGACACCTGAATTTTGGATCGCCATACCTCAGAGCGGCGGCGATAGCCGTGACTTCGGTTTCGTTCAGCCCGAAAAATTTGTCGGTCGGATGCCGGAGCCAGCCCGCCTTCCAGGCGGCATAGTTGGTGAACTCGGGCATGGGCGTGAACCGGACCTCGAACGGCCGCGTCTCATAATCCCCCACCACCGTGCACGCCCGCTGCCCGGCGTGGGCTTCATTGAACGCCAGAAACTTTTGCGCGCCGGCTTCCGTATAAGTCCACCGGACGGCAAAAAAATTGGTGTTAAAACGAACCAGACGGACGCTGTCGGGAACCACGTCCTCGGGCAGAATATGAAACGGGGAAATCTCAGCTATTTGCGCCCAACCCACCGGAACCAGCCCAAATAGGAAAAAAAACAAAACACGGACTTGGTGCCCCATTCGTTTCATGCTTCCAACCATATTCCCCCTGGTGATTTCTGTCCAGCTCTCTCACGTAGCAGCACCCCAGTCCAATTAGGGACGAAAGAAAATTGTCTACCATCCATGACAGGACTTGGAAGTTCGATGGCATATTTTCCCAGCCAGCAATGGCTGGGCTATTATCACGAAAGCAGTCGCGGCGCGGCCTTCACGCCGCACAAATACTCAACTGACTATCTTGGAATAAACCTCACGGCTTCGCAGTCACGGGCGCCGGCGTTGGCGGTTCGGGCGGGGTGTGGTGATCGGGCGGGAATATGCCCAGCCGGAATTCGGCGCGGATCGGGGCGTTGGCCGCGTTCGTGGCGGGAAATTCCAAGTCGGCGGCGTTTTGGATGGTCAACAGATGTTCGTAGGCATCGGCGGCATCGGCGGCTTTCGTGGCGGTCGCCTTTTTGGCGTCGCTCTGGCCGGATTGCTGCGTGGTGGTGCTGGCGGGAAACGTGCCGCGCACGGTGGTGAAGGTTTGCGTTTCGGCATCGGTCCAGCCTTTGAGTTTCAGCGCGGGTAGGTTCGCCGTGGTTTGCACGGAGGCCAGAATGATGTCGGCGCGGCTCAACACGGCATTCAGCTCGTGTGAATCGTGGGTGCCGATTTGAAATTCCTGATGCAACTTCACGGTCTGGCCGGGAAAGGCGAGTTTGGCAGTCTTGCGGGCCTGGCTCATGCAATGCAGCAGCGAATCGAGGTTGGCTTGTTGCGCGGCAGTGAGGTTGCCGGTCTCGCCTTGGGCAATTTTCTGGCCGGTGATGTCGGTGGGCAGTTTGCCGAGGGCTGTGGTCGTCTCGGCGAGATAGTTGGCGGGCATCCGGGCAGCGACCTTGGGATATTTGTTCGCGGCGGCGACGATGAGGTTGCCGTTGTGGATGATGACAGGGACGGGGCAGTGCGGAGTTTTCATTTTATGTTTAGTGGTTGGGGTCGGTGGTGGAGAGGGTGGTATGTAACCGGGATCGCCCGGCTCACGCAGATACGATGGGTCGGACCAAATTAAGTTCGGATTGTCGAAGTGCATTTCCGGATCGCCGGAATCGAAATACGCGATTCGCATGGTTCAAGGGGGTTAAAAACCGACAAATCATACGCAACTGGCTGGTAAACAGGCTGTTAAAAACCGGAGTGGCGGTAAAAAAATTGGGGGAGGTCGTCGGGAAATTGGGGGGAACCCTCCGAAAATTGGGGGGAGAGGCTAAAAAATTGGGGGCGGTGCCCCGGCAAATGGGGGGAGCCTTCGGGGAATTGGGGGGAGCCATCCAAAAAATGGGGACGACCGTTGGTAAATTGGGGGCGGTGCTTCGTAATTGGGGAAAATGGTCCGACAATTGGGGACGGACGACGGCCCCACGGGAAAAGCCTCTATAAAAAATGGCGGCCCCGCCGCTGGTTTGCGGTGCCCGGATGGATATTTGTCCCGAAGCCTTCATTCCGATTCCAAAAAGATATTTCCAAAAAGGTCCAGCCATGACTCCCCGTTTCGAGCGAATTTTTAAACCTTTTTTGCCGCCACCACGGAGGTAATACATTTCCCCTTTTTGCGCGCCGGCAAAAAGTTTATGCTGCCGCCATGCCGATTCCCGTCATCAGCACCGCCCAGATGCGCGCGTGGGAAACCGCCACCTGGGCCACCGGCCAGACCGAGGCGGAGATCATCCGCCGCGTCGGCCAACGCGTTGCCCGCCGCGCCCGCAAGCTTACCCGCGCCGGCGATATGATTCTTTTTCTCCTCGGCAAAGGCCACAACGGCGACGACGCCCGCGCCGCCGCCAAACAACTCGAAGGCCGCGAGGGCGAAGTGCTGGAAATGTTCCTGCCGGACACCGACCTGCTGCCGCTCGAATCCGCGCTCAAGGAAAAGCCCGCGCTCATCGTGGACGGACTGTTCGGCACCGGGTTAAACCGTCCGCTCTCCGAGGCGTGGCTGCAAATCATTGCCGCCATCAACGCCGCCAAAATTCCCGTCCTTGCGATTGATGTGCCGTCCGGCCTGAACGCCGACACCGGCGAAACTTTCGGTGCGGCCATCGAGGCAACCATTACGATAACTGTCGGCGCGCCGAAAACCGGCCTGCTCACGCCCGCTGCGTGGCCGTTCGTCGGCAAACTTGAAGTGACGGAAGAAGTCGGCCTTGTCCCCTGCCCGCTGCAAGCGGAGTTGAACTGGACGCAACCGGAGGATTTTGAACATTTTCCGCCCGCGCGCACGGCGGCCGGCAACAAAGGCGATTTCGGCCACGTCGCGATTGTCGCCGGCAGCTTCGGCTACCACGGCGCGGCGGTGCTGGCGGCGCGCGGCGCGCAACGGGCGCAGCCGGGACTGGTCACGGTGTTCCCGCAGCCGGACGTTTATCATCCAGTCGCCGCGCAATTGCAGTCGGCGATGGTGAACCAATGGAAGCCGGAAACCAAGCTGCCGGAAAAAACCTCTGCCGCCCTGGTCGGGCCGGGGCTGGCCGCGCCGGAAGTTTTTGAGCCTTTAAAAAAATTCACGCGCTATCTTTGGCGCAGCGCGGCGTATCCGCTGGTGGTGGATGCCAGCGCGCTGGACGTGCTGGACGCGGAGCCGTTCCAGAAAAATTTCACACGCGTGCTCACGCCGCATCCCGGCGAGGCGGCGCGGTTGCTCAAAACCACGGCGGCCAACGTGCAGGCAAACCGCGTGGCGGCGCTGCGCGAGCTGTCCAAAAAATTCGGCGGCGCTTGGGTGGTGCTGAAAGGCCACCAGACTTTGATCGGCCGCGACGAGGGAAACATTTTCGTGAACAGCTCCGGGAACGCGCACCTCGCGCAGGGCGGCAGCGGCGATTTGCTCGGCGGCTTCATCGCGGGATTGCTGGCGCAACCGGCGTTGGCGGCGGATGCGGAAAAAACGTTGCGCTACGCGGTCTGGCAACACGGCGCAGCGGCGGACAAACTTTCGCTCACGCGGAAAAATTGGACGGTGGAAGATTTGGCAGCGGAACTCGGCAACGCGCGGTGACGGTCACTTCACTTTTTCAATCTGGATGCGCGCCGGGTCGTTAAGGCCGAGCTGGAGCAGCACGGCGTTGGTGTAAATCTGGTAATTTAATTTCGGCGGCGGGATGTCAAAAGTCTTTCGCTCCGCCGCGAGTTGCTTGAGCGCCAGCGTGTCGAGTGCCACGGGATCATGGCTGAGCCAGAGCTGGTCGAGCACGGCGGAATATTCCAGGAAGCTGGCCGGCCCGCCCTGATACTGGCCGAGCAGCGCGTCGGTGACGTGCAGCACCACGCGGTCGCCCACGCTGGGGAGCGCATAAATTTCCGGCAGCGCCATGGCGAGCCGGTCGGCGTCGCCCTCGAAACGCCGCGTATTGTCCACGCTGCCGAGCGCGAGGCTGAAGAAATGCCCGCACAGGCCGGCGTCGTTTTCATTGATGAGCGGCACAACGGAAATAATTTTCGTCAATCGCCGGCTGACGAGATTGGAGACAAAAGATTTCTTGCCGACGCCGTCGCCCTTCTTGCCAAATTCAAAATCGCCCCACACGAGTGAGCCGACGACCGGCGATTCCGGCAGGTAAAACGTGTTCGTGTCGTAACCCGCCTCCACTGCACCGGCGACGCGCACGCCGAGCTGTTGGCCCAATTTGAAAAACCCCGCCGCGCGCAAGTCGTCCGCGTGCTTGTCCCAAATAATAATTTTGTCCGATGGCAAACCGGCGGCGAGCAGCCCGCGCGCGATGGCCGCGACCACGGCGGGCCGCGTGCCGGACAACTGGCCGGGCTGGGAAAACACCTTGATGCCGACGACGTCGTTCGTCAGCACAAGACTGCGCCACGCGTCGGTTGGACTGGCGGTGCGGGTCAGCGCGAGCAGCCCGCGGTCAAACGCGGCGGCCACGCGGGCGTCGTCCGCAAGAAAGGCAGATTGCAGGCCGCGGCCGTCCACCTCGACGACGCGGGCGGTGGCATTCGTGGCGTGCAGCGGAAAAACCTCCGCCGCGACCGCCAGACGCAGCCCGCCCGCCAGCGCGAGCAGGAGAAGTTGGAGCTTTGCGTTTCTTGACACTTTAAGGCGCGGATGTTACCACCACGGCGGATGTCTGCAAAAATAATTTCAGTTCGAAGCGCAGTTTTATTTTTTGCGCTGCTCCTCGCCGCCGCCGGCTGCACGCCAGCCGGACCGCGCGCGCTGCTCAAGGGCAAAAAATATCTCGACCACGGCGATTACACCGAGGCCGCCGCGCAGTTCAAGACCGCCACCGCGCTGCTCGCCACCAACGCCGCCGCCTGGAATTATTACGGTGTGGCGCTGCACCGCGCCGGCCAGCCGGACGACGCCATCAACGCCTACCAGCGCGCGCTGGAACTGGATCGCGACCTGCTGGAAGCACGCTTGAATCTCGGCACGTTACTGCTGGAACAGAACCGCGCCGAGGAGGCCAAGGCTGAGTTCACCGCCTACACGCTGCGCCGGCCCAACGAGGCGGCGGGCTGGCTCAAGCTTGGCGCCGCGCAGTTGAAGCTTGGTGAAATCGTCCCGGCGGAACGCAGCTTCAGCGCGGTGCTTTCGCTCAAGACCAGCGAGCCGGAAGCCTATAACGGCCTCGGTCTCGCCCGCATCCAGCGCGGCAAACCCCGCGACGCCGCGCAGTTCTTCGCCGCCGCCGTGCAGGCCAAGCCGGATTATGCCGCCGCCATCTTGAACCTCGCCACGGTGAGCCAGCAGTATCTCCGCGACAACAAGACCGCGCTGGAAAATTACCGCGCCTATCTTTCGCTCACGCCCAGGCCGGCGAATTATGACGACGTGAACGCCCTTGCCAACGCGCTGGAGCAAAGCCGCGCCACGGCGACACCCGCGCCCGCGCAAGAGCCGGTGACGCGCCCCAATCCGCCGCCGGCACCCTTCGCCATCACCGAGCCGAAGCCGACGACGAAAACTTATCCCGTTGCCAGCCCGCGGCCGGCCACTGCGTATCATGTGCCGACGAATCTCGCCGTGACGGCGAACGGCACACATGGTTCGCAAGCGCAGCGTTCCACGGGCGCGGTGAATCCGCTTCCCACGCAGACCGTTCAGGTCGCACCGGAGCAGCGGATTGTCACCACGCCGGTGGCCACGTCGCCCGCACCACAGCCGGCGGTGGAAATTCCCGTGCCGCCAGCGGCGGAGAAACCCAGCTTCTGGCATCGCGTTTTCGCCTACAGCCGGCCGGAACCCGCACCGGAGCCGATCACGCCGCTGCCCGGGAATACGGTCAAGCCCGCGCAACCGGTGGTCATCATCCCGCCCGCGCCGGTGGATTTTCCGCGCTATAATTATCTCTCGCCGCGACGGCCGGCGGCGGGCGACCGGCGCGCGGCGGGCGGCGCATTCACACAGGCGCGGCTGGCGGAGCAAAATGAGAATTGGGACGCGGCGCTCGCGGCTTACCGGCAGGCGGCGGAGCTGGATCCGGCGTGGTTCGAGGCGCAATACAACGCGGGCGTCATCGCGCACCGCCTGCGGAATTATTCCGCGGCGCTGGTGAATTACGAGACGGCGCTGGCGCTCCAGCCGGATTCCGTGGATGCGCGTTACAACTTTGCGCTGGCGCTCAAGGCTTCCGGCTTTGTGCCGGACGCGGCGGATGAGCTGAAGAAAATCCTCGCGGCGAATCCCGCCGAGGTGCGGGCGCATCTGGCGTTGGCGAATCTCTGCGCGCAGCAACTGCACGACCCGACGCTGGCGCGGCGGCATTACCAGAAGGTGCTGGAACTGGATCCCAAGAACGCGCAGGCGGCGGACATCCGCTTCTGGCTGGCGGCGAATCCGGAATAACCGGCTTTTCCGCCGCCAGTGCCGGCAACCGTTTTATCTCCGTTCAAGATTTCGCTGGCGTTTGGCGGCGGACGGTTTAATGATGGAATGATGATTGCGGCCGCCACCCAAGTTCACACCTCGAGCAACCTTTTGTTCAACTGGTTCGATGTGGCGCTCATCGGCATCGTGCTCTTCGGCTTTTGGCGCGGCCGCAAAAACGGCATGACCAAGGAGTTCCTGCCACTGGTGCAATGGCTGGTGACAGTCATCGGCGGCGCCTTCGGCTACCGGCCGCTCGGGGACCTGCTCATCCGGCAGGGCATCACGAAGGATTTGTTCGGCAAGAATTTTCAGGAGATAACGGTGTCCTACGTCGCCGGCTACCTGCTCATCACGGTGGTGACATTGATAGTGTTTTCGACATTCAAGCGCGGCGCGAAGGCCAAGCTCGAGGGCAGCAACCTTTTCGGCGACGGGGAATATTACCTCGGCATTCTCTCGGGCATCACGCGCTACGCCTGTCTGCTGATCTTCCTGCTGGCGCTGCTCAACGCGCCGGTTTACACGCTGGCGGATGTCATTCAGCAGCGTAATTTTAACAACAAGTGGTTCGGCGGTGGGATGCAGGGTTATAGCGGCAATTTCTTTCCCACGCCATCCGAAGCACAGACATCCATCTTCAAGGAGTCGCTGTGCGGACCGTTCCTCAAGAACAACCTTTCGATCCTGCTCATCAATACGGCAGCGCCTGACCACGATTTCAAGCCGCTGGGCCAAGGACAGACGGAAATCATTCTCAAACAGCCACAGCCGGCGCGCTGATTCATGGCCGGCTTTCTTTCTCCCGCGACCCGCGAGCAAATCCGCGCCGCCAGCGACATCGTGGATGTCATCGGCTCGTATCTGCCGCTGAAAAAAACCGGCGCGAACTTCACCGCGCTCTGCCCGTTTCACAAGGAAAAGTCGCCGAGCTTCAACGTCAATCCGCACAAGCAAATCTTCCACTGCTTCGGCTGCCACAAAGGCGGCGACGTTTTTACGTTCGTCAAGGAATACGAAAACATCGGCTTCATGGACGCCGTGCGCCGGCTGGCCGAGCGCGCGAAGATTCCGCTCGAATTTGAAAACACGCCCGGCGCACAGGAATCGCGGCATTTGAAAAGCCAGTTGGAAGACATTCACGAGCAACTGACACAACGCTGGCAAAACTGTCTTGCGAACGAAGCCGCCGGGCAATTGGCGCGCGATTATCTCGCCAAGCGCGGCGTCAGCGCCGAGGCCATAAAACTGTTTCGCATCGGTGCCGCGCCGGAACTTTGGGACGACACCGTGAACTGGGCGAGGAGCAAGAACTTTGACCTCGCCATCGTCGAACAAGCCGGCCTCATCATCAAAAAGGAAGAAACCGGCCGTCACTATGACCGCTTTCGCGGACGGCTGATGTTTCCGATTTGCAACGAACAAGGCCGCGTCGTCGGCTTCAGCGGCCGCGTCTTGTCCGGCGACGAGAAGACGGCGAAATATGTCAACTCGCCGGAGACGCCGATTTTTACCAAGAGCAAAATCTTCTTCGGCCTCGACAAATCCAAGCGCGCGATTCTCGACGCCGGCTACGCCATCATCTGCGAAGGCCAGCTCGACCTCATCGCCTGCTTCACGAACGGCGTGCAAAACATCGTCGCGCCGCAAGGCACGGCCTTTACCGACCAACACGCACGGATTTTGAAACGCTATTGCAATGAAGTCGTGCTGTGTTTTGATTCCGATAATGCCGGGCAAAACGCCATTGTCCGTTCGCTCGACCACCTGCTTGCGGCGGATTTGGCCGTGCGCGTCGCGGTCGTGCCGTCGCCACATGACCCGGACAGCTTCATCAAAGCCAACGGTGGCGAAGCCTTTCGCGCGCTCGTTGAAAACGCGGAAGGTTTTTTTGATTACCTTTTAAAGCGGCTGCTGGCCACGAACGACGCGACGAGTGACAAAGGCCGGCTGGCGGTTCTGCGCGGCATGGCCGAGGCGCTGCACAAGACCGGCAACTCGGTTTTGCTCGACACGCACGCGCAAAAAACCGCGCTGCGCCTCGGCGTGGCAGTGGACGCGGTGCGCAAGGAATTTGCCAAGGTCAAACCACAGGCGGCCATCGCGCGGAATGATGACGAACCGGACGATTCGGTGCTCGCCGGCGAAGTTGAGGCGGAAGCGCCAAGCCGGCCGTCAAACCACGAATTGCACCTGCTGAAAACCTTGCTGCTGCACGACAACCTCGCCGAATGGACAGCGGCACATCTGGATGTGCAATGGCTGGCTCATCCGCTAGTGCGGCAGATTGTGCATGCGCGCCTTGCCGCCACCGAACCTGGTGCGTGGCATGGTCTCGCTGAATTTCTGGGCGGCATCGAGTCGCCGCCGATGCGCAGCCTGGTCACCGAAGCCGTGGCCGATGAACGCCAGATGCCCAATCCTGAAATCCAGCTTGCCGACGTGACGCTGAAGTTGCGCAACCTGTTTCTTGACCGGCTAATCGCGGCGCTCACGCAGAAGATTGGTTCACCGGAAACCGACGACGCGCAGAAGCTGGAATTTCTTCACGAGCAGCAGCGGCTCAAACAACAAAAACGTTCGCCGCTTTCGCCGCTGATATAATAAAAACGGCGCAGCCGTTTTGCGACTGCGCCGTTGCGGATTTTAAGCTCCTAAATTATTTCGCGCCCTGGTCAATCCATGCACGAATCAGGCCGATTTGTTCCGGCGTAAGATCCTTGATGCCGGCTTTATTGTGCTGCGGCGGCATCCAGCTATCCTGGTCGGGAATCGCATGGGCGATGGCTTTCACGATCAGGCTGTTGGCACTGTCACCGGCCGTCACAATTTTACCGTGCTTCGTGCCTTTGAGCACGCCTTCGAGCGTATCCATTTTGAGGTGTGCCTTGGGTTTGTCGCCGCTGTGGCACTTCACGCAGGAGGCGTCGAAAATCGGCTTGATGTCCGTGGCGTAAGTAACACCTTGCTTGTCCGAAGCCGGCGGCAGCTTGGCATCCTGCGCCAGTGCGCTGGTGGCGGCCATAAACCCGGTGGCCAGAGTAACGATGATAAGGTTGGTTATTTTCATAGTATATGGTGCAATAATTTGCAGTTTAGACCCCGTGTTCGTCAAAAGGTTTCATAAAAAATTGCATTAGCCGGCTTGCAGGCAACGGCGGTTCCGGCAAAAATCCGGCGTGCAAAGCGAAAATTTCTCCGACGCCGCGTTGATCGTCCTCGGCCATGGCACGACGTTGAATGACCAGTCTGCCACGCCCGTGCGCCAGCACGCGGCGGAACTGCATCGCCGGAAAGTTTTTGCTGAAGTCCGCCCGGCGTTTTGGAAACAGGAGCCACACATAAAAAAAGTTTTGGCAGAAAACACCGCGCCGCGCGTCTTCATCGTGCCGTTTTTCATCAGTGAAGGCTATTTCAGCACTGAAGTCATCCCAGCCGAGTTGGGTTTCCAGTTTCCCGACAACTTAAAATTAAAAACTAAATACTCAGAACTGACTTACTGCCGTCCGGTTGGCTCGCATGATTTGATGACCACGGTCATCCTCGCCCGAGCGAAGGAAGTCGCCGAGCAATTTCCATTTCCCAGCACGCCCAAACCGGCCAATACCACGCTGCTCATTGCCGGCCACGGCACCGGGCGCAATGCCAATTCCCGCAAGACCGTTGAGCGGCAGGTGGAGCTGATCCGCGCGCTGAAAGTTTACGCCGAGGTCGGCGCGGTTTTCATGGAAGAGGAACCGTTCATCAAAGGCTGCTGGCAAAACGTAATAACAAAGAACATCATCGTGGTGCCTTTTTTTATCAGCGACGGGCTGCATGCGGTTGAGGATATTCCGGTGTTGCTCGGCGAACCGGAACGCATCGTGAAAGAACGTCTTGCCGCCGGCCAGCCGACCTGGCGCAACCCCACGGAGCGCGACGGCAAGCGCATCTGGTATTCCGCCTCCGTCGGCACCGAACCGCTACTCGCGGACGTGATTTTGGAACGCGTGCGCGAAGCGGCCAAATAATTTTATGAAAAAACTCCGCATCGGCTTTTTGAGCACCGCCGGCATCGGCCGGAAAAACTGGAAAGCTATTTTTCATTCCGGCAACGCGGTTGTTTCCGGCGTCGCCAGCCGCGATGTGCAGAAAAGTCACAAATTCATTGACGATTGCCAGCGCGATTTCGCCTTCGCCGAAACGCCACGGGCCTTCGGCAGCTACGAGGATTTGCTTGTGTCGCCAGATGTGGACGCCTGCTATGTGCCGCTGCCAACCGGACTGCGAAAAGATCTGGTCATTCGCGCCGCGCAAAACGGCAAACATATCCTCTGTGAAAAACCCTGCGCTGCCAATCTTGCCGAATTGGAGGAAATGCTCGCCGCGTGCCAAAAACATTCCGTGCAGTTCCTTGACGGCGTGATGTTCATGCACAACCCGCGTCTGTCAAAAATCCGCGAAGTTTTGGACGACGGTAAGAGCCTTGGCCAACTCCAGCGGATGTCGTCTGGCTTCAGTTTTTATTTAGGCGACGAATTTTTTGAGAAAAACATTCGCGTGGACAGCGCCCTGGAACCCGCCGGCTGCCTCGGCGATCTTGGCTGGTATTCCATCCGGTTTTTTCTGTGGACGCTGAATTGGCAATTGCCGCGCGCCGTCAGCGCCAAAATTCTCGCGCAAGCTCCCTCCGGCGTGCCGACGGAATTTTCTGCCGAGCTGTTTTTTGCCGGCGGCGTTTCGGCGGAATTTTACAGTTCGTTTCTCACCGCCAAACAGCAATGGGTGGCTGTCGGCGGACGCAACGGCTGGCTGCGAATGCCAGATTTCGTGCATCCGCGCAACGGCTACGAACCAGCCTTCGAGCTGAACAATGCCGAGGTGCGCGCGGATTCCGGTGCGAAATGCCCACCCGAGGCCGACCCCGCCGGCTTTGGCCACGCTTCCGCGCAAGACACGCGGATGTGGCGTAATTTTGCAAACCAGGTTTTCTCCGGACAGCTAAACGAAGAATGGCCGCAATGGGCGCTAAAAACGCAGACGGTTTTGGACGCCTGTCTTGCCGCCGGTCGCAGCGGAAAAATTGTAGAAATATGATTCCTAGAATGATTGAGACGATTTCCGGAAACGTTTTGAACAATTCAACGATTTAACAATTCACGAATCACACTGATTCCGCTATCTTTTTGCCCGTGCAATTTCAGAAAATCACCATTGTCGGCGTCGGTCTGCTCGGCGGCTCCATCGGGCTGGCCGTGCGCAAACACCATTTGGCGAAAGAAGTTGCCGGCTACGCCCGCCGCGAAAAAACCATCGCCGAAGCCGAAAAAATTGGCGCGCTAGATTACGCCACCACCGATTTGCTCGCCGCCGTTTCCGGCGCGGATTTGGTGATTCTCTGCACGCCGCTCGCCCAGATGAGCGCGCTGACAAAACAATTTCTGCCCGCCCTCAAACGCGGCGCCATTGTCACCGATGTCGGCAGCGTGAAAGCCGAGGTCGTCCGCGAATTGGAATCGCTCGTTGCCAAGGCCGGCGCGCATTTTGTCGGCAGCCATCCAATGGCAGGCGGCGAAAAAATGGGCGTGCTCGCATCGAAGGCAGATTTATATACCAACGCCGTTTGTGTCATCACGCCGACGAAAAAGTCCAACACCGCCGCCGTCCGCAAGGTGGAAGGATTTTGGAAATCGCTGGGCGCGCGAACGCTACAGCTGAACGCGGCGCAGCACGATTTGCTAGTGAGCCGCACGAGCCATTTGCCGCACGTCGTTGCCGCTGCGCTGGCTGGATTAGTTTTGGATCCGAAACATCCGAAATCCCAAGTCGGCTTATGTGCGACCGGTTTTCGCGACACCACGCGCATCGCGTCCGGCTCGCCGGAAATGTGGCGCGACATCGCACTGGCAAACCGCAAGAATATTTCTCAGTCCGTGGACGCGTTTGTCGGCGAACTGAAAAAATTTCAAGCCGCGTTAAAAAAAGGCGACGCGAAGGCCGTGGAAAAATTTTTCGCCACGGCAAAAGAACGCCGCGACAATTGGTACGCCTGCTGCGCCTCGCCTTCGCCTGAATAAATTTCCGAGATGGCGCTTCCAGAATTCATCGAGATTGTTCCGTTGACTGCGCCGGTGCGCGCGGAAATCACCGTGCCCGGTTCCAAGAGCATCACGAACCGTGCGCTGATTTTGGCGGCGCTGGCGGATGGCGAGACGATTTTGCGCGGCGCGCTCTGGAGCGAAGACACACAAATCATGGTCGAGTGTTTGCAGGAACTCGGCTTCATGGTGAACGTGGAAGCCGACCCCGCCGAAACCTGCAATCGCACCATCACAGTTTACGGCACCGGCGGCGCGGTGCCGCCCGGCGGCACGGAAGTGCAGCCGCTGGATTTGTTCGTGGGCAACGCCGGCACAGCGGCGCGGTTTCTCGCGCCATTTCTCTGCCTCGGCAGCGGCGTGTATCGGTTGCACGGCGTGCCACGCATGCATGAACGGCCGCAGGCGGCGCTGTTTTCGGCGTTGCGCGAACTCGGCTACCGCGTGGAATCGGAAAATGGCAATGACAAATTGCCGGTGAAAATATTTGGCGGTGGTCCGAAACCAAATGCTGAATGTTCTGTAAGCATTGAAAAAAGCTCTCAATTCGCATCAGCACTGAAGCTTTGTGAAAGAACCGGAGGATGGAAAGTTAAAGTTGAAGGCGAGAACGCGGAGGAATCACCGTATGTGGCTATGACCACGAAACTCATCGAGGCATTTCCGAACGGCGGCGAATTTCAAATCGAGCCGGATGCGAGTAGTGGGAGTTATTTTTGGGGTGTTGATTACCTGTTTGACCGGGCAGGCTTCAAAAATTACATCAAGGTTTACGACTGGCCTAGAACGGCTTCGCAATGGCAACTTGATGCACAGTTTCGTATTTGGGTTGGTTTAGGAAGCAACGCAGGCATGAAACGGACCATTTCCCGCGTCAATGAGCTTGCGGACAGTATCATGACTGCGATTGTGCTTGCCCCGTTTGCCGGTCAACCAATCACATTCACCGATCTTGGGCGCCTACGCTTGCAGGAATGTGAACGAGTTGTCGCATTGCGCACTGAACTTGGAAAACTAGCCGATTATCAAAAAAAATTAATCATTGAAAATGGCGACACGCTGACGGTTTATCCGTCTAAACTGGAAGAATTGCACGGCGCGGAGATTGAGACTTACAACGACCATCGCATGGCGATGTGTTTTGCCATCCTGGCATTAAAAGTCCCCGGCATAAAAATTAAAAATCCCGCCTGCGTCAAAAAGACGTTCCCGAATTTTTTCCAAAAGCTCGCCGCCGCGCCGCCGCATGGTTTGGGCGCGGAGATTTGGGAAATCAAAGATGGTCAGCGCACACGGAAATTAAGCGGTGAGGATTTATTTGCGGATTAAGGCTACGATTACGAAAAGGATCAGGATTTGAAAAAATATCCCATTGTCATTGCCCTGGACGGCACAAGTGCGAGCGGCAAAAGCACCAACGCCAAGCTTGTCGCCCGCGCGCTCGGCTACGTTTACGTGGACACCGGCGCGATGTATCGCACGCTGGCATGGCATTGCCTGCTCAAGCACGTGGACGTGAACGACGAGAAGGCTGTCGCCGCCGCGTGCCGCAAATGGAAAACCAAACTGGAATGCGCGGAGGTGAATGGCCTGCGCGCGGTGCGGTTGCTCGTGGATGATTATTTTCCCGAGAAGGAAATCCGCCTGCCGGAAACCGCCGCCGCCGTGGCGCATGTCGCCGCCGTGCCGAAGGTGCGCGCGTGGATGAAAAAGACGCAGCGCGATTGCATCCAGTTTGGCGACCTCGTGATGGAAGGCCGGGACATCGGCACGAATGTTTTTCCCGAAACGGATTTCAAATTTTACCTCGATGCCTCGCTGGCGGAACGTTCCGCGCGCCGTGCCGCCGACGGTGTAAATGAAAATCTCGCGGCGCGCGACCAGCGCGACAGCCAGCGCGCCGTTGCGCCGCTGATGATCGCGCTCGGCGCTAAAGTCCTGAACAATTCCAGCATGACTTCGGCGGAAACGAGCGCGTGGCTGCTGGCAGAAATCCGCAAGCTGATGTCGGTAGAAAAATGAACCTTTCGTATCGCATCGGCTGGACGTGTTTCCGCGTGATGTATGCCACCTATTTCCGGTGGCAAGTCTTCAATGCGGAGCGTGTGCCACTACAGGGCGGCGTCATCATTGCCTCAAATCACGCGAGCTTTCTCGATCCGCCGTTGGTCGGTTCCGGACTGAAGCGCGACATCAATTATCTCGCCCGCGAATCGCTGTTCCGTTTTCCCGGCATCGGCGCGCTGCTGCGTTCGTGGAATTCTGTGCCCGTGGATCGCGACGGTGGCGGTGCGAAGGGATTGAAAATCATTTTAGACCGGCTGCTCAATGGAGCCGGCATTATTTTATTTCCCGAAGGCACGCGGACGAAGGACGGCAAATTGCAACCGGCGCGTTCCGGCATCGGCCTGACGGTCATTAAATCCACTGCGCCCGTCGTGCCGGTGCGCGTATTTGGAACGTTTGAGGCTTACGGGCGGAATCACAAATTGCCCCGCCCGTATCGCGTGGCCGTAAAATACGGCCCGCCGATGAATTTTGAAAATTTACGCGCCGAGGCAAAAACCTGTGACAAGGCGCGGTTGAAAGAAATCTACCAACAGGTCGCCGATGAAATCATGGCGGCGATTGCCAAGTTGGAACCGAAGGCAGATTAAATCCCCAAGTCCGACAGCGTCTTGCTGATGACGTTGACGATTTGGACGAGGCGCGGATGCGATTGCTCGATGCCGTCCACCGAAGAAAGCAGACCCTGATTGGAAAGTTCGCGCAACTGCGGATTGGGCGCGGTGCGGGTGGCCTCGTGCGCGGAGCTTTTAGCGAAATTGGCGATGCTGTCCGCCTGTTCGCCGTGGGTTTTGGAAAGCTCGGCGATTTCCGTCTTCAAGGTGGCGAGCAGTTTCAGCAGTTCCGCCTTGCGCTCGGCGCTGACGGATTCCGCGCCGCCGATGCGCGCTTCGATTTCACTGATGGTATTTTCAATCATGCTAAAAGAAACTTACTCCGCCATTTGAATCCGGCAAACAAAATCACCAGCGGCCGACCTTGGGCAGACGCGGCTGGACGATTTTCCAGATGGCCGCGCAGACCAGATCCATCGGCTGCGCGCCGTTGATGAACTTGACGCGCTGCGGTTCGCTGGCGGCGATGACGCCGTAGCCGTGCGCGACGCGCTCGAAAAATTTCCGGTCCGCCTCCTCGA
>CAISYZ010000256.1 GCA_903889895.1 uncultured Verrucomicrobia subdivision 3 bacterium | reverse complement strand
TCATAAGCCGAAATCCTCCATCGTGGCGGCGATGCCGTCCTCGTCATCCCCCAGCAACTCGACGATGCCGGCTTTCATCGCGGCCTTGTCGGGATCGGGCTTCGCGCCCTTCGGACACGCCGGACAGCGCATCACATTCAGGATCGAGCCACCGAACTCATAACCGACCGCTTTGAACTTTTCGCGGTAACGGTCGAGCAATTTGACCGGTGGTGACAACTGCGTCCACGCCTTCGCCTCGGCGTGGGACAAGTCGGTTTCGTAGATGGCGTCGTGCCGCAGGTGATAGACATCCCACGGTTCGCCGCAGGTGGTGCAATGAACATCCATAATAAATTTCCTTTCTGGTTGAGTTTTGAAATGAACCCTGTGAACCCACATTGAAGCGTATGGCCTGACAGCATTTCGCGGGAGACGTGTGGATTTGCCGACACTGGCAATAAAAAAGCCCCTTCGTTAAAAGGGACTGTGAATTAAAGAGCAAACTCCTGTTGGCCGAGTGAAACCTGAATGCGTTCCACTTCGACCGGCGTGGGCGGTTGGCCCTGCACCATCGCTTCGGGTGCTTGTGGACGTAAGGCCAGCGGCAGCCATGGTGCAAGGTAATGGATGTTTGACCATGCCGCCCAATACTCACCGGACAGCGTGTTGCCATGGATCACCCGCGTCGGTATGCCCCAGAGCGTCGTATTGAGGAACGCCATGTCACAGGCCGTGCGATTGATGTCAATCGCCGTCACCCGCAACCGGCGTCGCACCGTCGGCGGACACACCTGCGCCACCGACAGAATCATTGCCCCTGCACCACAGGCGGGTTCGCAGACGTTGATCACTTGGTCGGCAGGCAACGATTCCACGTCGCCCATAGTCATTTGGGCTAAACAATCGCATACCGTCTTGGGCGTGTGGAACTCGCCGTTCCATTGTTGGCCTTTTGAAGACAAGGCGAATTCCATGTAGTAGCCGCCAATGAGGTCGGTGAACGGCTGTGATTCCATTTCGCCGACCAGTGTTCCGAACGCTTCCGCAAAGATTTCCAGTTCGGATTTGTCCCACCGTTTGGCTTCCTCCAGATATTCCGCCTCACGCGTCTGCGCGGCGACCGCGCAGGCGGCGAAGCGGACGAACGCATCAAAGATGCGCCGAGTATCATGCCGGTGGGAAAGGCGTTCCAAGAGTTTGCGGAAGTCACCGACGGGCGGCGGCTTCCGCGCACTCATGTCACGGCCTCCAATAGCGGCTCGCGCTCCCGCAGGGAGTCCAAAATGCGGTCAATGCCTTCGGTGGTCAGTATCCATGAACGGTGTGGAAGTTCGGCAACCACCGCCCACTTGAAGCGTTGATAAAAATTCAACGCCTGCTCGTCGTCCTGGCAATGGTCGGCGAGAATGGCCAGCGCCAATTGCGCTGGTCCGCTGCCGCCATAACCCCATTCAAATCCCGTTGGACTGTGGTTCCACAGATCGAAGCGGGGATTCAAACGGCGTCCGTCCACGGTGACGCCAACGGCGTAGCCCTGCCGTTTGCCTTCATACCGTTTCATTTGTGGCCCTCCACGATGTCCGCCAAGTCCACGTCCGTGAGGTGTTCCGGTTCCATGTCGGGACGCGGAAACTGAGGCACCCGCACGAAACAGAACTTGGACAGGCGGCACGCGATGTCTTCGCGCCCCGCCTTGCCCGCCTCGTTCTCATCGAG
>CAISYZ010000255.1 GCA_903889895.1 uncultured Verrucomicrobia subdivision 3 bacterium | reverse complement strand
TGGTCCTTGAAGGTTTTGCTCATAGCAGAATCCAGTTGGTGAGAATCGGTTTGCCCTTTACGGATTTATCCTTGCGGATCATCTCGACGACGATCTGAATTCGATCCCAATTGTTAATGGGAAATTTCAGATTCACCGCAATGCAGCCTACTCCGGTAGGAAACGAATAGGTGACGTAGTAGTAATAGTTGGCAGGCGCGGCCAAAAGTAGCGGCGCAGATTTTGTTTTTTTACCCATAATTAAGTCGCGTTAATCGGTGGTTAATCTGGGACGCGGTGAAACGCGTCCCGGACATTAGTTGAGCGCCCAGTCGCGCAGCAGCTTGGTGTGCGCGGAGCGGACGGCCTGGACAGCGGTGATGGCTTTTTTAGCTCCACTGCGGATTTCCTCCGCGAGCTTGAACTGCTTGTAAACAGCACGGTAACAGCCCTCGTGGCTGACGATCTGTTCACCCAGGTCGCATACATCACCGAGTTCGCCATTCAATTCCGGCATCAGGGATTTAGCTAGGTGCGTTATCAGGATCAGCTCGTTCGCCGGCTTGATCTCGTTCCAGAGCTGGATTCGGCTGAAACGCTGCGTGTCGCTCATGAGTAGGTCATGCAGCGCGTGCGTGCCCACCAGGGCAATCGGGATGAGCGTCGCTTCCCAGAAGTCCACCACCCATTGCAATGCGGCCTTGGTGAGCTTGTGCGCGTCGCCGATGATGAGCAGCCGGTCTGAGCCGGTGAGTTTGGTCACGAGGAAGTCGGCCCGCTTGGTCTGGCCATCCCAGCCCGCCTGGCCGACCGACTTGAACAGCGCGCCTTCAATGGAATTTTTATCGTTGTTCCAGGCGCGCACCTGGAAGTGGATGGCGGTTGGATTTTCCTTCAGGTATAGCTCCTCGCCACGCGTCTTGCCACCGCCGCTGGCCAGCACGATGCAGCCGATCTCGTTCAGCTTACGCAAAGTCTCCAGGGCCGAGGCAATGGACTTGGTCTCATCCGTGCTGATGGTCTCCACGCCGCTCAAACGGCGGCGTGCTTCATTGCGGAAGAAATCCTCCAGCTTGCGCTCGAACACGGCGATGTCGCCGCTGAATTCCTTGCCGGTGCAATACTGGCTCACGTAGCTCGAATTGACGCCGAGCTTCTTCGCCATTTTGTTGTTGCTGAAGTTGTCCTTGCCCGGTCCCGCTCGCTGATCGAGCAGGCGCTGGCGCAAGGCCTCGTTGAGTTTAAGCCGAGCATCGGCCTGTGTGTGTGTCGCGTTTTCCATTTTTTCCTCTCCGGTTTTTTTTGTTGTTTACGCAAGCGATAATTCCGCCTGCAAAATCATCTTCCCGTTCCGCTTCAAAAATTCCTGGGCGAGCGCCGTGCTGGTGATGGTGTAGACATTCAGCCAGGCGGAGTTGCGGCCTTCGCGCGTGGACTTCATCCGGTGCTGATAGAAGACGCCGCCCTGCGTGACGCCCACCGACTTGATCAGGTTCGCATTCTTCAATATCTCCACGACCGTTCCGGCGATGCCCGTGCCGGTGCCGCGTTCTGAATCCGGCACAATGTCCGTGGTGAAATTCTGGCCATTCAAATCGAGCGCATGCTTGATGAGCGCCACGGCGAACTTCTGGACCTCGGGCGTTTTCCAGACGATCTCCGCGTGGATGGCCTGCTGAAAGTTTTGGTCTGGGTTCATAGTTCCAACGCCTCTCTCGCGATTCGTTCATCCTCGGCGCGGTCACGCGCTTTTTGTTTGGTGATTTGTTTCTCGCCGACCACGGCGCGCACGGCGTTTGCCACGGCTGACTGAACTGCAGATCGCGGCTCGCGGATTGAGGATTCGCCGTCATAGACGGTTACGAATCCGGAGTTGTGGGCGCGCATGGCGTCCAGTTCTTCCCTGGTGCCGGCAGACAACTCAACAGCGCGTGTCTTGGCCACGTTCAATGCGCTGGTCGAGTACCGGATCGCAGCGGCAAGGGCATCGTGGTCGCCGTGCCGGACCAGCCCGGTGCGCAGCCAGGTGCCGAGAACGCAGCCGCGACCATCAGTCAAAGTGAGGAAGCGCGGATCATCCGGATTGAAGTAGCAAAGGACCTTGGTTTCTGGTGCCAGGGCGAAATCCGGTGAAGGCGGCGCGAAGCGGAGCGTCTTGCCCTCATGCATCAATTGAATCTCGCCGTTGTTCTCCACCGGCCGGCGGCGCTGGGTGTGCTCGTAAAACGCCGTGATGATTTCCGGCGACACGCGGGTCCAGCCATCCGGCGACTGCGCCATCAACCAGGCTGCCCGTTCAATGGGCGATTCCATGCGGACGCGGGTTTTAATTCCTGTCATGTCCGCCGGTGCGGTCTGAGCGGGTTGCCATGTATTGCCGTCGAACCACTCGGCAATTTTCTGGAACCCTTCGCAGTCATGTTCCGTGCGGCGATTCTGGAGACCGAAGATTTCAAAGAGACCTTCGCGCGCCTGGGGAATGGTGTAGAACGGATAGTGCAAATCGGCGCGGTTCTCGGCGCGGTGCGACTTCCAGATTTCCACAGCTTCACTTTCGCGGGCGAGCAGCTCGGTGGGACGCTTGGAATAATTCAGACCTATCTGCCCTGGGAAATGCGAGGTGAGCATGTGCTGAAGCCGGTTGAGACTTTCCAGCATCGCCTTGGCCTTCGAGTTGCCCACCGCCTTCTCCGCGTAGCTCAAGGGCGACTGGCCGTTGATCATGCTCGAATAAGAAACGCGGATGCGATCCGGCCCGATCATCTCGGTGAGCGCATCGGCGGTGCCTTGGGCGAGCGTGGCTGTGCCGCGTTCGATCTTCCACGTCATCTGATATGGTGGCAGGCCATAGGTCTCCAGGAGCCAGCCGGTGAGTTGCTTCATATCCTGAAGCATCAGATGTTCCTGGCTGCCGTCATCGCGCGCCCGCGCCGGCCGCAGACCAAAGCCGAGCAGCATCGTGGTGGCCACGTCGCGCGCGATGAGCAGCCACAGATCGTTCACCTGGCCGCTCTCGGTATCCATCACGCGGAAGTCGCACCGCACGTCGTCGAACTGGATCAGCTCCATGAAGCGCAGTTCGCTGCGCGTGCCGTGGACCTGCGGCATGAATTCCTTCGCCGCATGAATGCCCTCGTGCAACAGCGCCTTGACGGCCTTGGAAAATTTCGCGCGCTTTTTTAGTTGGGGTCGGATGTTGGTGGGGTGCCATCCCTCCGGAAGTAAGGCGCGGGTGCGTTGCTCCCAATTCTCCTCGTAGCCAGCCACCGGCTCGGCAATACCCTTGTGCGTGCGCCCGGTAGCCCATTGGCGGTGGATGGAGAGGATGGCCTGCTCGGCGGCGTCGCCACGTTTAAAGTCGCCCATGCGCGCGGCGACGTAATCCAGGAAGGTGTCGCTCAAGCCGCGCTGCTTGGCCTGCCAGACTGCGCCGGCCTTGGCGCGGTTCACCAGCACCAGCCAGTCCTGCTGCGCGACCCATTGATCATATTTACCACGGAACGTATTCAGCGGCCGGAACTCGGAATAAATCGTTAATGCCTTCTCGCAGGCCGGCTGGACTTTAACGGCCGATTTACCAGCCGTTAAATTGCGGACAAACAGCACGGCGGCTTGCAAGCGCTTCACCTGGGCGCGCAGATCGAACGGCAGCCGGCTGAAGAGGCGCGGCTCCATTTCCCAACGCGGCACCGGCGCGCGATGCGCCAGATAGGTCTTCACGCAAACCACCGGCGCGAGCGTGCCGCCATTTGTTCCTTGTGGAACCGGCAATGAGGAGGAAACAACCAGCGGAACTAACGCATTTGATTGCGGTCCAGCGCAGGTGCCCGGCATCAGTTGTCCCGGCTGTGTCGTGTCCGCTGGTTGAAAATTTTCGGGATTGGAGATCATGATTTCAAAAACGATTGGAGACCTTTCGCGCGGGCGATGTGAGCCTCTACAATTTTGCGACCCTCTTTGATGTAGGCTTTGGATTCGCGCGGGCTTAGCGAAACGGAATGTTCGGAAACCTTGAGCAGTTTATTGCCAATAAACTTTGTGCAGCGCTTCGTCTGTGAGATGTGATGATTTACCAGCGCATAAACTTCAGCGGCACTCAATGCCACCTGATAGGGCCGGTCGGCCACAGGTTCCCACGCCGAAATCGTTTTACTCACTTGCCACCTCCGATGTTCAAGTGCTTACGGATTGTTTCTCCGATCTCTTTGCGGACGCTATTGGAACAATCGTTTAAATGGGTTTGCAGGATCGATAGTGCAGCGTCGCGGCTGCCAATGTGTGCGCCGCACAACCAATCATGATGAGACTTCTTGCCCCGCAGGCTTTTCGTGCTCAAGGCAAGCTGAATCGCCGCAGATTTTAGAATTGAACAGGCAAGGCTCACTTCCCACCTCCGTTGTGCTTGATGTAGCCGCGAGCGGTTTCCATGGCCTTGTCGAGCGCAGCCAGTTCCGGTGTGCCGAAGATTTCACCGAGCCCTTTGTCGTCGCTCATCTCAATCAGCCAGTTTGCGATCTCCTCCGCCTTCAGCTTTCGCTCGTTGATGCGCTCCTCTGCCTCCAATTGCTGCGCAGTGGCGCGCTGTTCAGCCGTGGCACCGCCCTGGCCTTTGATTCGGCCTAACTTCCGCTTGGTTGGATCATCTTCATCACACTGCTTGAACTCCATGAAGAGTGAGCGCTGAGTCTTGCCATCCACCAGGGAGCAAATTTTTTCTCGCATCTCGGTGAGGGTTTCCGGCACCTTCTTTTCCGGCAGCAGGAGGAATTGACCCGGTTTCAAATTCGCATCGTTTGCGAATTTGGCGACGGTCTCCAAATACTTCTCAATGGTCGGAACCCCGCAACTTTCCAGCACGCTCTTTGTGAGTTCCATGTAGCCTTGCAGTGCGCGTGATGGACGCGGCCGGCCATCATCTGTCACTGTCGCGAGCTTAGGGCAATGTTGGGCGAGCCAAGCTCCAAATTCCCCATGCTTCAACTGCGTCTCCTTCACTTCCCATGCGAACAAACCGAGCGACACAACACGGCGCATTCCATTCTGGGCCTCGGCGAAAAGTTTGTTCAACTGCTTGGCGGTGGCAGCATCATTTCCGGTTTTCAAAAGCGCATTAAATGCGCTTTTGACGGGGGGTAAGACTTCAAGTTTCGCTGTGTTTTTCGCTTTGATCTTTGCCCAGCGCGCCTTTTGTGCAGCTTTGATATGGGCTAACGAGATGGCGGATAATTTTTTCATTTGGCTTGGATGATGGTTACGGGGACGAAAGTTTCAGGATTGGCCACGCCGGGCATTAACTGCTCAAGTTGCGCGAGCAGCACTTCGCCGTTCTCGGCTACGATGAAGATGCGGTCCTCGCCGTTCTCAACCTGCGCGCCCACTCCGGTGAAACCACCGACCGGCGTCTTGCGCGTGATGAGTTCGGATTTGAGTTGGGTGCTCATGATTTGGCGTTGAGTTTTACTAGGGTGAGATCGGCTATGGCTTTTTTGCAGCCGTCATGAATGCGCATGAGTTTGGCCAGGTGTTTGCCGCTGGCATCGTGCCACTGCTGGGCTTCGACGATCTGCTGGCAGAGTTCCGTGTCGCGCTGGTGGAGTTTCCGGAGTTCGATGGTGTGTTCGCGGCTCATAGCATCCGGCCTTTCAAAAATTCCTCATAACTGGTGGTCGTCACGACCCATGATCCGCCGGGACCTGGTTGCGATTTCTTGAGCGGCTTCAGGCAGCCGGCCAGGATCAGGTTCTCCACATGGCCACGGTCGCAGAGGAGCGCCCGCCGGATTTCCAGTCCGGTCACCATGGGTTTCTTGTGCGGCACCACGAGCCGGAAGATTTGCGGCCATTCCAGCTCGTGATATTTCCTGCCGCCGGTCGCGCGAAAAAACTCAATGCTCTTGGTGAGCACGCGCAACTCACATTTGCCAAGGTCGTCCACCGCGATGTTGAAGCCGATCAGCACGCGCTGCTCTACGAGCTGGCGCACCTGCTCGGCGTCCATGTCAAACTCGCCCAGATCGCGCAGCACGGTCTTCACGTCGCTCACCGGCCGGAACCTTGGATCGCGCAGGCCGAGCTGCGTCTGGATGCTCGGCGGCAACACCAGGCGCGGCAGCAATCCTGTTTCGGTCATGCTCATTTTGAAACGACGTTCCGTTCGTAGAGATTCACCACGCGACAATTCGAGGGATTGAGATCACTTTGGTAGGCGGCATACCAGGCATCCGCCTCAGCGATGAACTTGCTGGCCTCGGTCTCGGCGGTGAGCTGATGACGGGCGCTATCGAAGCGCACCGGCATCCCGCCATATTCGAGAATGAATTGCGCGCTCATCGTCCGTCTCCGTTGTGGGGTTTGATCTGTGGTGCGGTCGGGAAGCAAAATTCAGCCTGCGCCTGCTCGCGGTGGTTTAAAGCCGCCAGCATTTCTAAAACAACCTTCCGCGCGTCGGTGTGATGAGGCAGCAACTTCGCCAGCACCATCAATTCAGATTTTTGTTCTGTAAGGCTGTCAGGAAGCGAAGCGATGACGCGCCGTGCGAAGGCTGTGACCTGTTGGGCTGTGGGATTGAAAATTTTCATAGGAGGACGCGCTTGAGCTTTTCCATCGTCGGCCCGTAGCGTTCGGGGTTTTTAACGGCACGATGCACCGTGACGCGGCTTCTACCGATGGCGATGGCCACGCCGGAAACGCCATGGAAACCGCGCTTCCATGAAAGTTGGCGTAAATTGTTCTTGTTTATTTTCGGAACCAGTGTCATAAACTTGTAAGTAACGTAACACTGCGTTACGCAGCGCGTCAACAATAAAAGTTAAGTAACGCAGTTTTTTTTTATGGATGGGGCGAACGTCGAATTTAAGGAGTTGCTTCAACGATCCGGTTGGAATCAATCAGAAGCGGCGCGGAACCTAGACCTCACGACCGCTTCGGTAAGTCGATATGTCAATGATATCGACAAACCAACAAAGCAGACACTGCGACTTTTTCGAATAATCCTTGCGGGAGAAAATCATGAGCCTTCAGAGAGTAATAAAGGTTCAAGCCGATTGGCGGGCGAGGAGGAAGTATGGCGTCGCCGCGCGAATGTCGCGGAAAAGAAATTAAACGATCTTCAGAACGGTATTCGAAAACTCCTGGAAGTCAGTTCAAAGCCGCTTTCCGAGGCGCAACAAATCGCAAAGCGCGCGGGGGACAGATACGACAAGACTCATTCTTCACCATGATCCGTCCGCTCACTTTTAATTGCCGCGCCCAGCGCCGGAATTTCTCGGCCATCTCAAATCGTTTTGCCGCCGGCCAGAGCGCGGCGATCTCCTCGAGTTCTGGTTCCAACGTGACCGGGCAATATTTCTTTTCATCTTTCATGCAACCATTTTGTTCGGGAGGGTGGGACAATGGCTGTCCATGGGTATAACTAAAAAAATTAAATCATGAGCAAATATAAAGGCATGAGTCGCGAGGAGGTTCGCCAGCATTCCACCCGGAGGCTGGACGAAATGCGTGCTGCTGGAATTAAATTTGTTTCGGTAATGGGCTGCAATAATCCCGGCGAAGATTGCGAGGCTTGCATGGCAATCAAAGATCAGAAGATCGAAAATGAATTTGCCACACCATTGCCATTGCCGGATTGTGATAAGAAATTTTGCAAGTGCATCTACATCGCCGTCCAATGAATTCTTCCTGCCATTCCTCATCATTTGCCTGTCCGAACTGTGGGACCGTAAATTCCGGCACACCGCACCAGGTCCGACGTGGTCTCAAATGCACTAGCTGTGGGACCGGTTACATTCCCGTCAAAATTGAGCCGCGAGCGTTTGCCCAAAATGAATCGCCGCTAGTCTTGATCGGAGTGGTAATCTTGGTGGTAGCATTTGCGATCTTCTTCATGCCCATCTGGCTGGACCTGTATTTGCTGATTGCTGGATTATTGGCGGCGATTCTCTTTGTGCTCGTATTCAAGAAATAATTTTCTCGACGCGCCATCGCGGTTTGTGATTTGATGGCTTCCCGGAGCGCGCGACCGGCCGAACCTCGGCCCGGCTTTTGCCGCTCCTTTTTTCTTCCCGTCCGAATTCCAGAAAAACAGCGAAACCAAGACGGTCGCGTTTTAGCGTAATCCTGATTCGCGCATAGTCGCGTCCGTGAACAGCGCGACATCCTTTCAAATCAAAACTCTCCCACGCTTTGGGCAATCCTCCGGTGAGCGGTCGCGCGCTTGCTTCCCGCCCACTGCGTGGGTTTTAAATTTCCACGGCAAACTCCGCCGGTCTTTCCAGTGCCTTATGTCGCTGGCGTTCGCCGGTGGGAAGGTGCGTTTTTATGCGGCGCGCCTCCGTGGGATATTCACCGCAATAAACCAACCTGCATCCATCAGTTAAATTATATGAAAAAAACAAGCACACTCCTCAAAGTATCACTCCTCGCCGGAATTCTCGCCATGGGGTCTTTTACCCAGGGCTGTACCTCCGTCATCAACACGCCCCAGGGCAAGATCGTTAGCGTCACGGAACGCGGCCTCGGCTTCGAGGTATCGCAGTCGCCCTCCACGCAAACGCCGGAAGTGAAGTTCGGTTTCTTCTCCTCCGCCGTGGTCATCATGCCGACGGCAACGAACGGCCCGATCTCCTCGCCGAACTTCGCCAACACGTTTGACTTTGCGCAGAGCGGCGCATTGCAACTGGGCATTGGCGAACACATCGCCAGCGGCAGTTACCAGACGCTGCAGCCAGGCGTAACCAACAGCGCCATCACCACCCAGCCGGTCGTTCCGAAGTGAGGAGCGTCACCAGCCAACCAGATATAAAAATTATGATGCGAGCAAAAATGACCATTCAGTCCGTGACGAAGCCCTATGAGGGCGCGGAGCAATTAAAGTTTCATGCCGTTTGTGGAAAGCCGAAAGAGGGTGGCGGCTATGAGGACAATGATTACGCCACGGCCACACCTTCAGCTTCACTGGACATCACCATTCAGAATCCGGCGCTCCTGGGGAAATTCAAGGAAGGCCAGACCTTCTACGTGGATTTCACTCCGGCACCTTGATTTAAAGTGCAAAAGCCAATTCATAAAAACGAGAGTGCCGCTCCCGGCGGCTGCGAAGTACCAGGCCTGAAGCACCTCAATCCGCAGGTTGATACAGCGGAACCGGGAACTGATTTTACGCTGACGATTGATTTCCTCACCCGCCGCGTGCGCGCCCTGATCCGCCGCGTGGGCAACCGGAAGCCAACCAAGCGGGAGCAGGCCGAGGCGCAGGAATTGCGCGGGCGACTCGCCTCCTTGAATCGCGAGAATGGAAAATTACTGGCATGAACGCCGCTACCATCTATCTATTCGTGAACGGCATCGCCACCTGGCCGGGCAACTTCACGAATTGGAATAAGCGCGCCGTGACCCGCACGCATCTCCAGACGCCGCACAAGGCTGAGGCATTCGAATATTTCTGCACCCCGCTCACGCGGCCGTTCCGTGAGGATGAGCGCGCGAAACATTTTGCGCGGTCGCTCCATGAATACACGAAGGCCGGCTGGAAGATCATCTGCGTTGGCCACAGCAACGGCTGCGATGTGATCCTGGATGGATTGCGCCGGGCGGACTGGCCACGGGTGGAGGCGCTTCACCTGGTGTGCGGCGCGTGCGAGGCGGATTTCTGGATCAACGGTCTGAACAACGCGCTGGCTGACGACAAGGTCGGCAAGGTGTTTGTATATTGCGCGGCGAAAGATTGGGCGCTGACGCTGGCGCATTCGCTGCCGGCCCGGCTGCTCGGTTACGGCACGCTGGGGCTGCATGGCGCGCAGAATGTTTATGACCGAGTGTCAAATCGCGTTGGTGAGTTGTGGTGGAAAAACTACGGCCATTCAACCTGCTGGCAGCCGGAACATTTCAAAAACACGATGACCCATTTCATCCATGTTTAAAATCCCACCATCCATTTTGCGCTATTGGCTGGCGATGAATGCGAGTGCGTTCGATGCGGCGATCCATTCCACGGTGGCGTTCTTCGGCGTGGCCGGCGCGCACGCGGCCATTGATTCCATCCCGGCGTTGAACGCGCAGCAGTTCGCGGCCGTGTTCCTGATCACGTTTGGCCGGGCGATCCTGGCTTACCTGGATGCGCATCCAGTTTCCGAACTTTTACCCCTTTCAAAATGAACGAGCAACGCACCAAACCAATTCTCCGCTGGCAGGGTGGCAAGAACGACAGCGAATACATCCGCGACCTGTTCAAGGGCTGCCGGCTCAAGCCGGTGGTGACGCGCAACCAGGCGGTAAACCGGCGCACGCACGGCAAAGCCACTTTTGGAGAACTGATTATCACCCCGAAATAAAACATATGATTTTAGCCCAAGCCACCGACTTTCCCAGTGTGCCAGAAACAACCTTCAAATGGGTGACGATCATGTTGGTTGGTATCGCGTTGATTGCGGCTGCGCTTTATGCCGCGTTCCGCAAGCCGGAGAAACAGCGTGTGAAGATCGACGACGATCCAGCCGTGGAAATAAGAAAACAGCCCAAACGGTTTAACCACGATCTTTCTGAACACCGGTTCAATGATCATGAGCGCCGGATTCAAGCGCTGGAAAAGGCGCGGGAAGAATTTCTGCCAAAACTGGAGGCGTTTCGGAACGAACTCAATCTAGCCAATGAGGGTCGGGCCTCAAGAATTCATGCCCATATCGAAGAAGATCGCAAGGCCATTGATGAGAAAGTGGACGGCATTTTCGACCGCATCATCGCCACGCTTCGCAACATGGGAAAAATATGATCATCACAAAACTAGACGATGGTCGGGTGGAAATCGGGTTGCAGCCGGCCGAGGTTGAATCAGCCATTCGTCAATTTATCTGCACGTGCCATCCCAAGATTGCATACGGATTTGTCATTGACCCGAGTCCGGATCAGGTGTCCCGGCTCCCGGAAATTTCTTTTATCGCAAAACCATTTGTCGCAAAACCATGATCGACCAGGACATCAAGAAATTTGTGCTGCGCCGGCTGCTGCAAAAGAACGGCGAGCCGGCCACGGCCACAGAGCTGAAGCTCGCCATCCGCTCGGCGTTCAGTGTGGCTTTCACCGAGGGCGAGTTGGATAACTACCTGTCTCAACTGTTGGACAGCAACCTTGCTTCCACCGCCAGGGATGAGTTTGACCAGATTCTTTTCGGCCTCACGCCCAAGGGCACGCTCGCCGCGCAGCGGTTAATCAAAATCACGTGAATGAAAACATCACCAACCAAACCAGCGGCGTGGGAGGAAGATTCCTTCTGGCGCGAAGTGGTGGCCGTGCTGACCGGCGGCAAGAAACTTCGCGGCGAACATTATCTGCAAAATCTTTCCGCCGAGGAGTTGGAGCAATTGCGCTCGGCCTTGTCTGCGCCTGGCAATCTGTCGGATCAGGCCAAGTTGTGTCCGGCACGGCGCGGTGGCAAGACGGATGGCGAACAGCCGGTTCCGTCGTTGCTGTCGGAAATCTCCCAGGCATTGCGCGAAGTGGTGACACTGCGGTCCCTGCAACGCCAGGACTTGATCAGCGCGGCCACGAAGGATCGTTGCGGTCAGTTGGGTCTGGACCCGCAATTGACCAATGCCGTGGTGCGGGTGGTGGCCGAGGAGGCGTTGCGCCAACAGGCGGAGAATCAGGTGGGCAGCTTTGCGATCTCGGCGGCGAACGTATTGCTGATGGCGGAAGGCTCGCGCACGAAGGCCCGGCAGGAGGAAGTGAAGATCGGCCTGCGCAAGGACAAATTGAAACAGGAGGATCGCCGGATCGTCCTGCTGGAAAAGAAGGCGCAAGCCTACGACCGCGCACAGCAGGCACTCACGGATGCCAAGAAGTCAAAGGGCGGCATCACGCCGGAAACTCTCACGCGGATCGAACAGGAATTAAAGCTGCTGTGACCAAGCCCACCAATAAACAATTGTCCCGTGCAGTTGGCACCTTCTTCATGCCATACCAGGCGGATTTCATCCGCGACGATTCGCGCATGATCATCGTCGAGAAGGGCCGGCAGATCGGTTTGAGCTACGCAGCGAGTTATAAGGCGGTCCGTCTGGCTGCGCCGAAAGATGCCCGGCTCGACGTTTGGGTGGTCAGCCGCGATGCGATCCAGGCGAAACAGTTTTTGCTCTATTGCAAACGGTGGGCGCGCGTTTTGCAATTTGCTGCGGAGGACATGGGCGAGCAAGTGCTGCTTACCGATGGCGGCAAAGCCGTCCAGGTGCAGGTGCTGAAGTTTGCCAACGGTCTTTGCATCTACTGCCTATCTTCCAATCCGGATGCGATTGTCGGCAAGAGCGGTCATGTGATCTGGGACGAAGCGGCCATTCACAAGGATCAGCGCGATTTCTATGCCATCGCCAAACAGGTGACGCAGTGGGGCGGCAAGTTCATCGTCATCAGCACGCATCGCGGCGCGCAGACGCAGTTCAATCAGTTCATCGTCGACATCAAGGAACGCGGCAACCCGATGGGCTGGAGCCTGCACACCATTCCGATCCAGCGCGCGGTGGAAGACGGCATCGTTGAAAAAATCAACGCAGCGACCGGCGGTCACGAAACGCGTGAAGAGTGGCTGGCCCGGCAGCGCAAGGAATGCGTGGATGAGGAACAATGGCTTCAGGAATTCTGCTGCATCCCGGCGGATGAATCCACGGCCTTCATCACCTACGAGATGATCACCGGCTGCGAGGATGACTCCGCGCTGAAGGATTTTGCCTATCTGGAAAAGTGCACCAATCCGCTTTACCTCGGCTACGACGTGGCGCGCACGACTCACCTATCGGTGATCGATGTGGAGGAAAAAGTCGGGGACGTATTCTGGGAACGGCTGCGGCTGGAGTTGCGCGGCAAAACTTTCGCCGAGCAGGAATTTGAATTTGATCGTCTGATGAGACTACCGGCCATGCGCCGGGGTTGCATTGACGCCACCGGTCTGGGAATGCAACTGGGCGAGCGGGCGGTCGGCCGTTTTGGCTCCAAGGTCGAAAACATCCGTTTCAGCGGAACTGTGAAGGAAGACCTGGCATTCCCGCTGCGGGCCGCGCATGAGGACCGGACGCTCCGTTACAAAAAGGACGATGGCCTGCGCGCCGATCTGCGCGGCATCAAAAAGGAAACCACCGCCAGCGGCAATATCCGGTTCGTTGGCGAATCTTCCGACTCCCATTGCGACCGGTTCTGGGCCAAGGCGCTGGCTTTGCATGCCGGGAAGAAATCAACCGGAATCATTGCCATGCTCGGATGAACCAAATGAACACCTCCCCAACCCATTTTTCCGGCCTTCAGTATGCCCGCAGGGCGTTTTTGGCGTCTGTCCGTAGCCGTTGGGGTCTCTGGCGCGCCATTTGGCATTCTAGCCCCGTTAACACCCCGTTAAAAAATGGGGGTGAACTGTGAAATTCTCTCTTAAAATCGGAAACAAGGAGTTTTCCTTCGGCGCAAAGTCCCTTTCGCCCTCCAGCCAGGCTTTCCTGAATGGCACGGACATCGACGGCTCGGGCCGGGGCGCGCTGCTCTACACGCCCTACGCCCAGAGCGCGTGGGTCTATTGCGCGGTGTCCATCCTCGCGCAATCCGTGGCGCAGATTCCGTTCCGCATTTCACGGGTGTCCGGCGGCAACGACCAGCGCGTGCGGTCGCTGCGGGGGTCAAGCGACCCCAGGCATTTGGCCTTCGGCCGGAAAGCCCTGAATGAAGACATCATCACCAGCGGCGACGTGGTGGATCTGTTCCGTCAGCCGCATCCGACCATGGACGGCCAGATGTTTTTCGAGATGCTCGTCACCTGGCTGTCGCTGCGCGGGGAGTTTTTCTGCCTGCCGATGGACACTGCGGATCAGCCGGTAGATTTGTCCGGCCGCGCGCCCAAGGTCAAACGGCTGCTCACGCTCAACCCGGACATGTTCTGGCACATTGTCCAGGGGTTTGAACTCACCGGCTGGCGCTACACCGGCTCCATGCTGATGTCGCCGATCCCATCCGAGTTTGTGCTGCCCACGGAAGTCATCCACTCCAAGCTGCCCAATCCGTATCTCTATTGGCGTGGCATGAGTCCGCTCACGGTGGCGATGGACCCGGTGCAGACGGATTTTGCCGGGGAACAATTCCAGAAGGGTCTCTGGCTGAACAATGCCGACACCGGCGTGATCGTGACCACGGACCAGATTCTCGCGGATGATCAACGCGAGGCGATTAAATCCGCCCTGCGCGAGCGCAAGCGCAAGGCCGGCACAGCGGACCTGCCACTGTTCCTGTTTGGCGGCGCGAAGGTGGAGAAGCCATCGCTCTCGATGATGGACATGCAGTTTCTGGAAACGCGCAAGTTTCTACGTCAGGAAATTTTCGCCATTCTCAAAGTCCCGGAAACACTTGCCGGATTTACCCAGGATCTGAATGACGGCGGCGCGGGCGGATCGCTCGACGCACAGAAGGCGAGCTTCATCGAATCCACCATCGGCAGTTTATGTCATCGGATTGAGGCGGCGCTCGCGGCCGTCGTGCAGACGTTTGACCCGAATCTGGTCGGCTGGTTCGACATGGATTCGCTGCCCATCATGCAGGCTGCGCGCCGGGCGCGCTGGGACACCGGCTCCAAGATGTTCGCCATGGGTGTGCCGGTGGAAGACATCAACACCAATCTCGATCTCGGTCTGCCGGCCAAGCCCTGGTATAAAAACGGCTACCTGCCGTTCAATCTCCAGATCGCAGGCGAGCCGTCCGAGCCGTTGCCGAGCGAAGAACCGGCAGATTCTGCCACAGTGAACACAGAGGACGCCGAGAAGAGCAATCCATTCGCCCGGATAAAAAAACTACTCGCGGGCATCAAAGCCGCGCCGGACTCGTCACTCGTCACACGTCACCCTTCACTCGACGTGGAGAATCTTTGGAAGAAACACATCACCGCGCGCAAATCCCAGGTGAACCTCTTCAAGGGTAAGACTTCAAAGGTGCTGCTGAAATTCCGGGCGAGTGCGCTGGCGAAGCTCGATGAGGTGCATCTGGTAAAAAACGCCGATGGCCAACACCGATTAATCAAGAGCGCGGGACATCAGTTGCTTGATGGCAAAGACATCCTCGTGACCGGTGATTCGGAATTCGTCACCCGTGGACTGGTGGATATCATCTTCTCGCACCTGGCATTTGGCCAGGCATTGACGGATGAGTTGAAGGTTCCGCAAAGGAGTCTTCTGCAAAATGCCGGCAAGGAGCTGCTGGCCGAGGTGGGTTATCAAGACCCGTGGGAATACCCACCGAAGGGTGTGCTGGAATTTTTGGAAGCCCGGAAGCAGCCCATCATGGGCACCGGCCAGACGGTGCGCAATCAGATCAACACGACGCTCACGGAAGGTATCGAAGCCGGCGAGACGCATCTGGAGTTAGCCGGGCGTGTCAAGGCCGTGTTCAACGCCGTGGCCGACAGCGAAGCCCGGCGCGTGGCCATGACGGAAGTGAACATTGGTTACAATACGGCCCGTCACCAGGCGATGGGCGACGCCGGCATTGAATACAAGGCGTGGCTCTCCTCGCATGGCCCGCATGTGCGCGACGGCCACGCCGCCGCTGAAGCCTATTATCTAAAAAATCCGATTCCAATTGATGATGACTTTTACGTCGGCATTGAATCCGCCGGACCGGATGGTGAAGACGCCGAGCCGATGCAATATCCCGGCGAAGGGGAAATCCTTGGCAACATCATCAATTGCCAGTGCGTCAACCTGGCAGCAGAGAAAACCGTTGAGGATGAAAAATCTATGACCTTCAACATTCACGGCCTGGGCGAAATGAAATTTCAGAAAAAATGAACGAGGAACTTAAATTCAGAATCAACCAGGCACTTCAGGAAAAGTTTCCCGATGCCTCCATTGCCATTACGTCGGAACGCGATGAGATCATTGTTTCAGTCTCGGTTAAAGGTGCTGGCTGGAAAATAAAATCCAATCTGACCAATCCCGATAAACCGGCGGATGTGGCCCGGTTCTTTGTCGGATATTTCAATCGGCTATTCCAAAAACTATGAAAAATTTAACCGACCTCCAGAAAGATTTTGGCCCGCGTCTCGTCACCCTACGCACTGGCGCATCTGGCCTGCGCGGCGGTTTGACCTGCGAGGTGAAGACCGTGGACGGCGGCGCAATCCTCGACTTTGTCGCCACCGACGAAACGCTCGACCGCTACGGCGAGGTGATCCGGCTCGCCGGCTGGGACACGAAAAATTATCTCGCCAACCCGGTCGTGCCCGACTGCCACAATTACGATAGCGTGATGCGGATTCTCGGCCGCACGATTGATCTGAGCATCGCCGATGGCCGGATGGTGAACCGCGTGGAGTTCGCCCTGGATAATCCGCTCGGCAACATCGCCTATAAAATGGCCAAGGCCGGCTTCATCAAGAGCGAGAGCGTCGGCTTCATTCCCCTGGACTGGGAGGATGGTAAGGGTGGCAACGATCAGGCCACGCGCATTTTCACCAAGCAGGAGCTTCTGGAGATTTCCCTCGTGGTGGTCCCGGCCAATCCCGGCGCCACTCTAGGCCTCGCCCTCAAGTCCGGCGCGATTGAGCGCGCCGATCTCCGCGCCGGGGCGGACCTGCTCAAAAAACTTTCCGACGACAAAACAGATCCCGCCGCCCCTGGAGGCACGTCCGGCGCGGGAATCCATGACGTGCGGTTGCTGGAATTGGCGCGAACGCTCCGTCGAGCGCTCGCAAAGTGAACCAAAAATAATTGTCCATTAACCACTGATTAAAATATGAAAAAGTTCAAACATCTGATCGCGCTGGTGGCCATCGTGCTATTCGCCGCGTGCCTCGTCCTCGCCGGTGCGCCCGTTGCGCTCGGCGTCGCCACTGTCGGCCTTTGGCAGCTCTCGCAGTTCGCCATGAGCAAACGCCCTGGCTTCTGCTACACCACCGTGCTCACGCCGGAACAGTTGAAGGAATTCGAGGGTGCCATCAAAAGCGCCGAGGACTTCATGAACCTTCACGGTAAAACACTCGAAGGCATGAAAGCCCTCGACATCGAGGTTCTGAAATCGTTCCCCACCAAGCTCGCGGAGGAACAGAAGCGCAACGATGAACTCGCCGGGCAGGTCAAGAAGCTCCAGAAATCGCTGCTCAACGACAACCAGGGCGTGAAGTTCATCAACGGCATTCCGTTCGTTTCCGAACCGTGCGCCAAATATCTCGGCTCGATGTTCGCCATCAAAGCCATCCAGGATAACAAGGTCAAGGGCGCGATTGCGGACACCCTGCTCGCCCGCTCGGCCGAGTTCCTGGGCATCGAGGTCAAGGCCGCCATGGCCGCCACCGATGTGCCGCTGCCCGTGGCCTACGGCCAACAGATCGCGGAGCTGGTCTATCATTACGGCACGGCCCGCAAAGCTTGCACCATCTATCCGCTCTCCGGCAACAGCATGAAGCTGCCCCGCCTGAAGACGGGTGAACCGCAGTTCGCCTTCATCGCCGTGTCCGGATCTGTGCCGGAAAAGGTGCCGCAGAGCGAATTCATCACGTTCACGCCCGGCAAAGCCGGCGGCATCGTGCGCATCCCGTCCGAAATCGAAGAGGACAGCATCTTCGACCTCGGCCAGTTCGTGGCGCGCTACATCGCCCGCCAGATGGCTTACTGGGAGGATTACTGCCTGTTCCGCTCGGACGGCACGTCCACCTACAACAGCATCGCCAGCGTGGGCACGCAGGCCACGACCGACTCCACCGTGTTGCAGCTTGCCGCGACGAACAGCTCATCCGACAAGATCACCCTGGCCAACTGCCGCAACATCCGCACGCTCGTCACCGGTGCCGTGTTGCAGACTGCCAAATACTACGCGCATCCTTCCATGGAGGCGTTGTTTGTCAGCTTCAACACTAGCGCCACGGTCACGCCGTATGTGCGCAACGGTCAGGAATGCCGCCTGGACGGTTTCGAAATCGTCTGGACGCCCATCATGCCGGTGTATTCCACCAGCGCCACCCTCAACGCCTATCAGATCTACTTCGGTGATCTGAGCTGGTGGTATTTCGGTGTGCGCCGCGACCTCGACGTGCAGACCAGCCGCGACGTTTACTTCGCCACCGATGAAGTCGGCGTGCGCGCGCTCGAACGGTTCGACATCCACGCCATGGGCCAGAAATGCTCCAGCGCGTTGCAGTTGAGCGCGAGCTGATTAACGCCCGCCGCGTCCGGTTGGCGGACGCGGCGGGACAAACCGCAACCATTTTATTTTTTATTATGGGAAGAAAATCTAAAGCGAAGCCCGAAGGCGAAGGCAATTCGTTGCCGGAAGTCCTCGCGCCCGATCCGTTGCCGAAGGCTGGCGACCAGGTCGAATATTTCTGGCCGGAAACGGCCGAGCCGGAACTCCGCAAAAAAAATCACGGCGCAAAGGTGCTGGCCGTTCATGAAGGTTACGAAGGCCGGCTACTCGACATCGAGGTCGATACAGGTGCCGGACTGCTGATCGTAAAGAACGCGCCCTGGCGTGATGCGGATGACAATGCTGGGAATACCTGGCACTGGCCGCCACAGGTCGAAACCGAAACTGAATAATGGAAACTCAACAGCCCAAGGACCGGATGTTGCGAACCGCGCAAATCACCAATCGGGAAACACTCCCGATGGCGAACGCCCAGCGTCCGGTCCTTGGCAGCGGCCGTAACCGTCCGCGCGCCACCACGGCGGACATTCTCGGCAAACCTCAACCCATCAAAAAGTGAACGCCGGCTTTTCTAATCTCGACACGCTCAAGCAGCATCTGCTCGCGCCGGCGCTGCGCCCAACGACCACCTATGACGTGCAGCTCCTTGATCTAGGCAGGGGCATGGCCGCATTGTTCGCCAATTTCACACAGCGCCGCTTGGCCTGGATGGTGGGCGACACCGAAATATTCCCGGCAGCCAAGGCGGAATTTATTTTAAGCCGGTTTCCCATCACGGCCGTCACGCTATCGGAATTGAAGTTGCAGGAGTCCGCCGGCTGGGTCACGCAGACCGACCCCAACTTCATCCTCGCGCTCGACCTGGCAAACGGGATCGTGAACTGCGGGCCGTCTGATGTGGGACCAAGCTACGGACAGGTTCGCTTCACTTACAATGGCGGATATTTCTGGGAGACACTCGAACCGGATGATGCAGCGTTTCCTTCAGCTTTACCCAGCGGCGCTGCCGCCCTGCCGTCCGATCTCTATCACGCCTGGCTCCTCCAATGCAAACACGTCTGGCAGACCATTGATCCGCGTGGTGTGAAGATTGTTGGTGAAGGCGATAAAAACAGAGTGGTGCCCCAGCAGACCTTCGGTGACATGGATTTGATTCCACAGGTTGCCGCCTCGCTCAAGCAGTTCATCCGTTACAAACTCACATGAGCCAGGCATTCGACATTGAAATTTCCGGTGATCTGGTGGCCGCGATCCCGCGCATCCAGGATCAGGCCGGCTATGCCCGCTCCATGGCGCGGGAAATGGATTATCAAAATCAACTCACGGTCGCGCGCATCCAGCAGGGACATCTCTCCGGGCCGACCACGGATTCCAGCTTGAGCGTGCGCACCAATCGCCTGCGCAGTTCCGCCAATGCCAGCCCGTCCGTAATCCTCGGCACTGGCGTGGTCTCCACCATCGGCAGCAATGTGGTCTATGCCCGCATTCACGAAGAGGGTGGCGTGATCCAGCGCACGGTCAAGGCCGGCTCGGTGAAGTTGCGCACCAACAAACGCGGCGACATCTTGCGGCATGGTGCCAATGGCAAGCTCGCCATCTTCGCCGGAAAGCAGCACAAACTTTTCAAGGAAGTGAAATTAAAGGGTGGCAAAAGCTACACCATCACCATCCCGGCCCGCGCGCCCTTCGGCCACGGCATTGCCGACCGGCTGCCGGAATACACGGCCGCGTTTGAAAAAGTGACGGAAGATTTTCTGGGAGGCAGGAACTGATGATCACGCTCACCGATTTCAAACAGTTGCAGCGCGATCACGCTTTTGCCTATTCATCGGATAGCCGGCTGCAGACGGTGAACATCATCACGCGCGAGCAGCTCCTCGCGGATAAGTCGCGGCTGCCGGATGAAACCTTGGCCATTGAAGTGCTCGGCTATATCACGCCGCGCAACGGCAAGCAGGGTATTTGTGTCATCGTGGAGAAACCGCGCTTTGAAGTGCCCAATCCGGCCGCACCCGGTCCGCAGGGCGATATCGTGATTGAATCTCTCATCCTGGAGGATCAGCTCACGAATATGGACCCGAATGAGGGCACCGGTCTAGCCGCCGATTATGTCGCGCAGGTCTGCCTCGAAATCGGGCATGGCTGGAATCTTAATTTCCAATCCGACTTCGTGGCCGACCGAAACGCGATGGCGGAGGCCAAGGATTGGCAGCCGTTGCGCGCCTACAAGGTGCAGCATCGCATGACGCTCTCACGCGCGCAGACCACGCGCATCACCACGCCGACGATCACATCGGATTCGCCCGCGCCTGGACAGATCACTTTGACCAACGATCCGGCCACGCCTGGCGCGCAGATTTATTACACGGTCAATGGCGACTCGCCGGCACCCGATAACATTGCCAACGGTGCGGTGCTTTACAGCGGGCCGGTCACTTTGCCCCTCGGTCAATACCAGTTGCGTTGGGCGGCGTTCCTGCCCGGCTACCTGAATTCGGCGTTCGCACAAGTCAACATCAACAACCAATAACCAAAATAAATTATGAGTCTATCCATCTCCCGCGCGAACTTGCCTGGCAGCGGCGCGCCCAAAATCACCTACCTCAGCACCACGATCTGGACGCGGGCCGATATGATAATCCCGCTCAAACACTCCCTCAAGCAACAGGTCAGCAGCATGTATGGTCCCGTAACCTACACGCGCGACGGCCGCGCCATTGAATTTGAAATTCCGATCTATGGCTTTTGGAATTCGCTGTCCGTTTTGTTCCCTTCCTATCTGCTCGCCGGCATCCATGGTGCGCGCATCTTCGGCACCACCGACACGCCCATGACCATCACGGCGCGCAACGGTGATCAGATTGTGCTGAACAACGTCCAGCTCGTGGCCGTCTCCAATCTCAAGCTCAAGGCCAATGAACAGATTTTTTCCGGCAACGCCAAATTTGTGGCGCTCATCGGCAACAATCTTTCGCCCACCACGGCGAACAGTTATTACACGATCACCACTGGTGCGACCTATGCCGAGGGCAACTTTCCCCAGAGCAATTTCAAATCGCTCGCCTGGACGGGTGCGTGGGGTTCGCGCACCGGCTGGACCAACATTCTCACCCAGGACGGCTGGGATATCGACTGGCAGGTCAAGTTCATGTCGCCCGATGATCTGGTGGACGGCATCGGCCCGGTGGATAAATTCTACGATTCATGCCAGCCGAAGATTTCTGCCATCGTCGTCGGCCCAACGCTCTCGCAACTCGACACCGCCGTGGATTTCCAGGGCACCAACGCGGCGGTCGGTGCCGATATCGCCGCCGATTCAGCGCCGCTCGTGCTCACCGATGGCACCAGCACGATCACGCTGGCCGTGGCGTCGTTTATTGAAACCGGCCTCGTCTTCGCACCCGGCAAGAAGCGCATCGCCAAATCCACCTGGCAGGGAACCCTCAGCTTCACTACCGGCGCTCCGAACGCCATAGCCACGGTCGCCTGACCAGCGTGACGCTGGACCCAATCAACAAAACAAACCAACCATCAACCAAAAAATAAATTATGAAAAAAACACTGCTTGTTCCCGACTCAGCCCCAGGGCTGCCCCCAGCACCAGTGCTGGCACCAGCCTTGACCGTGGATACCGAGAAACTGCTGGCCGCTGTGAATGCCTCCATTGCCGCCCTGGAAAAGGACGCCGCCATCTTGCCACCGCTGCTGGGCTTCGCGCTCAACAGTCTGCGCGGTGCGGCCACGGTACTCACCGGCCACAACCTCAGCGTGAAGAAATAGTTGGCTGATGAATCTCATCTGGACACCAACCGGCGGCAGCGCTGTCACGCTCGGCGATGATTCCGTCAAGGCCACCATCGTCGTTGAGCAGTTGGATGCACCCGCGCTGGTCCAGAAACTATTATTCTTTCGGGGCGTTAATTGCTCCCTTGTGCCACGCGGCGGCGATGAAGGCGTCTTCATCGCCGCCGTGCAGCCGAACCTGGCAAACTCGGATGCCGCCTCCACTTACATCAAAAACGAATATGCCCGGCGCGGTCAGGCGGGCAGCCTGGCGTGGGGCCGCGTCTCCACCACCTTCACCTTCACCGGCGTCGTCTTGCGCCGGGTAAGCTTTCCAAAAATAAACGGCGCATTGCTCAATGTGCGCTACACCTTCGGCTTTGCCTCCATGTCCTGACCAGCATGACGCTGGACCTGATTATGAATCCTATAAAATATTTGACATCCCTTTTGAAATCATTCGCCGCCTTCATCACGCTCGGCGCGGCGGCGTGCGGCTTCACCTTTGCCACGGCGCTCCTGCTGCGCTGCCTGGTGCGCGCCTGGCACGCCGGCTGGACATTGGCCCTCGTGACTTTGTCTTCATTCTGCATTCTGCATTCCACCATGGGTACGCCGGTCCTGTTCACCTCCGTGGATTTTGCCGCGATCCAGAACAGCCGGAACATCATCCTCATGCCTGATCCGGTCAAAGGCATCGTGCTGGCCGGCACCAACCTGGTGGCGTTCCACAATTTTGTCCTGCATCCCGTCAATGGCTCCGTCACCCAGAACCTTTTGCCGTGGGGCTATACGCTGGCGATTGATGGCTGGCCTTATTCCGCACACATCGTCGTGCCCAATTCAACCAATGTGCTCAACGCCGGCAGCCTCGTCACCAACGGCGTGGCCATCTGGTATGGCTTCACGAATTATGCCGCCTATGGCACAAACTTTGTGACGGTTTTTTCAACGAACACCTATAATTTCACCAATTCAACACTGGTGCTACAGACCAATATTTACACGGTCGTCTCCAACAACATCACCACCTCGGTCACGAATTACGCTTGGACCTTCGTTCAGAGCTATACCAATGTCACAGTCACCACCAACTTCGTGACCATCAACAGCACCAACATTTTTAACCAGACCAATGCGGTGACGGTATCCACGACGAATCTCCTGGGCGCGAATGCCTTCACCAATTATTCCACGGCGGCAAATTTTCTTACGTTGCGAGTCGCGCCCGGACCTCTGGCTGCCTTTCAGGAATCTTTCCTCGTGGATAATCTGGGTGATGTCTATGGCACCACTGGCACGCCCGGCCAGCAATGGTCAATCGTCAACGGTGTGGCCACGGTTCCGTATTTTGTTGGTGACGGATCGGGGATTACTAATTTGTTAGGGGGCGCTACCGTGCTGACCAATAACGCATCACTTTATTCAATCACTCTAAATGGCGTTAGATTTCAGCTTGGGGCTGTCTATGGCGACGGTTCAGGTTTGAATAATTTGGCGTATGCAAACTTTGCCAGCGCGGGAACGGTTTTAACCACGGACGGAGCTGGCGGCCTGAACTGGCTGCCAACGGGATTGCCTGCCATCATCGAAACCAATCTTTCCATCGTCGCACCGTGGGTCACCAACTCCTCTACGCTCTTTCATGGCACGAATGCCACCAGTTTTTTTCTCACCTCACAGTCAACCCCTCTATCGAATGGTGTGGTGGCGTATGCCAACACGGTTTCCACAGCGGTGAGCAATGGCGTGAGCCTGACGGTCACAAACTTCGGAACGGCCTTGAGCAACCAGCTCTGGATGACATGCGGATTGGCGGATACCAACCAATCAGTCGCCGTCAGCAACGGAGCGGTAGCCTACGCTAATTCGGTTTCCACTACGGTCAGCAATTCGGTGTCCCTCACGGCGACGAATATTGCCACCTCGGCCAGCAACGGCTGCTACACGGCCTCCACGACCTTCACCAAGGGATTGACCAACACAAGTGTGTTCGTCAATGGCACACTCAACGCGACCACCTTGCAGCAGGGCGGCGTTGGCGTGCTGACAACGGTCACGACCAACGCAAACATGGTCATCAACGGCACGCTCAATACGGTAGGCACCCTCACATCCCCGATTCACCAATTCCAAGGCCCTGCGAACCAGCAATGGCAGATTACTACGAATCCGGTGAATAACAGCTTGGTGTTTTCTAATCAGATTGCCACTTCTCTTGGTTTTAGCATGCCGACCAATGCTGGTGGTTCGGCTGTTTTTGCAGCCGGAATTACTGCAACTAAATTGTCTCAAAATGGCGTTGCAATCGGCAATGCTGCATTTGCAGACACCAACCAGCTCGTGGTTAGCAATCTGTGGGTCAATGCGGCAATGATTTTGGTGACGAATCAATCAGCACCAGCGGTCCTATCTCCTGGCATTGTCAAAATGTGGCTGTCCAATTCCGCAACGGCAGGACTGACAAACCCTGTCATCTGGAAATCGTGGTTCAATGGGCTTGGTCAAACGAATGTAGCCACATCACTATAATGCGCCCACTCCTAAAACTCATCTGCTTCTCGCTGCTTTGGGCCTCGCTCATCGTGTCACTGGATTGCTTTGGGGCGTTGCTGACACCGCGTCAGGCTACCACAGCGGCCACCAGCGGCATCCCGATGCTGGTATCCGTGCCACCGTCAAATGTGACGACTTTCAGCCTGGGTTTGCGGGTGAGCAGTTTCAAGTATGCCAGCAACATTGTCTGGCAGACATCGACCGATCTAAAGACCTGGTCGAATGTGGGCAACAGCATCTGGACCAATAACCCGGCTGAATCGTTTCGTGGATTCAGATTAAAGGCCTTCACCAATTCCTGAAATGGACCTGGAATATAAAATAAAAACATCGGCTGAACTGGCGGGCGCTGAAGCTGCCGCCGATTCGCTGGAACGTCAGATCGGAAAAGCCAAGGCGCTCAAGCAGGATTATTCCGCGCTGGAAACGCAGCTCAAGACATTGCGCGGCAGTATTGAGGAATACAAATCCGCGACAAAATCCGAGACCGACGCCGCCGATGAACTGAAGCGCGCCAATGATCAGCTTGCCGATTCGGTGCATACTGTTTCCCGCAGCGAAGCCGAAATGGCCGAGCAGTCCGAACACGCCACCATCAGCCATCGTGGGTTGCACAAGATTGCGGGTGAATTGAACCGTGTGCTCCCCGGACTGGGTGAAGTGATGATGGTGGCATTTAATCCGGTGGTGGCTTCCATTGTCATTCTGGTTGGTGTCTTTTCAAAATTGATTGAGTCCATCAAGGAAACCAATGAAGAGATGGCAAAGATGGCAGCGGCCAATATTGACGTGTCACGCATCTCGGATGGCACCGAGGCGCTTCAGGCCCAGATTGACACCATGGGATCGGGAGTAGGCAAAGCGGATGATTTTGCCACGGCCACGGATCATGTGGCGGATGCGCAAAAAAAGGTGGCAGATAATACCAACGAGGCGATCACCGCGCTAAAGACTCAAGCCCAGTACGAGGAGGAAGAGGCAAAAGCCCGTCAAAAACTCGCCCTGGACCAAATAAAACAGAAGGTTGCCACAGGCCAGATGACGCCGGCTGAAGGCGCGGCGGCAGAAACTGACATAACTGCCCGAAATGAGCGTGAGGCATCGGCTCGAAAATCGAAATTGGAAAGTGATGAAATTGATGCACGAAAACAAGAGCAGTCTGAACTAACAGCCCAGCAGCGGGATTTGGAAAATCGGAAAACTCTTGAATCTGGATCACCTGAAGCTGCGCAGGGCCGTGCCGATGATGCTAAAAACCTAGCCGGTAAATACAAAAAAGATGCTGATGATCAGGGTCAGTATCTTCATGACTTCGGAAAGGATATGTCTGGTGATGAGTACACCAAGCAAATGGCCAAACAAAAACTCCTCATCGAGCGGCAGCATCAACAGGAAGACGTTGCGGATGACATGGCCGAGAAGGCAAAAGCGGCAAAAACCGAATGGGAAAAAACTGTCACCTCGCTAAAAAAGGTCAATGACCGACTGGCGGAATTGGGTGATCAAATCCCGCAATTGGAATCCAAACACGATGCAGCGGATAAACATCGGGGCGCGATGCTGGGTATCCAAAATCAATCGAACGCGACTAATCGCGTTACGGGCGACATCGACCACGCCAACAAGGACATGGCCACCGTCAATGAGATTCAATCCAAATCCACCCAGACGGCCGGCGATGCGGCAAAGGTTTCGGCTGCGTTGAAGGATGCCCACGCGGCCGTGGCAGATGCAGCGGCGACTATCGGCCAGTTGGCCGGCATGGGTGCGGATGTGGCCGATTTGAAAAAGAAAGTGGCGCAACTTAAAGCCGCCGTTGATCACCATTAAATCATGGCCATCGCCGCTTTCACCATCTTCAACGCCGGTGTGGAAAAGCCACTCGCCGACTGGGGCCTGGATGATCTGCAGTTTTCCGACAACGATCTCGCTCCTGCCACTGTAGAATTCACGGCCGCCGGACGCGCGGTAGATGCGGCAGACCTTTTCGCCTACGGTTCGCGCGTCATCATTTACCAGAACCGCACCGGCTCCGGCACGACGTGGAGCGGTGGCACCTGCTGGTTTGACGGCCGGGTGGAACCGTGGGAGCGCAACGGCACCGCCGGATCGGAAGATTGCATTGGCCGGCTGGTGAACGCCTGGTGGTATTTTAGTCGGCTGCAATATAAAATGCAGTTCATCCGGACCACCGGCGTGGGCACCACGACCACTTACACCACGAATCGCGTCGTCCTTGGCATCACCATCAATATTTCAGGCACGGGTTGGATAACCTTGAATACCGGTGCCCAGATCAGCGCTGCCATCAACTGGGCCATCTCCCAGGGTGCACCCGTCACACTGGGCAATGTGGCCCCTTGGGCACCTGTTATTTCTGATTTCCAAAAGTGCATCAACGTCGATCAAGTCATTCAAAAAATGTGGCAGATTGAATCTGACTTCATCGTGGTCTGGGATTATTCCACGGTTGGGACAAATCCCTCGTCGCCGGGTACACCAACGATTCACTTTTTAAAATGTTCCACCACGAATCTTAATCCGACGCTGACGACCCTCCAAAAAGCTGCGCTGGTGCTCACGCCGGTCACGATCAACCTGGACGCCGGCAATTGGATTTCTAAATTCAAATGCCGGCCGCGCCCGGACTGGATCAAGAGCTACGTCAATATTGATTACGATCAGATAACCACGATTGGCAGCGGCCAATATCTTGGGTTTGGTAACGATCATTGGCCGGCCACGCTGCCGACTGATACTGAATCCAAATTTCGTGGTGTAGATTTATATTTCGACCTGGCCGGCGCAAAGATTTCCGTCACGAATCAACAGTCCCCGTTCCAAAGCGCGTCGTTTGACATCACGAGCCTGGCGCAATGGCAAAAATGGAAGTCAGAGCTGCTCGCACCGACTGTGGTCTCCGCAGTTATTCTTGGCGCGAGTACCACGCCCGCCTCGTCCACCAGCCATCCAGCTCCGGCCATAGCGACCAAAGAGGTGGACAGTAGTGGCGCGGCCGTGGCTTACAATTCCGCCAACGCCTACGAGCTGCTCGATGGATCACATTGCGATTGGATGACCGATTCCACATTGATGGCGACCGGCGGTTATCCGGCCATCAGCGCACAAAAAGTAAAATGCACCGCCTGGGTTTTCATCACCTACTCCAACGGCACGAAAACCTTCAAACAGATCACCAAGGAATTTACGGCAGTCAGCTATAATTCGGCCAATGTGCCGCTCCTGATCAGCGTCAATGCAAGTTCAGTCACTACCTATACTGAGACACAGCCTTCCGGTCTGGCTCAAATTATGTACAACGCCTGGCGTTCGCTGGCCGTGGAAGGAAGTTTTACAACGCTTGAATCGGAAATCGGCTCAACCAACGCTCAGATCACACGTGCGAATTGTCTCAACTTCACCAGCGCGGCACTGTCCGCCCATGCAGGTGATAATACAATCCTTGACTGGTCGGCCGTCAACGCACCGGTGCGCCGTGTCAGTGGTAGCGCCGTTAAGGGGACCACCATGGTTGAATTTGGTGCACCCTTGCATTTGACGGCTAATGCGCTGGTGGATTATGTGCGCGCTTCGCGTGTCCGGATCGTGACCGTGGATGTAAACTATTTGTTCGGTGGTTTGCTGGCCACCGGCGGAGGCACGGTAAAACATCCGCGCAAAAGTCATGCCCACGCCGCTGAACATGGGGCGGATGAACCGCAGGTTCACGTCGTGGCCAGCTATGCCACGCCGGGTGATCCATCGTCCACCATGCAGGGTAAAAGCAATCTGGATTCCGGTTTGATCGCCAGCCAGTTGGCGGCTACGACGCCCACGCCCGTGGCCGGCTACACCGCTGACGACATCAAAACCATGCAGCCGCGCGAAATGCAGGTTTGCGATCCGACGACGGGCGCGATCAGTTACATCCTCGTCCATGCAACTGCCGCTTACACGAAACCATAATCGTTATGGGCATGCCTTCCTTTGGCGGTTATTGCTGCGCGAAGTGCTTCGACTTCATGAACGTCACGGCCGTTGCGCCAGTCCTGCTGGCCAATGCCGAGTTCGATGTCCGTGCATTCTTGACCAACCCATCAGCCTATTTATCAAACGGTGGAGTCGGACCCATATTCCAATATTCCATTCCTACCATTTCCGGTGTGCCCTGGGAAAATGATGGCGTGAATTTTTGGTCCGAGAGCATGACCATCACGAATTACAACAGCGGGCTTCAGACGTGGACGCGCACCAAGGCTTACCCTTTTTTCAGAAATCCATGCGATATAATGTCCGCAGTCATCAACCCAGTTATGTGGCCAAATTCAACCGACCCATCGGTGGATTTGCGCTTATGTGGACTCCCCAATAGCGGTTACGATTCCACCAGTGAGGATGGAAATAATGGACAGCCGACCAGTGGCACGGCCGTTGGCCCAGATGGTAAATGGTATCGCGATCCATACGGCATTGAAGGCTACAGTAATATGCAGCAGGAAACAGCATCCATCCCTTCCGTGGGCGCGACTGGTTATTCAATGGAATTTTTAAGGAATTATGAACCGTATACGGGACTTGGTGATAGTGCCGCGAATGCAATTCCTCGTGCTCCACTGACCCGCACCGTCATGTTGAGTGGAATTAAATTCAACAAAAGCTGGGTAAAAAGTTTTTGCGCCGACCTGTTGAACACCGTGCCACTGATTCCGCGCCGCGAACTCACCACGCGCGAAGGCGTGCTGACCTTCGACTATCAGACGCCCTCCGGAATTTACAAAGACCAGAATCTCGTCCCTGGCGGAGTCACGTATGATGGCACTGGTAAATGTGGTATTTCGGTCCCATCAAATCGCCTGATGGCATTGCAGCTTGGGGCCAATGAGCAGGTGACGGTCGGAATCTTCGATTACATGACCAGCGGAAATCCTTATTTCACCGACAATTTCATTCCGTTCCTTGGCGGCTGGCCATTTCTTTGGAAAGGGCACAGCGCTGATGGAACCACGGCCACGTCAACCTACGTGAGCAGCCCTGCCTTGGCCAATGGCGGTGTGACCGGATTTTGTACTCAGGGTGGTCTGACGTTGAGCGGAGGCGCAGTCGGTCAGCCCGTTACAGCTATCATCAGCCCGGCCCATACCCGCGCCTTGTTTGTATTCCCGATAAAAAGCGGAGTGATCATCACCGCCCAAACGCCAGGCATTTTCTATCCCGCGCTGGATTGTCCCTATCCGGGGCCGATGTCAGTCGGCTATCTTGATCCCGGATACACCATCGACTTCGACTCCATCAATGGTTGGTTTCAATCGAAAAGCCGGATCAGGATTCCGGTGGCACCCGACAGCGCCACTGAAGATACCTGTTCGTTCAGTCAGATTTACTTCGGCTGGGGCATCAGTTTCTACTCGCCCCCCGACCGGTTTCTCGTCAATGCGGCCGTCACGAGCTGGGACGGTATCACCTCCGACGGCGTCAACACCGGCATCGTCACCTATTACACCGCATATCAAAATCTCCTGCCCGGCGAATACATTCTCGATCCAGGATCAATCTCTTCGCCCGTCGGTGCCGGCTGGATTCAATTTGGCACCGAGGCTTGGGTGACAGGCGGAGCCAATCCCGGCGTCGGCAATGGCCTGGCCGGACCAGGTGCCGGCGGCGGCCCTGGCACGGGCGGTGGAACCGGCAGTCTTTAACCAGTTAAAAAAAATATGAAAAAAACAAACGTCGTTCTCGTATCGGTCTTTGCCCTGCTCGCGTCTGCATTGGCACAGCAAACAAATCTCATCCCCATTGTGATGACCGGCACGCACACCAACATCTCGATCAGTAGTGCCTACATCACCATTCCTGGCGCGAGCATCACCAACCAGCCATACACCGCCAGCAACCCGATGTATTTGCAGATTGGCGACACCATTCCCGTCGCCTTCAACAAGGTCAATTCCAACGAGCAATGGCTGGCCAGCCAGATCGGCATCGGCCCAACGAATGCAGTCATCGGAACGAACTACGTTTATTATTGGTCGGGCCTTCGTCCCACCACCTACACGCCCACAAACATGACTGACACCACGCTGGCAATGGGAAGTACATTCGGCATTGTTGGCATCCTGGCGTGGGACACCAATAATATTTACATCGGCGTGCGAAGCAACCAGTGGACTTCAGTCCCGCTCGCACCGAATACCAACACCATTCAGGTCCAGCAATTCTCCAACTCCGTTCTCTCCAGCCAGCTTTATACCCTTCTCAGCACCAACCCGATTGTGTTCACTGGCTCCAACTACATTGGAACATTTCCACAGCTTTATTATTGCGATTTAAAAGTCCCCCAAATTTACGGCGGCGCAACCGATCCGGGCACCCCATTACAGGAAGCCATTTATTTCTCCACGAATGGCGGCTCTTCCTGGTATTCCAACACGGTCGATTATCCCAATTTGACGAACAGCGTAATGGTCTCCGTTGTGGGCCAGTCGAGCGCCACGCCCGGCGCGTTGACTGTCTACGGAGTTGACCATCCAGAGTTGCTTGGGCGTTCGAACGCGATGTATGGTCAGACCTTCGCTTTTGGCACGCCAGTTCTTTCCAGCGATCCGGTCACACTCTCTTATCTTTCGGGCTACCCCGTGAGCGTCCTGGCGAACACCGTTGGCCTCGGCTACGGTTGGAGTTTGGGCGGCACAAATAATTACGGCACCAATCATGTTTTCTTCGGCGCATATGGGTTAAATACCCTTGACCTGGCAGCCATCGTTGCCTTCGTGAAAATCGACAGCATTTCGCTTGATTCCACCCGGACGAATATCCTGCTTCAAATTGCCGTTTCAAATTACACGGCTGGCGCGTTTGTGGAGACCACGACCAATCTCAACAGCACATTCCTGCAATGGTCCACCACGGCGGCGTATGGGAGCGTTACCAACGCTGGGGAGATCACTTTTAGCAACCACATCACGACGAGTGTTGGGGTTCAGTTCTGGCGGGCGCGTGGCAACGCTATTTCGACCGTTACCAGTGGACCAGTGACCTTGACTGGGTCCGGCCTAAAAGAGACTTTTTACACCCCCACGAATTCGTCTGATATCACCCTTGGAAACCTGGTGAATCTGATCCGTTTTGATACGAATTATGTCTACATCGGGGTTAACTCAAACCAATGGAAAAGGGCCGCGCTGACGACTTTCTAGGCTGGTTGGCTCTTCGAATGGGTTTAAACGCCCGCTACTGGCACATTAACTGGCCATTAATAACGCGCTGGCGGGGCATTTAGAGGGGGTGATTTAGGGCTGGGATTAGGTCAAACTTCTGAAACCAACTCGACTTCTTCTGAAACCGGACGCTTTTTTACAACGGACAGCCAAAGACCATCAATAACCGCGATGAACTCCAAACCGTCCCAAATTATTTTTTCCGGGTGTCCGGTATGAACCGGACCCTGAAACAAAAAGTCGAGTTTACGGGGAATT
>CAISYZ010000254.1 GCA_903889895.1 uncultured Verrucomicrobia subdivision 3 bacterium | reverse complement strand
GGTGATCTATGGTCGCCCCGTGAGCGAGCTTTTTGCCGGCCTGCATCATCAGGCGCAACAAAGAGTGGCGGAGCGGGCCAAGGTTTTGTCCTTCCGCAAAGCGCGGAATCCCGATCCGCGCCGGAAGCAAACCATTATTCAACTGGCGGAATCAGCCAACGTTAATCCCAACAACTCATGACCCAATACAAAACTATTCGCATATTAGCCATCGCTCCGACTGCCCGTGGTTTCGGCTATGCCGTCATGGAAGGATCGCGCCGACTTGTCGCGTTCAGCAATAAGTCGATTTTGAAAGACAAGAATGAACGCACGCTGGTCTGGGTGGAAAAGTTTATGTGCCGTTATGAGCCGGAAGTGATGGTGCTGCCGGCGGTGAATGCCGCCGACACGCGCCGGGCAAAACGGATCAAGCAGTTGCATCAGCGACTAGTAACTTTGGCGGCCAAATACAAGTTGAAAGTGAAATTGATCACAACCACCAAGGTGAGGGAACGATTGCTGGGGCAGATCAAAGGCAACAAGCAATCGTTGGCGGAAACGCTGGCCGGTTTGTTTCCCATCGAGTTGGCACCACGCCTGCCACCGAAACGCAAGGTGTGGAAGAGTGAGGATCCCCGCATGGATATCTTTGATGCTGCGGGGTTGGCGGTGGCATTCTGGCCGAAGTGATAGCCGTCGGATCAGCACATTTCAGACAATATTATTTGTAGGCCGACCAGGAACAAACAGCTGATTGTAGCTCTCTGCTGAACAGAGGCGATCCACACTCTTGGGAACCCACTCGCCAGTTTTAACCGAGAATCTTCTACTAATTGATGATGCTGAAATGGCTGCAAAACAAACCCAGAATTGGAACGTGCATTTCAAACGCTCGGAAGCTTATGCGGGACCTGTTGAATCGTAATCTAAACGGAAGCGGAATTGAATTTGGCTGGGTTGACTGTTTTATTTAATTTCTAAGCGCATTTGCTTCCGCGTCTAATTTAGCAGCGGCTTCCAATGACGATCTCATAAATCCGGGCTTTTGTTTGGCAAGTTGATTGTGAGGCCACTTTTCCGGTGCCGAATCGTATGGTTTGAGATATTCAAGCGCCCGTTTAATGCTGCCTCCATTTGGTGCAGTAAAATTCCACAAGTCGACGCCCAATGGAGCTGCCAGCCGAGCAATTGTCAACTGTGCTTGCAAGTTGAAGCTGCTGTAAGTCAGACCATCTAAGCGCGCCGTCTCCAGTGGCTGTTGCCCATCTGGCTGAACCTGCCAACTGATTCGATTATAATCCTCACGGGCATAATTTCGCGCCCCGTCATCCTGCCCCAGCAACCGGGAAATGGCTATCACCTGAGCAAGATACCATGAGCCATGGTTGTTCTTGGCTTCATGTTCCTTCCGCCCATTGGGGCTGGTAGCCAACCATCGTAAATAATCGGCAAACCATGCCTTGACGGATTTTTCATCATCCACGCCCAACCCCGGCGAATTATGCAAAAGCCGCAGTGCGTCCACCAAACGGATTATCCCACGGGCATCAATCAAGCCGCTGGCTGTGCCATGATTATTTTCACGCCCCAACCGGATCTGGGCATATTCGAACTCAGGATTTATCTTGGTTGTGGAGTTAACAAACCATGTGCGCAGCCATTCTCCCGCCCGCCGGGCGCAGTCTTCCCGATGCAAACACGCCCAGCCCAGAGCGAGACATTCAACATTTTCAACCAATGCATTGAGCCGCTTTTCGTCGCCCTGCTCAATCTGTTTGTAGTTGGGATGGCCATCCTTTGAGATATAAGGCAACCCATCTGGTTTCAATGGGTTAGGCCAATAGTAGCGGCCATAACTGACGTAATCATGTGCGTCTCCGGATGGTGAGGGTTGTGGCTTTTCCACGATGCTGACAATCGATGTGTTAAGCGCCTTCTCGACCTGCTTGCCCAGAGCGTCTCTGGGAAAACCCCCGACATCCAAAAGATAGGGTTTAACATCCTGCGCCGCCAAGAGAATCGGCAGGAATATGCAGGTGATTACAATGTATCGGATCATTCAGAAGCAATGACGCTAAATTAAGCATGAGGTTTCAAAAAAACACTCAAATCCGGTTTTGTGCACAGTTGAATAGTTAAGAAGTCGTGCAGTTTTGCGGTGCGGCTTTTAATTTTAAAGAAACGCTCCCCTTATTCTTATCTGGATTACTCATTGTATTACTATGTGGAAGTTTTCTTCCGGGGTGGAAGGAAGTTTGTTTCCTACCCCCTAGGAAGAAAACTTCCTACCTCCCCGGAAGCCCAGGGTCATCCTGTGGATAAGTTTCTGATGGTCTTGCTGCAATCGCTTCACGGCGGCATCCGGCACGCGCGCATACTTGCCGATGGTGTGAATCACTCGGTCGTTGCGGTTTTGGATAAAGACGGAAATGAAGCCCTTTTGCTTTAACGTGCCGATGTGCGTGCGGATTTGCCGCTCACTGACGTTGAAAAATTCAGCTAAGTGGCGGTTGGAAGCATAGCAGCCGTCATCGTTATCGAGCGAATGGATTTCAACGAACAAGACTTTTTCCATAAGCGAAAGCTGCCGGGACAACCAGATGTCCTTCGGAATCCATACCCCCTTGAAATCACGCGGTAATTTCTCCATGGCTGACATCATAACAAACAAACCAAAAACTTGCCACTCCACAGGCCGGGTTCACAAATATTTTATGGCATGATAAAATGGATCCCATCATGCCGACGGAAAATGAACCGGAAAAATTATTCGAGCTGCCCGGCCACATTGCCGAAAATGCGGATACAACATCCGAGGTTCCGCAAGCTGCGGCGGAATTCCGAACGGCGCCGAAGGATGCCGAAGCATTCGGCAAGGTTCCGCAGGCTGCGGAACGGAAAGAAAGCCACACGCTGACCGTGAGGGAAACGGCACGGATGTTTGAAGCGGCGGGAGTGGCGCGAACGGAGCGAAGTGTCATCAATTGGTGCCAGTCCAATCGTCAGGGGATAACGCGATTGGACAGTTATTACGATCCTAACGAACGCAAATACTACATCACGCCGCAGAGCGTCGAGTCGGCCATTCAGGAGAAAATCCAGCGGGCGAAGAAATCGACCGATGCGCCGGTTTCGGAAGATTTCCGTAGCCCTGTGGCACACGTGAAACATTCGCGAAACGACAACGCAACCGACCAGAAGCGGCTCAAGGAATTGGAGCGCGAGATGTTCGATTTGCAAATCGCCAACCGGGGCAAGGATTATCTGATTGACCAGTTGAACAGCGAACGCGCCGGATTTTTTGATAAAATATTGTCAGCCACCCGGAGGGTTGGGCAGTTGGAAACGAAACTGCAACAGTTGGATGGGTTAAAACTAGATGTTGCTGGTTCAAACGAAGGGCTCCAATAAAATCGGGTGACGGCGTCAACCAATAGCGCCGCCACCCGCCCCAAACCGGAACCCACAATCCGGTCTTTATGACGGCAACCCAATACCGTCACGAAGATTCATCCAATGCCTCAAGGATAGACCAAGCGGTAATACTCGTTCGTCACGCCGGTCTTGATGATCGCGATGTTCGTCGAGGTGGTGGTCGCCGAGTTCGTCACCACTCCCCAGTCGGCGATGTTCCCGCTCACGCCTTTGTTCAGGTTGTTCGTCTGCACCAGCAAGCGATATCCCAGATGGTCCGCCGCCCAGCTCATCACCAGGTTGTTCCCGCTTACGCTGTTCGTCAAATGTGGCACACTTTGGCTCGGCTGTAGCAGTTCGTTCACCGTATAGACATTCGTCTGCGACAAGTCCTGTGACACCACCTGCACCGCCAGCACGTTCGCCGGCGAGGCCAGGCTCATCGTGTTCGTCACGCTTGCCACCCCGTTCGTCAGCAGGGTGCCGTAGCTGCCGGGCGTGTTGAAGCCCAGCGCCAGCGCCGCCGTCCCGTCCCCGCTCGTCGCCGTCACCGTCACGTTGATCGCCGGATATGTGTTCGTCGCCGTATAGTTCGTCGTGCCCGCCGCAAAGACGGACGGCGTCAGTGTTCCCGGCGTGATATACAGGTTTGAAAGCAACGCGTTCGTGCTTCCCAGCCGGGTCACCGTCACCGTGTTGGTGCTCGTCGTCACCCCGTCCTGCGCCGTCACCACCACTTGGATCACGTTGCCCGATCCCACATTCAGGGACAGTGATCCAACCGTCAGGGAGCCGGAGTTCGTCGCCTGCGGTATTCCGTCCAAAAGCAGCACGTTCGTCGCAGCACTTGAGGTGTTCGTCACGGTCACCGTCACCGGGCTACCCGCATACGTGTTCGTCACGGCGTAATTCGTTGTCCCGGTCGCAAACACCGGCGACAGCGTTCCCGGCGTCACCGCCAGATAGCTCAAGCTCGCGTCCGAGCTGACCGGCGAGCCTAACTGCATCACGTCCACCGTGTAGGTGTTTGTCACCGACAAGTCCTGCGAGACCACCCGCACTTGCACCACATTCGTGTTCCCCAACCCCAGCGTCAGCGGCACGCTGGCCGTTTCGTTCGTCAGCACGCCCAGCGAAACACCGTTGACAATCAGCGTGTTCGTCGCCGTCGGATCCGCATTCGTCACCGTCACCGTCGGCGTCTG
>CAISYZ010000253.1 GCA_903889895.1 uncultured Verrucomicrobia subdivision 3 bacterium | reverse complement strand
CCGTTTTCCCAGACCAGAACTGGAACGCGAGAACGAGGGGCAATGTTGTAGCGCGGCTTGAAGTCCGCGATTTTGCAGATGAACCGGACCAGTTTTTCAAGTTCAGCCAAATCCTGCGTAATGGTGTATCGGCCGCACATTAATTCATGTTTCGGTAATTTTTTACCCGTGCAATCACCCAAGCGGGTAAAGCTAATACCAAGAGCGCGGCAGACGATGTAAATTTGCCATTTTCTTCGGTGGTGGTGCCTTGGGAAACTACACCGACCAATTCTCCATTTTCATTTACTATCGGGCCACCGCTTGTTCCACCGGTAATCTCAACATCTGTTTTGTATCCGAAAGTGGAATTGCCCCCATAAAAAGTAGCCTCACCAGCCACCCACTTGTTTAGGTGTGTCCATACCCAAACCGGAAATGATTTGAATCTATTGGGAGTTTCGAGGCACAGTTTCACCGGTTTGATGTTTTCAAAATAATCATCAAATGCGTTGGACTCCTCATAAAAAGTTTGGCTGTTGGGGCTTTCAAGAATCGCAATATCGCTTACAGGTTCAACCGCTGAAATACTTGCTGTGAGAATTCCAGCGTCAGTGGTTATTTTGCTAAGGAAATGATCTCCGAGGGTCATTCCGCCTTCGTTGTTCCAATCCACACAATGAGACGCCGTGATGATGAGGCCGCCCTCAATCAAAACACATTGTCCGCACCCTCGCTCATTTGATTGTTTTTTGAATGTGGCTTTGGAAACCAATTCCTGTTCGCCTGTAGAGATTTTCATGAATCGAAAATGCACCACCGTTTATGATTGGTAATATTTAATAAAGTCTGGCGCTACGCTTTGCAATCTAGTTGTCAAAACAAAGTCCCTTGCTTCGGCCCTTCAGAACCCCACAATTTCGTTATCATTTCGCGCTGTGGTGTGAACGGACATTTCGCTTTGGGCTGCTTTTGCGATTCATCAATGTGCTGCAAAGCTAATTGAGCGCCCGTAATCAAAGCCGTTTTCCCCAGCTTCTGATTCAACGCTTGAGTAGCATCGTCTAGCGCACCCCAACGCTCCTCATTCGTCCTGCCCCATAAAGTTGGATGAGTGTCCAGCCGCTCCAAATTAAACATCGCGATCCTGATTTGCCTCACCGGTCTTTGTTTTCCACCCATGATTTCTCGAAACATTTGCTCCAAAACTGAATTGATGACTGAGTTCAAAAACTGCGGATGCTTGAATCTGAAACTCGTCCCAACCTCCGTAAAATCGTTGAACCTGACGGCTAAACTAAATTCCCTGGCCTGCATTTGTTCACGGCGCAATTGACCTGTGAGCCTAGTCGCTTCGCTCAACATAAACGTCAGAGCCGCTTCGTAATCATGTTCGTCTTGGGGCAGTGTCGTGCTGCTAGAAATCGTGGTCCGGTCTTTGATTTCCAAGACCAGCGGCTCATTCCACACCCCATTCGAGAACAACCACATCTGCTGTCCCCATATCCCAAATTTCTGCTTCAACAACATCGAGGGAAGTTTAGCGATATGGCCGAATGTCAGAGCACCTAACGCAGCCAAACTTCGCTGCCGATTTTTACCAATTCCACTCATTTCTTGAACGGGTCTGTCTTTCAGAAACTCCTTTTCCTGACCAGCCTCAACTTCCAGAAACCCGACGCCTTTTGCAGCATCAGTGGCAAGTTTGGCGAGTTTAGCGGAATTGCCAAGACCAGCAGTGACGGGCAAACGAACCTCATTTTTAATGCGAGACCTGATGTTCTGGACGTAATCGGTGGGCGTTGTATTGCGCCACATGTGTTCATCCATCGTCGAGAAATCCAAGAACCCCTCGTCAATGCTATATGGAACTAGGGTCGGCGCATATTCCTCCAAGATCAAAAACATTTGCCTGCTCAGCTCCCTGTAAGCGTCGTAATGAGGCCGGCAAAGCACACCAGATGGACACAGCCGCTTCGCTTCAAAACAAGCAGTGCCAGTTTTGATGCCGTATTTTTTAGCCATCCGGTTTGCTGCGATTACAATGCCATCGCCTCTTCTCCCACCACCAACCCAGACAGGCCGACCCTCCAACGACGAATCCAAAGCAATCTCACAGCTGGCGAAAAAAGAATCGCCATCTACGTGCAGGATTCGGTTGTTGCGTCGGATCATTGGCAGCAGACACGTTACGTCTTCTGCTACCTCCGTCCATGCCAAGTTGTTCACACAGGTAAAAGCCTCGGAAAATAGATCGGTTTACGTTCAGGTTCTTGGCGATGGAAATGTGTAAAAACAATTTCATGGGCGAACAGCGAAGCCCACTCAAAGGCTGCTGTTCGGTCCCGATCAGTTCCGCCAATCAATTCGTGTTGACCATTCGGAAGTTTGACGAGTTTAGCATCACCAAATTGCCGGATCAGTTTTGTGCGATAGCGTAATGGAATCAGATTTTTTAGTTTCATAAGCCACTACTTTACGGGAGGGGGTTGGACATCCGCTGTCCTAGTGAAATAATAATCAGAATTTGTATGGCTGGGTCGGAATCGTTATTTTCCCAGGCAAATGAGTGATGGCAAATTTACAACTCAAGCCGCCGTTCTCTGGGGCACGATTCCGGTTGAGGCCCAGAAACGGATATTGGCTGCCGTGTTCTGTGTAAAATGCCGAGACGCAGTTCAGATTGTCAATTTTACCGGGGACGTGGATAAAAGAGGTGATGTCGTTCTTAAAGGCTCATGTGCAAAGTGTGGCTATGAAGTTGTGCGGGTAGTGGAGACTTCGGAAGACCAGCCCCAGAACAACTAGCGCTTCAATCAAACCCAACCTTGCACCCATTTCGTTGAATCAGACAGCTCCACCCACCTCATCGTAAAACTGCGCTTAGTCAACACCGCCTCCATTTCAACATCCTGAATCTTGTGCTTGGGCTGCTCCGGATCAATCACCTTCGTAACCAAAAAATGCTTTTCTTTGTCACGTGGCTCCAGCGCCGTCCATTTACTCATCAACAGCTTTTTGGGGTTCAGCGGTCGGTTGGATTTCGTCACACTTTTAGTTTGGAATGAAATGGCCCAATCACGAACAAAAAAATTGAGCTGAAAACCAAAAGGCGTATTGTCTCAATCACTATGAAACCGAACCCTGATAAATCGACAAGTGACTTTTCCAAGATCATGACGGCCGCTTGTGTTAGACGCGGGTTCTTGGAAAAACTTCATTCTGGCATCACTCCCGTTACCAAGACCGGTGATTATTCCGATGTGAAGGTAATTGATGCTGAGGGACGGGAAATTCCTTGGAACCAGGTTTCACGAATCAATCAGGGCGAAATGAAAACATTGATCACTGGCATTGTTGACCGTATCCACACCTTTTTGAGCCGAACGTTTTTATGCTCGTTTAGTGATCAGGATTTTAATCGGGCGTTGGAGAAATCAGCTTTGCCTTGGACAAAAAACTGGGATGAACCGAAATATTTGCCTGATTTTTTGATGCCGGTGAAAGGGAGCATCGAGAAGTGAGGTGGTTTGGTGATGAAGTTAAACGGGCTTGTGACTGATTTAGGTTAGCCGATCCAGACCAGTGAGTTTGACGCGGATAGATTACTTCGCTGAGAATTTTTTTTGGCCGCCTGTTGTGCTAGAGTCGTGCTAGTTTTTTTGGATTAAAAATAGCATCCAAAACTGGGCGCTGCATTTTATGTTTGAGTTGGTTTAGACTCGTCAGATTCTGACTCTTTTGGGTCTGGGGAAGAAAATATTCAAAAACCCCAATAAAAGCGAGGGGTCTCACTTTTGCGGTTTGTGCTAGTTTTTGTGCTAGTTACGGCCATTTTTCGAGAACACTTTTGAACACTTGGAAAACGCACTGAAAATCGTAAACACATTGTCTAGCAATGGAATTGTGGATTTTCAATGCAGGGCCGAGTAAGCCAAAGAATCGATCTAAAAAAAATCCTAAGTCTGGCGTGTCTGCCAATTCCACCACGCGCGCAACGAGAAACGCCAAACCAGCCCGGGGACCTTGCCCGCAACCACTCATTCGGCGACCTGCATAATAAATAGCAGATATTACTTTGGCACCGCAAGCTGCCGATTCGCTGACGGATGTCCTATCGGCCCCAAATTCAGCCGGCCACCACCGCCGGACGTTGCTTGGCCGCGCGTTCGCAAATCTGCTGGTAAGTCGCCAGGGCAAGGAGCGGCCAAGCATTGCGATACATGTCGTATTTCAAATAAAAAACTTTCGGGAATCCGGTGCCGGTGGTTTCGGCTTCACTCCAGGAACCGTCCGCGTTTTGTGTGCGGGCGAGATATTCGATGCCGCGTTTGAGCACGGGATTTTCCGGGTCATCAAATGCACACAAGCCCATGACCGCCCAAGCGGTCTGCGAAGCCGTGCTCGGCCCCTGCCCTTTGAAGACCGGATCATCGTAGGTATTGCAGCGTTCGCCCCAGCCGCCGTCTTCGCGCTGGACGCTTTCTAGCCAGGCTTTGCCGCGCTGAAGCCAGTCCTCGTTCATGTCGAGGTTCAAGGCCCGCATCCCGCGCAACACCTGCCAGGTGCCGTAAATGTAATTCACGCCCCAGCGGCCATACCACGAACCGTCTTCTTCCTGCTGCGCCTTGACGTAATCCAGCGCGTCGCGAATCTGATGATGGTTGCGGTCCCATTTTTCATAACCAAGCAGTTCCAAAATGCGCGCGGTGATATCAGCACACTCGGGATCGAGCATGGCGTTGTGGTCGGCGAACGGAACCTTCTCCAAAATATTTTTGGTGCAATCCTTGTCGAACGCCGCCCAGCCGCCGTCCTTGCACTGGAACGTCATCATCCACTTCATGCCGCGCGCGAAACATTCGTCACGCTGCCGGGGATTATCGGTGGGGATTTGCCGGAGCGCGAGCAGCACCATCGCGGTGTCATCCACATCGGGGTTCCACTTGTTGTTGTATTCAAACACCCAGCCGCTCGGCTCGACTTTGGCGGTATTCTTGTGGATCCAGTCGCCGGCGAAACGGATTTCCTTCTCCATCAAAAAAGCGGCGGCGCGTTTCATTGACGGATGATCGGCGGGCACGCCAGACTCGCGCAGGCAAATGGTCACGATGGCGGTGTCCCACACCGGCGAGAAACACGGCTCGATGCGCAACGAATCTTTTTCCTCGTGCTGCAGGCGCTTCAGCTCAAACAACTCGCGCGCCAACACCGGATGGTCGTGCTTATAACCCAGCGCCTTGAGCGCGATGACCGAGTTCAGCATCGCCGGGAAAATCGCCGCCAACCCGTCGCTGCCCTCGAAACGCTCCAGCATCCACTGCTCGCATTTCTTCAGCGCGAGGCGGCGGAACGGATGCAAGCCATGCTCCACAAACCACTCGGCCAGCTTGTGCAGGCGGTCGAGCCAGAGGAAAAAATTGCGGAAGGAAATCTTCTCCGGATCGGGCTGGAGCGCCAAATCGCGTTCGTGGATACCCTCGGGATAAAGCTCGTCCAGCGTCACCTTGACCGGCCGTGTCGGCTTGTAATGATTGATGATGGCCAGCGGCACGAGCATGGCGCGCGACCAGTTGCTCATGTCCCAGAAATTCACATGAAACCATTTGCCGATGAACAACACTTCGCACGGAATCGTCGGCACATATTCCCACGGGAACAAGCCGATCAGCGCGAGATACAGCTTGGAAAACGTGTTCATCCGCGGCACGCCGCCGAAATGCAGCGCCATTTCGCGCGCCTTGAGCATGCGCGGATCTTTCACCGAAACGCCCGCCAGCTTGAGCGCGAGATACGCCTTGATGGTGGCGTTCACTTCCGACGGGCCGCCGTGGTAGATGTTCCAGCCGCCGTCCGGCAACTGCATGGAGAAGATGTGGTTGACCGCCTTGCGCTGCCATTCCGCGTCCACGCTGGCGTCCCAATGGTGAAACGCCACCATGTCCGACACCAGCGTGGAATCCACCATGAGTTCGCCGACCCAGTATCCCTCCGGCTTCTGCTCGGACAAAAGATAATCCTGCGACCGCTTCAAGGCAGTCTGCCAGCGTTTGGAAAAATCATCTTCAGTCAACACGCGCACAATTTGCGGTCTCGCAAAAAAAGTGTAAAGAATTTTAGACTCGCGCCGGACTCAGATGCCGCGCGTGCTGACAATCTTGTTCCCCTTGCCCAGCACGATGACGCGCGGTTGCCATTTCTTCGCCTTTTTCTGGCTGACGGACGCGAAGTTCATGATGGTCAGCACATCGCCCTTCTTGCCGAGATGCGCGACCGCGCCGTTCAGGATGATCTGGCCCGAACCCTTTTTGCCGCGAATGGCGTAGGTCTCCCAGCGATTGCCGTTGGCCATGTTGCCGCACAGGATTTTTTCATACTCCTGCAACCCGCACTGGTCCATGAGGTCGCTGGCGATGGTGAGACTGCCTTCGTAAGCCACGTCGCCGCCGGTGACGGTGGCGCGGTGGATTTTGGATTTGAGCAAAAAGACTTCCATGAGATTGTGGTCCGCTTATTTCAGCTTGAGAAAATTTTTCAAAATTGTCCGTCCGCTCTCGGTCAGGATGCTTTCGGGATGGAACTGCACGCCCCAGATCGGCAACGTCTTGTGTTTCACTCCCATGATTTCGCCCTCGTCCGTCTCCGCCGTGATTTCCAAAACTGCCGGCAACGTATCGCGCTTGATGACGAGGCTGTGATAGCGCGTCGCGAGGAACGGATTGGGCATGCCCGCGAACAAATCTTTGCCGTTGTGCTTAATCGGCGAAACCTTGCCGTGCATCATGCGGTAATTCACGACCACTTCCGCGCCAAACGTGTGGCCGATGCACTGGTGACCGAGGCAAACGCCAAAAATCGGGATGCCCTCGGCGGCGAACGTCTTGATGACCTCGTTGGACAGGCCGGCCTCGCGCGGCGAGCACGGGCCCGGCGAGACGAGGATGCGTTCCGGCTTGAGCGCGCGGATTTGGTCGAGGGAAATCTCATCATTGCGGCGCACCTGCAAGTCCACGCCCAGCTCGCCCAAATATTGCACGAGGTTGTAGGTGAACGAATCGTAGTTGTCCAAGACCAAAATCATGTCGCGACGGTTAAGATAGCAGTTTTAACCGGTAACAAAAGCGAAAATAAGATTGTCTCAAGCGAGACAGTTGGCGGACGGGAAAATTGAAAAACACCCGAAACCTGTATTTTTCAGCTCACGGATGGGTCAGCCGGTAAAACACGCTCCCGTTCGTGGGGCTGATGTTTTGGTAATTAAAATTGGTCAGCGCCGAGCCGGCCACCGTCTGCCAGTTGGTGCCCAATCCCGCCCCGAGGGAGTTGGTCTGCAACTGCAGCAGCCAGCCGATGTGGTCGGCCGGCCAGGTCAATTTCAGCTGGCCGCTGGTGGCTACCAAGCCCATCGGCACGGACGCGCCGGACAGCGGCTGGGCGCTGACCGGCGAGGAGGCGGCGCTTTCCCCGGCGGCATTGGTCGCGGTGGCGACGTAATAATAAACCACGCCGTTGGCCAGGCCGGTGTTGGTGTAGCCCATCAGGCTGTAATTGCCAATGACGACGCCGTAGGGGCCGCCGCTGGCGGTGGCGCGCTTGAGGTAATAACCGGCGGCGGTGGCGGATGCATTCCAGCCCAAAAGCACATTGGCGTCGCCGGGGGTCGCGCTCAACGCCGCCGGGGCGGCCGGCACGGTCAGCACGCTGACGGCGATCTGATGGGCATTGTTGAGGAGGGTGCCGCTCCAGCCCGCCGGCAGCGACAGGGTGAAATTGCCGAAGGTGCCAGTGAACGCGCCGCTGTAATTCACCAGCGGATAGGTCGCGCCGCTGACGAGGTTGTTCGTGCCGGTGAGCTGGACGAGGCACGGACCTTTCAGCGCGACGTTGGTGGTGAGGATGAGCGGGACGGCCGGGTTGGAAACATTTTGAAATTCCAGCGTGGTCGGCCCGGCGGAACCGAGCGTGAGGCTGTAAAGGGTCGCGGCTTGGGCGCCGCTGCGGTTGGTGATGGTCAACGTCGCGCCGTTGGTGACGGTGCAGACGTTGTTGCCCAGATGCAGCGTGGAGAGGGCAAGCCGGCCCTGGCTCACCAGCACGGGGCCGGTGAAGGTGTTCGCGCCGGAAAGAATTTGCGTGCCGGTGTTGGTCTTGGTGAGGCCGCCAATGTTGTTGATGACGCCGGAGAATGCGTAGCTGCCGTTGCCCGCGAGCGTGAGGATTTTGCCGGAGCCGGCAGCCGCCACGGTGCCGCCGCCGAGGCCGTAGTCGTTCAAGCCGGCGATGGTCAGGTTCAGCGAGCCGTTGTCGAGGGTCGCGGTGGGATCGAGATAAATCGTGTTGGTGGCGCTCAGGGAATTGACGTTGCCGGACTTGAGACTGCCCTGGTTCACCACGATGACGTTGCCGGTGAAGAGGGCGGAATTGTTGGCGGTGAGTTCCACAAACTTCGAGGTCGTGCCCGCCCCGTCCACCGTGAGCAGCGGATTGGCGCCGCTGCTGGTGATAGGGCCGTCCACAAAGATCGCGCCGCCCGAAGTCGTGCTGATGGTGAGCGCGTTGCTGAGCGCGATGCCGCCGCCGACGTGATAATCCTTGAGGTTGGTGAGCTGGATTTTGTAGAGGCCGGTGCCGCCGGCGGCGACCACGATGGGATTGTTGTTGCCAAAACTGGCGCTCGCCGGCGACGCGAGCAGCGCGGCGCTGCTGGCGGATACGCCGTCGCCCAAGGTTACCGCGCCAGTGCCGAGCGCATTGGTGTTGTCGGTTTGCACCGCGCCGTTTTTGATCGTGAGCCCGCCGCTGAAAGTGTTCGTGCCGGCGAGTTCCACTGTGCCATTGCCCATCTTGATGAGCGCATTGGTGCCGTTGAGGCCGAAACTTCCAAACGAAGTCAGCAGATAATCCAGCGCTGAATTGTTGAAGGTGACGGAACCGGGCGCGACGCTGGCGGCGAGATTCACGGTGTTGGAGCTGGCGGTGTCATCGAACCAGACCGCCGCGCCGTCGGCGTAAACCGCGCCGGCACCGGCCTGCAGCCAGTTGGCGGCGGCGGCATCCCAGTTGGTGCTCACATTGCCGCGCCAGACGAGCAGTGAACTCGAACCGGTGGGCGTTGCGCTGGCTTGGGCGGAATTGGCGCTTTCGCCAAAAGTGTTGGTCGCGCTGACGACGTAAAAATAATTCGTGCCCACCTTGACGCCGGTGTCAATAAAAGCCGTGTCGGTGACTCCGGAAGCGATCACCGAGTAAGGCCCGTTGTTGGTGGTCGAGCGCTTGATATTGTAGCCGGTCGGGAAATTCGTGGCGGCGGTCCAGCTTAATTGAACAGTGCCGCTGCCCGCGGCCGCGTTCAGCGCGGTCGGCGTGCCGGGCGCGCTCGCGAGCAACCAGACCTGATTGGCACCGCCGTTCCAAGTCCATAAATCAAGCGCCACGCCGGCGGTCAGGGCGGAGCCCGGGTCATCAATCACCAAGCCGCCGGCCTTGTTGACGAGGTTGAATCCGGTGCCGGTCGGAACCAGTTGCCAGAGCTGGTTGTTGGTGCTGCTGCCGGTGAGCAACGCCTGCTGTTGCAGCAACACGCCGGCACTGGCCGAGCCGCCGGGATCGGTCAGATAAAATCCGCTGCCCGCGTTTTGGATGGTGTAAAAGCCGCCGCCGGTGTAGGTGAAAACCCATTTCTGACTGCTGCCGCCGCTGGGCGTGGCCTGGGTCAGTTGCGTGTTGGCGGAATTATTCGTGGTGGCGAGCGCCAGACCGCTCACCGCGCAAATCAGCGAGTTGGTGCCGTTGGAAACCGGCGGCAGCGCGACGGCGCTGGCCGTGACCGGAACCAGCTGCCACGCCTGACTGACATCAGCGGTATCGGTTTCGAGATCGAGCAAAGCGCCGGCGGTGGTGGCGCTGCCGGTGATATCCGCGAGCAGGCCGCTGAATTTATTTCTCAGATTGTAACCGTTGCCGGCGGGAATGAGTTGCCAGAGCTGGTTGTCGCCAGCGCCGGCGGATTGCTGGTCGAGCGCCAGACCGGAATTGGTCGCGCCGGACAAATTGTCGAGCAACAGACCGCTCGCCACATTGGAAATCGTGTAATAACCGGCGCCGTTGTAAGTGAAGAGCCATTTTTGATTGTTGCCACCGGTGGCGGCGGCTTGATCCATCTGCGTGCCGACGCTGGTGGAACTGCCCGGATCATCCATCACCAGCCGGCTTAAAAGATTGCTCACGGCGTATGTGCCGTTGGCGACCGGCTGCCCGCTCGTCACCAGCGGCAGGTGAATGGCCACGGCCTGATTCGCCGCCAGCGTGAGCGTCGAGCCCAGGCTGTATTTGTTGCTGGAAATGAGATCCAGCGCCGTGCCGTTGCCGGCGGGAAGCTGGAGTGAGCTTGAGTTGGTGGTGGGATTTCCAGCAATCAACCACTGGCCGAACCGCACGACCCACGGCTGCTGCGGCCCGCCGCTCAAGTTGCCATCCGACTGCACCGTGGCGCTGTTGTAAGGCATCAGCACGAGCGCGGCGAGGTCTTGATTGGCCGTCGTGTCGTGGATGCGCGCGAGATCGCTCACCGTTACGCTGTTGGTGTTGAGATAACTCCGCCAGTTGGGAGTCAGGAAAAGCCGTTCGCCATTGTAATAAATCGCCGTGATGCCGGCTTGCACGTCCACAAAGGCGTGGTTCGGCTGGCCCGGCTCGCCCGGTAACGACGCCAAGTTAGTCGGATTGATACCGACCAGACTTCTCAAAGTAGCTTCATAAGACGAGAGCGACTTGAGATAATCCGTGCGGCTGGCGGCATTATAACCGCCACCCCAGGAATAGACTGTTTCATAAACCGACGGAATCTGCCCATACAGCGCACCCAGATAGGCCGACCGCAGCGCGAACGGACTTTGTATGCCTAACGCCGGATCAGAACCGACGAAGGTGGTGTTGACAAAGAAATTATTTCCGTCCGAGTTCGGATTGTAAGGCTTGCGATAAGTGATGTAGTCTTCCTGCGCGAACGTGAAATAATCGTTCGTGCCCTGGTAATTTTCGCCTGGCGAAATGAACTGGTCGTAGCCGGAAATTTCCGCCCGCGCCTTGACCTGCACGTTGGAAAGCGTCACGGAATCCAGGCTGGGATCCAGCGCCGCCAGACGCGCCAGCCACGGCCCCAGCCAAGGCAGCATCGAGCCGTAGCGGCCATCGTAACCGCACGACAGCACGCCGTCCGCCTCGCCGAAGCCAGCGGCAGACAGTCCGTAATTGGTGTAAGTGGAGCTGCTGGCATTCAACCCGGTCATCGTGTCGGGATACAAGCCCATCACCATCTTCATGAAGTTGATCTGCGAGTTCGTCGGGACGTAAGCCGCGTTGGTGTAAATCTGCTGCAATTTGCCCAGCGCCACCCAGGCCGCATAGCCGCCGAGCTGCTGAAAATTATTCTGCGACTCGGTGCCGCCGGTGTTGTTTTGCGCGTAGGTGATGTAGTTGTTGAACATCCGCTCGTAAGCGTAGGCGCGCAGCATGTTCGTGGTGAAATCCGGCTTGTAACTTTGCGCCAGCCAGTTCGTGAATACCGGGTAGCCCACCGGATCGTTCAACATCTGCACCACCGTCCAGCCGACGGTGAAACTGTCCACGCCTTCCAGCGCGCCGCCGCCCCAGGTGGTCGGCTCGCGATTTGTGGTGCCCACCCACGGGTTGCTGGCGTTGGTGCGGGGCGAACTGCAAATGCCGGTCCAGTAACCGTATTGATTCGCGGAAATGCCGCCGCCCTGCGCGACATAACCGCCGTCGCTGTCCTGCAAATACGTGCAGCCGTCCAGCGCGTAAAAAATCCGCGTCAACAGATTCGTGTCGTGGTAATGGTCCAGCCCAGCGACGACGCTGCCGCTGGCGTTGGTAAACGGCGGCAGTGTGAACGCGCTGATGAGCAAGCTCAACATTTCGTCCGGGCAGGCGGTGTAACCCGGCCCCATCGTCAGCGTGGCGATGTAATTGCGCCAGATGTCCGGCGAGGCGTTGGGGTTGGAATTCGTCCAGGAGCTGACCGGGCTCAACATGTCCAACCCGATGACTTCCGGCGGTGGATTGTCGGCCGTTCCCGGCAAAATCTGACGCTGAAGGACGTTGGTGAAATAGCCGCTGCTGCTGAAAATATTTTGCCGGTTCGTCTGCATCAAGGCAACGACCTGGTTCAGCGTCAGCGAAACCAGATTACTTTGACCGACGAGCGGCAGCGGCGTGCCAGTGGGATCAATTCCGTCTGGCACAAAATGTGGGTCGGTATGCGAATAGGCGCTGTAAACCGGGCCGGCCGGAAGGTTCGTGTTCGCGGTGGTGTTTTCGTAGAGCACCAGCGTCACATTCGTCCGGTTGTAAGTCATCACATACGGGATGGGATAGGTGTCGTAATAAAACCGGTTCGGAAACGGCGCGGCCTCGCCACCATCCATATTGTTCGCGTCCAGCGACGCCAGACCGCTGGTCAGGGTTGTTTCGGTGGCGGTGGTTTCAGTGCCGCTGAGGTAAGTCACATCCGCGCCCTGCAACCACAGCCGCATCGTGGTCTTGTCATTGCCCCACATCCGCACGGTCAGGTAATTTTGCTGCGTCGGACTAACCGCGAGCGTGAACGCCAGCGTGTTGTTGCCCACGCCCGGCCCGCCACCGACCGGCGCCCGAAAAGTCTGTCCGTAAGCACCAACGCCGCCTTGCGGCACGCCACCGTAGCCGAAATTGAAACTGTGCGTCGCTTCCGAGACGGCGTTGCCAAAATCAAGCCGGTCCGCATAATTTCCGCCGGCGGCAAACACGCTGGTGGTGGCCAAACTCCAAAAAAGGTTCGTCAGCAAACGCGAAAATTTTCTGGCAAAGAATCGTCTCATGTTATTTTAAACTTGAGCATGAGGATTTTTAGGACCAGTCGGGTAGGCATCCCATCCAAAAGTTCACGAATTTCTATTAGTAGATTATTCCGGCAAAACCGTTATAAAATAAGCAAATTATCAATCTCTATCCCAATAAGGAGCGTTCGCACCGAAGGCACCATTGTAGGTAACTTTCTTCGGTTCAACATGCCAATCAAACCACAGGTAGTTCCGTGTGGTGCCATGAGCCGGATGCAAAGAGACGGTGCTATTGGCAGCGTTGCCGGCACCGGCGGCACCAGATCCTGGATTACCGTCAAAATCAGAATCTACCAACGCCCATATGTCAGTCAGGCCGCGCCCAGTAGATGAGATGACAGCTGACATTTTTTGTGGCGGTAAAAATCCCGAGGAGCCGCCACCGCCATTGTAACCAAAGGGGCGAGCCGTCAGTCCGCAATATTTTGGCGACCCCGCAGTTGCCGGTTCACCTTCAATCACCTCATAGGAAGTAAATGAAGGATTGAACGTCGAACTTCCAGCCTTGCCATATTGCGCATCGGCAGGACAGACAAAGACATTCATCTGATTTGTAATCACTGGAAATGTTGGCACCGGATTAAATGCCGGTGCACTAACATAAGGAATCAGCCAGATGGCCAATAAATCGTTGGGATTGGGATTGGAGCCGCCGCTTCCCATGCCACTCCAATAGATAGATGTCTGGGGCACTGTCAAACCTCTTCCAGAGATGGTCCCCTGCTCGCCATTGGGCAATACATCTTGCTGATCCGCAGTAAACATAGCAATGGCTGCTCCCACCTGCTTCAAGTTCGAGGTGCAATTCACGTTGTAGGCGCGACGTTTGGCCGCCGCCAACGCGGGCAATAACATCGCCGCCAGAATGGCGATGATGGCAATGACCACCAAGAGTTCAATCAGGGTGAAGCCCCGCGCTGTTTGATAATTTGTTTTGTCAGTCTTCATGCAAATTGTTTCCGCGCGCCGCCCACGCCGGCGGCGCGCGGTTTAATTCTTTCAGAATTTCAGGCGATAGAACACCGTCGGCTTGCTGGCATCCAGCGTGATGTTTGTGCTAGAAATACTAGTGCTTCCGGAGATATCCGTCCAGTTGGTGCCGAGGCCGGTGGTCAGGCTATTCGTCTGAATTTGCAGCACCCAGCCCTGCCCGGCAGGCCAGGAAAGCGCCAGGGTGCCGCCACCACCGCTGATGCTGTTGGTCAACGTGGCTGGCCCGCTCGGCCCGGCGGAAACCACGCTTAGCAAGCCGTCGCTGAAACTGAAATTCAAGCCGCTGCCGGCGTTGCCTGCCACCGCGATACTGCCAGTGCCGCCCGACTTGAAGATGCGGAATGAGTCGCCGGCCACCAACGCGCCGCCGAGGTTGGTGACGGACAGCGAGCCACCGTAAGCGAGCGCGCCGCTGACAGCAATCACGTCATTGGATTGCGCCAAGGACTTGTTCAATTGGATTACAGTGTTGCCTGCGAGCGTAAGGCTGTTGCTGACCGTCAATGTGCCGATGCCGCCGCCGCCGGGCGACAGCGTGCCGCCGGTTTGAACCGTGGTCGCGCCGTTGAGCACGCCGGTTCCCGCGAGCGTGCCGCCGGCCACCGTCACTGCGCCGCCCGCGAGTGAGCCGCTAACGACGAGCGTGCCGTTGCTCACTACGGTCGGGCCGGAATAAGTATTCGCGCCCGACAATGTTTGCGAGCCGGCACCGTTCTTGAGGAGGCCGCCGTTCAAACTGATTGCGCCGGAGAACGCATAGCTGCCGCTGCCGCCCAGCGTGAGGGTCGCACTGCCGGCGTCATAAAACGCGCCGCCGCCAGCGCCGAAATCGTTCAAGCCGGCGAGGGTCAGGTTCTGCGAGCCGTTGTCAACACTCGCCGTGCCGTCGAGGGCAATCGCATTGGCGGCGCTCAACGAACTGGCGTTCCCGGATTTGATCTTGCCGTTGTTGGTCACCACAATGTTACCGGTGAACGTGGCCGAATTGTTGGCCGTGAGATAGACGAATTTCGTGGTCGTGCCGCCGCCATCCACCGTCAACTGCGGGTTGCCCGCGCCGCTGGTGATCGGCGCGTCCACGAACAGCGCGCCGTTGGCGGTAACGCTCAAGGTCAGCGCGTTGCTGAGCGCGATGCCGCCGGTCAGGTGATAATCCGGGTTGCCGACGAATTGAATCTTATACACGCCGCCGCCGCCGGGGGCGACGACGATTGGGTTGTTGTTGCCGAAGGCCGCGCCGAGCGACGGCACCAACAACGTGGCGCTGTTCGCGGAAATCCCGTCGCCCAACGTGATGCTGCCCGCGCCGAGCGCGTTCGTGTTGTCGTCTTGCACCGTGCCGCTCTTAATCACCAAGCCGCCGCTGAAGGAGTTGGTGCCGGCGAGTTCCAAGGTGCCGGTGCCATTCTTGGCGACTGTGCCACTGCCGGTGATGGCGGCGGAAAACACGGCCGCGCCGTTGCTGAAAATCAGGCTGGCGTTGTTGGCGATGTTATTAGTGCCGAGCGTGGCGGACGAAAGCACCACCGCGCCGGCGTTGATGGCCACGCCGCCAGTGAAGCTGTTGGTCACATTCACCAGCGTCAGCGTGCCGGTGCCGTTTTTGGTCAGGCCGGTCGCGCCGGTGATGCCGCTGCCGTTGGCTGTGGTAAACGTGTAATTCTTCGTGAGGTTGCTCACCGTCACGATGCTGGGCTGGACGTTGGTCGCGAAGTTGACGGTGGTCGCGCCGCTGCCCACGGAATCGTCAAACTGCGCCGGGCTGAAATCCGCGTAGTTTGTCGACGTCCCGTTGATTTTCCAGTTCGCGGTGGTGGCGATGTCCCAATTGGTGCTGACCGCGCCGCTCCAGATTTGCGGGGCGATGGCGGTGACAACCAACTGAATCACTTTCGGCGTGGACGCGGTGTTGTTGTTCAGATGCGCCACCGTGCCCGCCGGCAAAGTGCCGAGCGTGAACGCGCCGAAGCTGCCGGTGAGCGTCGTGTAATTGATGAGGTTGTAAGTGCCGACCGCCAGCACGGCGGTGTTGGAAATAATCACCGAGTTAACACCACCGACCGGAGCCAGCGTCGTGACGGTCATCGGCGCGTTGGTCGGCACCGGAAGGCTGGTGAATAAAAGCGTGCTGCTGCCCGAACCGCTGATGCCCGGCGTGAGCGTGCCGATTTGCGCCGAGGTGGATGGTGAATTGCCGGAGACGCCGAGCACCGCTCCTTCGTTGACGGTGAAGTTGTAACCGGCAACATAATTCGGCGAGATGATCACCGCGCCGTTGCTGACGGTGGTCATACCGGAATAATTGTTCGTGCCGGACAAGGTCAACGTGCCGGTGCCGACTTTCGTCAACATCGCGCCCGCGCCGCCATCGCTCAACGCTCCGGAGTAAGTGGTAGAGGCGTTGTTCGCGCCAACCGTCAGTGCAATCGCGCTGCTACCGAGGTTGAGCAGCGAGTCATTGCCCGTGCCGGACAAGCCACCGAGGTAGAACGCCGTGTCGGTGTCAAACGTCAACCCGCCGTTGGTATTGATGACAAACGTGCTGGCGGGCGACGCGCCCGCCGCGGTGACCTGCAACTGTCCGTTGTTGATTGTGGTGCTGCCGCTGTAAGTGCTGGTGCCGTTCAGAATCTGGACGCCGGAACCGGTCTTGGCGATGGACAACACGCCGCCGCCGTCCTGCATGGTGCCGGAGAATGTGTTGACGCTCGTGGCATTATCCGCGCCGACCGTCAAGGTGCTGTTGGTGCCGGCAGCGGAATTTTGAATCACCGCGCCACTCACGCCGTAAACCGTGGCCACGGTTTCATTCCAGCCATTGAGATCGAACACACTGGGCGTCCCCAACATTTGGAAGACCGAGGTGTCGTTGATCAGGTCCGCGTTCGGATAAGAACCTCCGTTGCCGGGGCCGGCCAACCGGAGCGTGCCGGTGTCAATGGTGACGCCGCGGTCGGCCGCATGACCACCGTTGTTTGCGCAAATCACGGTGGGAGCCTGCGAGTCGGCACCCAACACCAGCGCAATGAGATTGTTATGGCCGGCACCATTGAAGGTCAGCGTGTTCCCGCCATTCACATTCAAGGTGCGCGGAACCCCGGTTCCAATCAACCGGGCGGTCGTGATGCTTCCGCCCGTGGTGTCAATTGTAAAGCCGCTGGTCACATTGGCATTGGCCGTGACGGTGGCGGCCGAAGCGCCGTTGTTTTGCAGCGTGCCCGCGCCATTGAAATTGATCACGTTGGCGATGGTCTGGCCATTCAGGTCGAGCACGTTCGCGCCGACCGTCACGCTGCCGCTGCCGAGGGCGTTGCTCGCGCCCAGTTGCAGCGTGCCGCTGCTGATAGTGGTGCCGCCGGAATAAGTGCTGTTACCGGCCAGGAACACCGGACCGCCGTTCACAGTCAGCGCGGCGGAGCCACCGAGGTTTGCGCTGTTCGTTCCGGTCAGGAAATTGTAAGACGAACCCGTCAGCAGGCCTGACGAACCGGTGATGATACCGCTGGTGAGCGTGACTGCGCCCACGGTGTCGCTGTTGGTGCCGAGGCTCAAGATGCCGCCGTTGATATTCACAGCGCCGGCATCGGGCAGCGTGTTGGTCGGATTTTTTAACGCCAGCGTGCCGGCGGTGATGGTCGTGTTGCCGGTGAATGTGCTGGAACCGGAAAGCGCCACGGTGCCCAAGCCAGAAGTAGGATTGATGTTGAGCGCATGTCCGCCGCTTATCGGCGAACTGATGGTCAAGGTGTTCGCGGCGTCGGCCACAGTGAGATTCTGATCAACGCCCAAAACCACATTGGTCACGCTGATGGTGTTGGTGCCCGCTCCGGAGTTGACGGTGATCGCGCCACCAAGCGTAAGAACGTTGGTGCCGGCGATGATGACGTTGTTTGCCACGTTGAAGGTCAGGCTCTTGATGCCGAAATCCGCGCCGAGCGTGGTGACAAAATTATTTGCCGCGTTCGCCGCAAACAAAACGTCCGAGGCCGCCGCCGGAAAAGTCGCGGTCGTCAAGCCGGAGCTTTGGTCAGTGTCCCAATTGTAATTAGCGCCGGTGTGGCCGATCCACGTCGTGCCGGTGCGGTTGTGCCAGTAGGCCGTGGCGGGCGCGTTCAGCGTGACGTTCAAGTAAAGATCCGAGGCGTCGGCGCTCAAGGTGAGTGTGTAGCCGGACAGCGTGTTACCGAGGACGAAGTTCGCGAGGTTGATTCCGGAAACACCGCTGATGAGCGTATAGGTTCCTGCGTTCGGCGCGTTGACTTGGTTGATATTAACCAGCACGTTGCCGGATTGCGCAAAGCTGCCGCTGACGGCAATCGAATCGCAGCCGGCGCTGCTAATGTCGAACTTGAGAACATTGCTGTTGTTCAGGGTCAGGCCGCCGTTCAACGCCAGCGTGCCGATGTTGTTGTCCAGCAGCGAGAGCGTGGCGTTGGTGACGAGCGTGACTGCGCCGGCGATGGACGGCGCGGTGTTGGTGGCGTTCAACACACCAGGGCCAACGACCGTGACAGCGCCGGCACCGGCCAGCGAAGTGCCGACGACCAGCGTGCCGTTGCTGACCGTCGTGGTGCCGCTGTAATTGTTTGCGCCATTCAAAGCCTGCGTGCCCGTGCCAACCTTGACCAGCGCCAGCGCGCCAGCGGTATTTTGAATTGTGCCGCTGAAACTGCCACTGTCGCCGTTGTAACCAACGGTCAAAGTGGCGGCAATAGAGTTCGTCACGTTGTCCACCGTGCCGACACCGTTCAGGCCATTGATGGCGTTGTTAAACCCGTTCAAGTCCAGTGTAGCGCCGGAATAGAGCCCCACGTCGCCGCCCGCCGTAGGAAACACATTATTGGTGCCCGCCCGAAGCGTGGCGGTGTTGGTTATGGTGGTGCCGCCGGTGTAAGTATTGGCGCCAGCCAGCGTCTGCACGCTCGCCGTGCCAAGCACGGTCAAAGCCAGCACGCCGCTGCCATTCTGAATGCTGCCGGAAAAAGTGTTCGTCCCGTTGTCACCACCGATGGACAATATCCGGGTAGTGCCGGCGGCATTATTGAGAATCACGCCGTTCGTGCCGGCCACCGTCGCCACGGTTTCGTTCCAGCCGTTGAGGTCAAAGGTGCCACCGTTAATGGTGAATGCGTTGTTGTCGCCGATCAAATTCGCGTTCGGTGCCGTGCTGTTGTAACCGGACGCACCTAGTTTGATGGTGCCCCCGTTTAGCGTCACACCACGGTCGGAAGTTGAACCGCCGGTATTGGCGAATATCGCCGTGCCGGCGTTGACCGTTATGGCCATCAAATTATTGTATCCGGCGCCGTTGAAGGTGAGCGTGCCGGTGCCAACCTTGGTCACAGTCAGGGGCGAGCCGGTGTCAATCAGCCGCGCCACGGCGATGCTGCCGGTGCCGACGCCGATGGTAAAGTTTTGGTTGACCTTGGAATTTGCCACCCACGCGCCGGCAGACGCGCTGCTGTTGGTCAGCACAAACGAACTGCTGTTAATGTTGTTGCTGTTGACCAGCGAATTGCCGTTGAGATCCAGCATGCCACCGCCAAGCTGGGACGGGCCGGTGCCGAGCGCAGCGGCGTTGCCAGCCTGCACGGCGCCGGCGTTCAAAGTCAGGCCGCCGCTAAAAGTGTTTGCGCCAGCGAGCGCCAGCGTGCCGGTGCCGTTTTTCGTGAGCGTGTAACCCGCGCCGCCGTCAGCGATGGTGCCGCCAACTGTCAGAATATTATTCGTAACCGAGATGATGCGGTTGGCCGCGAGCGTCACCGCGCCGCTACCGAGATTGAGATTGTGAACCGAGCCGACGTAGCCGAAGTCGCCATTCCAATTTTGCGCGATGGCCGGTTGCAACGCGACATCGCCGGCGCTGGTGTTATCGAGTTGACCGCCGCCGATGGTCAGCGCGCCGGTGCCGATGGCGGAATTGGCGCTGCTGGAACCGCCGTAATTAATGTTCAACTGGCCGGCGGAGATGGTCGTGCCGCCGCTGTAAGTGTTGGGGCCGGTCAACGTCAGCGCGGCGGTGCCGCTCTTGGTCAGGCTGCCCACGCCGCCGATATTTGTGCCGGTGGTGGCAGTGACAGAATAGGCGAGACTGCTGTTGTTGAACAACACGAGACCCGGTTTGACCAAGGCCTGATTGACGTTAACAGCGGTCGTGCCGGAAGCCGTGTCGTCAAACTTCGCCACGCCGCCGTCGGCATAAACGCCGGTGCCGCCGGTCCAGTTGCCGGTGGTGTTGGTGTCCCAGTTGCCATTGCTGGCGCCGGTCCAGACGTTGGTCGTGGCCGAGACGTTCAGCGTGAGCGTGCTGCCGTTGGTGGTCAGGGTGGCGGTAAACGGACTGGCTCCGAGGACAAAGCCACCCGCGCCGTTGATGGTCGTCCAGTTCACGAGCGGATAGCTGTTGCCGGGCGCGAGCGTGCCGCTGTTGATGTTCACCGTCGTCGTTCCGCTCAACGTCAACGTGCCGGGTTTGACCGGGGCGGTAGTAGTGCTGGCGAGGTTGAGAAATTCCAACGTGGTTGTGGTCGTGGACAGGGTCAGCGTCGCCGGCGTCAACTGGCTGGTGCCGGAGACGTTGATGTCCAGCATCGCCCCGCTGGCGACGGTTATGGTGTTGGTGGTAAGCTGGGCGGAAGTAACCACCAATTTGCCGGCGTTGACGATGGTCGCACCTTTGTAGATGTTGATACCTGAAAGAACCAAGGTGCCAGCGTCCACCGTGACGGTGGTGTTGGTGCCGGCGATGGGGCCGGAAATGGTCTGCGTGCCGGTGCCGGCCTTGTGGAGCCAAAGGTTGGCGTTCGGAAAAGTTCCGTCGAAATTGTAACCGATGCTGCCTGCGTAATTGCCGTCGGCATTATTGTTGCCGACGGTGAAAATGCTCGTGCCGGAACTGTTGAAGATGCGCCCCAGCGCCACGCCATTCAAGGCTCCCACCGTGCAGTCGCGGGCATTCAGAGACAAAGCCGCCAGCAGATTGTTGGCAGTCGTCTGGTTGTTGCCCACGGTGAGGTTTTGCGTGGACGGCAGCACGCTCGCTCCGTTCTGCTGCGAGACTTGTCCGCGTTCAATCTGAACGCCGCCGCTGAAATCAGCCCAGTTCACCGTGTTGAAAACGCGGATGTCTTTGCCCGGCCCGGACGAAGTCGCCGCCGTGCCGCTGCCAGTGACCGCGCCGCCGGGGCCGGCGTTAAAAATCAAACCTTGCGTGCCGTTGATTTTGAGCGACGCAGCCTGCGAACTGTTGCCGAGAAAAATGACGCCTGCGCTCGCGTTGGTGCTGGTAATTTTCGGCGTGGTGCTGTCCGCCGTGGCAAATGTAATCGGGTAAAGACTCAAGTTGTTGGACGAGCCGCTCAAAATTTCCAAATCTTGAGAACTGTTGGCGTAACCCAAGCCGTAAGTCGTCACATTCCCGCTAATCACAACTCCGCCGGTCGGCGTAGCGCCACCGCCAGCACTGGGAAAACTCGCGAATGAATTGTTGTCGTTGGGGGCCGCGCCGCCGAACCAGTTAGCTCCCGACAGCCAGTCCGGATGCTGCTGTGCCGTGGCGGCGGCGGTGATGCTGTTGACCGCATTCGCAGCGGTGCCATTGAAGGTGGTCGCCACCTTGATGTTGTTGCCGCTAGAATAAATCACGTAATACCGGTTCGCCGACGTGAACGGATTGTTTGCCGTGGTGGTGCCGTTGAAATAAATCAGGTCGCCGACCGCATAAGGATTGCTGGGAATGTAAATTAGCGGAACGCCGCTGGTGGAACTGATGCCGGACTGGCTGAAGGTAAGCTGGTTGGTGTAGGCGATGGAGTTGACGGCTTGGGCAGTCTGCACACCGGCGAACATTAGGGCGAGCAGGCCGACCAGCAGAAACCTGAACGTCAGGGAGCGTTTGAGTGTTTGGCTCATAGGGGTCGGGAGGTTACGGTTAGACTTGGTTGGATTCATGTTTGTGGGAGGATGAACGGACGACTGATATAAATCAGATTCGGCTAAACGATGCTTGCAGCAATTGGCAACGGTTCGCGCATGGTTGGTGATTTGATACACCACTTCACTACTGTCCGGTTAAGGTTTTGCTGACAACGATTTCATTTCGGTAAAATCTGGCTATTCTCGCTGTCCGGTCATTTTTCGATTTCAATTCTGCGACGCTTCCTTGAGGGTGGTTCCCCGCATTCCTGCGGTATT
>CAISYZ010000252.1 GCA_903889895.1 uncultured Verrucomicrobia subdivision 3 bacterium | reverse complement strand
TTTTACAGATTTTGAGCCTCACGCTCTTTGAGAAAATGCCCATTTCACAGGCGCTTGCTCAACTTCCACCCACCACACAACCGCCAGACACCGAAAACCATCAATGTTTACTGGGTTTCTAAACCGGACAGCAGTGATTGTGGGCATCGTCATAGGGCGAGAGCGGAATGCCTTCCGCCCGCCACCAGTTGACCGGCGTGAGCACTCCGGCGGCAGGCTGATTGGTTTGTTCAAACAACATGGCTTGGGGCGTGTTATTTGTGCCGGGCAAGTTCCAACCGGCCAGACCGCCATCCGGTGCGAGCGCCGCGCCGAAAAGTGCCTGTGCGAAAGTGTAATAGTTTCCCTTGCCCATCGCGGTGGAATTGAACGAACCACTAGGATCAGCCACGGCCTGATAAGTGACCGTGTAGCCGCTGCCGTTGGTAATGAGCTTCCCGCCAACGATCAGTTGCGCCTCAATCGTATTGTAAGGCGGCAGGATGCTGAACACCGAATAATCGCTGTCCATGCAGTGCATACCCAAATTGTTCCAGCCGAGAATCTGGTTGCTCGCCGCGTTAAGGAACATCGGGACTGCAAGAGTCGCCGCCAGAATTGTCCATTTGAGTGCGCGCATAAAATGATTCGTTAATAACACCGAGCCATGAAGGGGATAAAAGTTACAAAACTATTTCAACCAACTTCCGCCAATACTTGTGGCTTTTGCCACTTGAAGATAATCGGGACAGCATGATTTAGCGCCCCGGCACAAGTATCAGGCCGGAAGATCGTCTATTGGTCTTTGCCCCGGCTGTTTACGAAGTCGAGGTTTTTGACAACGATTCCTTCACCGTCTTCAATCTACGGTTGTTCGCCATGAAATAAAGCAGCGGCACCAGCACTGGTGCGGTGAACATGGAAATTAAACTTCCGGCCATCAGCGCAATCGCCAGACCTTGAAAAATCGGGTCGGTTAGAATCACCGTCGCGCCCGCCACCACCGCCAGCGCCGTCAGCATGATGGGCCGGAACCGGATCATGCCCGCCTCGACCACCGCTTCGGCCAGCGGATGACCTTCGGCCAGCCGCATTTCGATGAAGTCCACAAGAATGATGGAATTGCGCACCACAATGCCCGCGCCGGCCATAAAGCCGATCATGGAAGTCGCGGTGAAAAAGGCGTGCAGGATTCCATGCGCCGGCAGCACGCCGATGAGCGAAAACGGAATCACCACCATCACAATCATTGGTGTGAGAAATGACTTGAACCAGCCGACCATCAAAACGTAAATCAGCAACAGCACGGCGGCGAAAGCCAGACCAAGATCGCGGAACACTTCAATTGTGATGTGCCACTCGCCGTCCCATTTCATTGAGGGTTGCTGGTCAGAGAACGGCAGCACGGCGTTGTAAATCTTTAGCGGCGAGCCGTCGCCGCCGAATTCCCGCGTGTCGAGTTTCGCCAGTGCGTCATTCATTTTCAGAATCGCATACACCGGGCTTTCCACCACGCCCGCCACATCGCCGATGACGTAAGTGACCGGCATGAGATTTTTGTGATAAATGCTCTTGTCGGTGATGGTCTGTTTCACCGTCACCAATTCGTGCAAAGGCACGAGGGGCGCAGCACTGCCAGCGGTCGCCGGTTCGGGCAAGGCATTGGCGTCGCCGGAACGCACGCGCAACGCGAGCAATTCCTCCGGGTTGCTCCGGCTGGCGAGCGGCAGTTGCAGAACGATGTTCACATCTTCTTTCTCGCGCGGGACGTGCAGCAAATCCACCGACTCGCCGCCCACGGCGATTTTCAAAGTCTGCGAAATCGTCTCCGCGCTGATGCCGTGCAACGCCGCCTTTTCCTTATCAATCACAAATTCCACTTTCGGCTGGTCAGCCTCGATATACCAATCCGTGTCCACGACGCCCGGCGTGTTGTGGAAAATATCAATCACCTTTTGCGCCATCTTCAAACGGTTCTCCTCGGTCGGGCCGTAAATTTCGGCAACCAAGGTTTGCAACACCGGCGGGCCGGGCGGCACCTCGGCCACGGCAACCCGCGCGCCGAATTTCGCGGCGATTTCCGCCACGCGCGGACGGACTCTCTTGGCGATGTCGTGGCTTTGAGCCTTGCGCTCGTTTTTGGGAACGAGGTTGATTTGCAAATCTGCCACGTTCGCGCCGCGTCGCATGAAGTAGTGACGCACCAAGCCGTTGAAATTGAACGGCGAGGCGACGCCGGCATAAATCTCGTAATCCGTCACTTCCGGTTCCGTGCGGACGGCGGCGGCGATTTCGCGCGCGGCCTGCGCGGTGCGTTCCAGGGAACTGCCTTCCGGCATGTTCAGGATGATTTGAAATTCGCTCTTGTTGTCGAACGGCAGCATTTTCACTTTCACCCAGCCAACATAAACCAGCGCCATTGAGACGAGCAGCAGCACGACGAGCGCGGCAAGAAATTGATAGCGCCGTTTCGCGCTGGCGATCAGCGGCGTCATCAGCCCGCGATACATCCGGCCAAAGAAATTTTCGCTGGCCGATTCGTGATCCGGCGCGTGACTGTCAGCCGCTTGGATTTTCTTCCGCCATTGCAAAATGCGGATGGCTGCCCAAGGCGTGACGATGAAGGAAATCGCCAGCGAGAAGAACATTGCCGCGCTGGCACCAATCGGAATCGGCCGCATATATGGCCCCATCAGCCCGCCGACGAACGCCATTGGCAACACGGCGGCAATCACCGCGAAGGTCGCGAGGATGGTCGGATTGCCCACTTCGCCCACGGCTTCGATGGCGACGACCGCCCGGCTGCGGCTTTTGCTTTCCGGCAGATGAAAATGGCGCACGATGTTTTCCACGACGACGATGGCGTCGTCCACCAGGATGCCGATGGAGAAAATCAGCGCAAACAGCGTGATGCGATTCAAGGTGAAACCGTAGAGATAAAAGATGAGCAGCGTCAGCGCGAGCGTCGCGGGAATCGCCAGCAGCACGATGATGGATTCGCGCCAGCCCAGCACGAGCAGAATCAAAAACGACACGCTCACCACCGCAAGGAGCATGTGCCAGAGCAGTTCGTTGGATTTATCCTCTGCCGTCACGCCGTAATTGCGCGTGACGCTGACTTGGACATCCGCCGGGATGATATAACCCTTGAGCGTGTCCACTTTTTTCAAAACCTGACGGGCGACGGAAATGGCATTTGCACCGGGCCGCTTGGCAATGGAGATCGTCACCGCCGGTTCATCGGCGGAAACTTTATTCGCCGCACCCGAACCGAAGAACACATACTGGCTCGGTTCTTCCGCGCCATCCACGATGTCTGCCACGTCGCGCAGATAAACCGGCTTGCCCGAATACGCGCCCACCACCACGTTGCCCACGTCATCGGCGGTTTGCAAAAACGCGCCGGTTTCCACGATGATTTCATGGTTGTCGCTGGTCAGGTTGCCGGCGGAGTATTGTTTGTTCGCCTGTTGCAGCATCGGCACCAGCCCGGCGGGCGACAGATTGCGTGATGCCAGCCTCACCGGGTCGAGCAGCACGCGCACCTGCCGTTGCGCGCCGCCGATGATGGTTGTTTCCGCCACCAGCGGCACTTGCTTGATCGCATCATCCACTTGCGCGGCCAGTCGCCGCAAGGTGAGGTGATCGTAATGCGGACTGTGAATCGTCAGAGCCAGAATAGGAACGTCGTCAATCGTTCTGGCCTTGATGAGCGGCGTGGAAACACCGTGAGGAATCTTGTCGAAATTCTGCTGCAATTTCTGGTTCAGCTTCACCAGGCTGCTCTCCATGTTTTCGCCAACCTTGAACCGCACAATGACCGTTGACTGGCCTTCGCTGGAAGTGGAGTAGATGTATTCGACGCCGGGAATTTCCCAGAGCAGCTTTTCCATCGGGCGTGTGGCGCGCTCCTCGACTTCTTTCGCGTGAAAACCCGGCATGGACACCAGCACGTCCACCATCGGCACTTTGATTTGCGGCTCTTCCTCGCGCGGAAGCATGACAACCGCGAAGACGCCGAGCAGCAAGGACGCAATGACGATGAGCAGCGTGAGCTTGGAATCTATGAACGATTGTGCGATGCGACCGGCGAGGCCTAAATGCACGCCCGGTGATTTTTCGTCGCTCGCTTTCACGGTTTGATCGTCACAAGTTGCCCGTCCGTCAACGCCGCCGCGTCATCAGTCACGACTTGCTCGCCCGAATCCAAGCCAGAAACCAATTCAATTTCATCACCGACACGGCTTCCGGTTTTGACGAGGCGCATTTGCGCATGATTGCCGGCGACAACAAAAACCAATTCCATCTGTCCGCGCTGAATAACGGCGGCAACGGGAACACGAATCGCGCTCGCTTCGCCAACTGGAACCGAGACGCGTCCAAACTGCCCGGAACGCAATCCCGTTGCGCCTAGCAAATCCAGCTTCACCAGATAAGTGCGGCTGTTCGGATCAGCCGTCGGCGACATTTCAGCGACCGCGCCTTCAATTTCGCTGGTGACGGCGGCAATCCTCACGGCAAGTTTGTCGCCAAGCTTCACATTGCCGACCAATGCTTCCGGCACGTCCGCTTCGAGTCGCAACGTGTCGGGATTTTCTATTTGCAACAGCGGCTTGCCCGGCGCGGCAAGGTCGCCCACATCGGCCAGCTTGCGCGTGATAACGCCGTCGAACGGCGCGACAATCAAGGTGTAGTCGAGCATGGTTTTGGCCTCGGCTTCGGCGGCGGCGGCGATGCGGAACTTGGATTGCGCGTTATCGAACTCCGACTGCGAAAGGATTTTCTGCTGCATCAAATCCGTGTCGCGTTTCAAGTCGCTCTCGGCCTGTTGCCGTGCGGCGGCGGCTTGATCCAGCCGCGACTGGATTTCATGCGCATCCAGCAGCACGAGCCGTTCACCGGCCTTCACCAACTGACCGGGAACGACGAGCATTTGCTCGATGCGCCCGCTGACTTTCGCCTCGATGACCGCACTCAATTTTGGGCGCACCGTGCCGACGACATCCTCGGTGGCGGCGCGCGACTTGCGCTCGACCGATTGGACGCGGACAGTGGCGGACGGCAGTTCCGTTTGATTTTGTTCCGCTGCTTTGTGGCAACCGGAGAAAAATGGAATCGCCGCGACGAGGCTTGTAAGCAGAAGTCGTTTCATGGAGTAACACAACTCTGTCAGGAACAGCACGAGCTGTCAGACTTTTTCTCGTCGCCACAGCATGAGCCGCCGACACCAACCTTTTTCAACACGATTTCCAGCGGGCAAAAATTTGTGAACGACGATTGCAACAGGTTGAATCCGACAAACGCGGTCAACCAGAGCCAGTTCGGGCTGTGATAATGCGCGAGCAGCAGGCTGGCGAGGATGAATGTGCCGGCGAACCGGCGGATGAGCATGTGCATTTTCATATACCAATACCGAGCCGCCAACGCCGGAAAAGTTACAAACCACTTGCGGGCATCCCAATTTATGGGGTGTTTACCCTGTTGATCGCTAGGTCCAAACAAGGCAGTTTTCATAATGGTTGCATGTATAAAACGCGATAAAAACCAAAGTTATGCAGATCAAATTTCCGGCGGAATCAACTGGGACTGAAGCGCGGCGGCTTTGATGTCGACCTAGAGGTAAATTATTTTGGCGTCATGCAGACTCAAACAACCAAAAATAATGTGCCGAACTGATCGAACTGGTCGGCGATGTGATGGAACTGGTGCCAGCGGGAAAACAAAACAAGGCGAGTGGCCAAATTGAAAAAGACTTGGCTAAATGGCGAGGTGCGGCGAAGTTTCCGGCGCAACAAAAACTGCACGTATAGCCACCGCAATTTACGCCAATGCAGCGTAAATTAAATTCCTGGCGACCACTAACGGTAAAAGGGCATTTACTCGTTAAGGCCGTGGTGATGGTAACCTACAATGTTTTTAAGGGTCTCGGTCAAGGTGTTGGCACGCCGCTCTATTTGAATCATCTGGTTGGCTGTCGAACTGGCTGTAACTGGAACCGATGCTTTACGGTTTTGGAGCAGTTTCCTAGTTATCATGGCCGCCGCTGGCAGAGCCACCAAGGTTGAACTTACTGCGTGAAGGTTTATAGGAATCATAGTAAAAAAATTCAGTTGTTTGTGTGTCTGTCTTTACCCATTCGACATTTCCTGACGGGAAGCGTTCGATTTATTCCTGATGATCTCTCCAGTTAGCAATCGGCCTGAGTGCTGGTGAGTCCCGGATTCATATATTTGGGTAGGGTAACACCCCACTAGTGTCCAGTTAAGGGAGGAGGAGCAATTGGGGGTCGTCCGTTGGCTGGGTAAGATTGGGGGCGAAGAGTTCTTGGAGCGGGACTGGTTCAAAAGCTGAAACGCTGATGACCTGGAGTATTTGGTGCAGGCTTTGCGGCAGGTGGCGTTCTTTTTTGGCGATGGCCACCAGCAGGTAGGCGCAGATGGCCGACCAGACTTGGAGGCGCACCGCATTTTCACCGCGGCCCAGAAAGGCCCGCAAGTGCAGATGTTGCTTGATCCACTTGAAGAACAGTTCGACCTGCCAGCGGCGGCGGTAGAGATCGGCGATGGTGGCGGCGGGGAGTTCAAAATGATTGGTCAGGAGAACCAGGGAGCAGGCATTGACCGGATCGTAAACGCGGACGCGGCGCAACCGGCCGGCAAAGCGGCGCCGGGACCAGCCGGTGGCCAGCGTGACGGTCTGATCGCAACGTAGGCCGAGCTTTTTGTCCACGGGCCGCGCACTGACCACGCGGACGCGGACATGACGTTTGGAGCGGACGACGAAAAAGGTGCCGGCAGCCTGCAGGCGGGCGAGGGCGCGAAAGTCCAGATAACCACGATCCATCACGTAAAAAGCGCCGGGTTGCAAGGGAAGGTGGTCGAGGAGATGGGAGTCCGGCAGCTGGGCTTCCGTGACGGCGGCCCAGACGGGGGTTGGTCCCCGCAGGCTCAACAGGGTGTGAAGTTTGACCGCCGCAGCGGTGTGCTGCCAGTTGGCCCAGGGAAAAAGCGCCAGGCTCAAGTCAATCAACGAAGAGTCCAGCGCATAACTTAAAGGCGGCAGATCCGGGCCCGCCGAATCAGCGGTATACAGCCGGGCCGTGCGGCGCATCAAGACTTGCGCCACCGCTGCCAGAACCCGCCAATCGCGATGGGCATTGGCATAAGCCAGATTGGTGCGCGTCACGCGGGTGCGGAAACCAGCTTGATAGATGCGGGCGGGCCGGGCGTTGAGGCAGATGACCAGGTCGCGCAGGCTTTCACGACCGGTCAGTTGCGCAAAACACAGGGCCAGAAAATGATCATAAGCCGAGAGGCCGCGCGGGCGGCGCGGCGGCGGAAAGCTGGCGACGCAACGGGCAAACTCCTGCGGATGCAGGGCGTTCATTATTTGGGCAAAAACAGGGCTGGAGCCGGGCATGCCCCGGTTTACGCCCAATCCAGAATCAAATCGATCACACTCTCAAACCTGACAAAACCCCCAACATCATTACTCAGCTTGCCCACCCAGCCATGCCTTAACTGGACACTAGTGGGTAACACCCCATATCACCCGCCAGATCATTTCGGGCAGCCTAGCGTGGTAAAATGGGGTATTTCCCGAAATTGAAAATCACCAACCAATTATTTAACAAGCATGAAGCATAATCATAAATCCGACAATGGACATGCCAGCCCGCAACTCATGCCGGTTCGCTTTGAATTCACTCATCCCACCGCCACCAGCGTTTGCATCGCGGGAACATTCAATCATTGGAAACCCGAAGCCAAGACACTGCATTCCTCCGGTGTCGGCAACTGGTGGAAGGAAACGGCTTTGGCACCCGGCACATACGAATACTGCCTTGTCGTGGACGGCCAATGGATGCCTGATCCGCTCGCCAGAGAGTCGGTGCCAAACCCGTTCGGCGGCAGAAACTCGGTTCTGACGGTCGCCAGTTCACCGGAAGCCGCACATCTGGCCGATGCCGAACATTTACCGTTGAAAAATGCAAACAAGCCAAAACTCAAAAAATGATGAACAGACAATGTTTTCAAAGGTCCAAACCATACCCCTCCTGGCACATCGTGGACGCCCACAACCGGAACACTAAAATAATTTACGCCGGCTGTGGACGCCGGCCAGAAAAGCATGTCGATGAAACATAACAAAAAAGAAGATCAATATGTCTGGGAGCTTGAACTAAAACTTCGCCTGCAAAAAATTGAAGCAGAACAGCAGTCAATTGCCGAGTCAGAGAAACAACGATTGAAGGAGCTGCACTGGATGCACTGCCCAAAATGCGGTCAAAACCTGGTGACAGGGCAAAATGGGCTGGTGGAAATTGACATCTGCCCAAGCTGTTGCGGGGTGTGGCTCGACGCAAATGAATTGGAAACCATTGTGGCGAGCGAAAGTGGTTTTCTCAAATCGTGTCTGAAGATTCTGGAATGACGCAAATAAAGTTCATGCTGTTTGACTTTGGGGCACAAGGACGGCCAGATGAAATCTCATTTCAATGAAAAAACAATCGGAACATGCACCCGCGAGCAATGGTGAAAAAGCGGTTCAGCCAAAGCTGAAACAAGACAACCTCCCGTTAAGAAGCTGGTTTTCGCCAGCCGCTCTCTGGCACCGTAAAACGACGGTTATCGCGGCATTTTCCGTTGTTGCCATCCTGACGCATCTGGTGCTCCGTTTCGGCTTTCACAGCACCGCCGAAACCTATCATATACCATTACTGACCACGCTTGTCCTGGGTGGTTTGCCACTGCTCTATGAATTGCTATGCAAACTCCTGAAAAGGGAATTTGGTTCTGACCTGCTGGGAGGGATTTCCATCATCACTTCGGTTCTCTTGGGCGAATATCTGGCGGGTTCAATCATCGTGCTGATGCTCTCCGGTGGTGAAGCGCTGGAGAGTTACGCGTTGCGCAGTGCCTCTTCAGTTCTGGCGGCGCTGGCGAAACGGATGCCGTCCATCGCTCACCGGAAAAAAGCGGCGGAAATGCTGGATGTGGCGCTGGAGGAAATTGCCGTGGGTGACACGCTCGTGATTTATCCGCACGAGATTTGTCCGGCGGACGGGGTGGTGATTGAGGGCCACGGCACGATGGATGAATCCTATCTCACGGGTGAACCATTCCAGATTTCCAAAACCTCCGGCTCGATGGTCATCTCCGGCGCAATCAACGGCGAGTCAGCCCTGACCATCCGCACGACCCAGCGGGCGGCCGATTCGCGCTACGCCAAGATCATGGAAGTCATGCGCGAGTCTGAGAGCAAGCGCCCGCAATTGCAGCGGTTGGGGGATCGTTTGGGCGCGATTTATACGCCAGTGGCATTGGCCGTGGCGATACTTGCCTGGGCGATCAGTGGTGAAGCGGTCCGCTTCCTGGCGGTGCTGGTCATCGCCACACCTTGCCCGCTGCTGCTCGCGATTCCCATTGCCATCATTGGTTCGATTTCACTTTGCGCCCGCCGGGCAATCATCGTCAAAAGCCCCGTCGTGCTGGAGCAAATTGCCGAGTGCCGCACGGCGATTTTCGACAAAACCGGGACGCTTACCTATGGCGAACCGAAGCTGACCGAACAACTCATTGCTCCGGGCTTTGCACAGAAGGAAGTGCTGACGCTCGTGGCGAGCCTGGAACGTTACTCCAAACATCCGCTGGCGCGAGCCATTCTCGCAGCCGCGAAAGATTCCGGGATCCAACTCCCGGAAGCTACGGAAGTCGGCGAACAGCCAGGTCAAGGTCTGCGCGGAATCATTTCTGGTCATCAACTGCAAATCACCAGTCGCAACAAACTTATCGCGCAGAAAATTCCAGGGGCTGATCAACTGCCGCCGGTTGCTGGTGGGCTTGAATGCGTGGTGGTTATTGACGGGCGCTATGCAGCGGCGTTGCGCTTTCGGGATGCGCCGCGGGCGGAGAGTCTTTCCTTCGTAAAACATCTCGGTCCCAAGCATCAATTTGCGCATGTGATGATTGTCTCAGGCGACCGCGAATCGGAAGTGCAATACCTTGCCGGGCAGGTTGGCATCACCGAAATTTACGCGCAGAAGAGTCCGGAAGAAAAACTGGCCATCGTCCGCACCGAAACCGCCAAGGCAAAAACCCTTTACGTCGGCGACGGCATCAATGACGCCCCGGCGATGATGGCCGCCACGGTTGGCATGGCGATTGGACAGAATAGCGACGTGACGGCGGAAGCTGCGGGGGTGGTGGTCATGGACAACTCACTGGAGAAAGTGGACGAATTCATGCACATCAGCCGCCGGATGCGGATCATTGCACTCCAGAGCGCGGTCGGCGGCATGGCGTTAAGCGTCATCGGCATGATCTTTGCCGTCACCGGCCATTTGAGTCCGGTGAGCGGTGCCATCACCCAGGAAATCATTGACGTTCTCGCCGTGCTGAACGCCCTGCGCGCGGCTTTTCCGCCCAAGGTGATTCATGATCTCTGACCGCCTTCGGCGGTGGCAGTGCGGACGATCGCAAGACAAATGAGCCTCCTCATCGCCAGATGCCGATTGTTCCTGGGCCAAATGAATTTGCGTTCGCTACGCAAACTCATGGTTGCCGTGGTGGGCGGCAGCGTGCTGCTGGTGGGAATCGCCATGATCGTGTTGCCCGGCCCGGCCATTCTGGTTATTCCGCTGGGGCTGGCGATTCTGGCGACGGAATTTCTTTGGGCGCGGCGCTGGTTGAAGCGAGCGAAAGAATTGTTTCAAATGAAGAAGGCGCAACTCTCACCATTAGCACTGACGGCTGAAAAAGTCTGGCACCAGTTGTCCGCCGAAGAAGTCGCGAAATTTCTCGGCGTGAATACTTCCACCGGTTTGTCAGCAGAGGAAGTCAGACAACGACAGAAAGCATACGGTCCGAATGGTGTGACCACCCGGCGAGGCACTCCGGTCTGGCTCAAATTCCTTCAGCAGTTCAATCAGCCGCTCGTTTATATCCTGCTGCTGGCGGTCGGCGTCACGGCGTTCCTCCGCGAATGGGTGGATTCATCGGTGATCTTTGGGGTCGTGTTGGTCAACGCCATCGTAGGTTTCCTCCAAGAGGCCAAGGCCGAGAAAGCCATCGAGGCGCTCGCCAAAATGGCCGCCACCGGAACCACTGTGCGCCGCGACGGTCACAAACTGCGGATTCACTCCGAGCAACTCGTGCCCGGCGACGTGGTGCTGCTGCAATCCGGCGACTGCGTGCCGGCCGACCTGCGGTTCTTTCACGTCCGCAACCTCCAAGTGGATGAATCCGCCCTCACCGGCGAATCGCTACCCGTGACCAAGCATCCCGACCCGCTCGCGCTGGACACGATTCTCGCCGAGCGAAAAAATCTCACCTACGCCGGAACGCTCATCATCAGCGGTCAGGCTGAGGGCGTCGTGTGCGCCATTGGCGACCAGACGGAAACCGGGCGCATTGGCCAGCTCATTGCGAGTGCGGTTGAGTTATCCACACCGCTGACGCGCAAAATTGCCCAGTTCAGCAAACGGGTGCTGTGGGTCATTCTTGTGCTGGCTGCCGGCACGTTCGCCCTTGGCGTCGCGCGCGGCGAGAAACCGGTTGAGATGTTCATGGCGGCGGTGGCGCTGGCGGTCGGAGCGATTCCCGAAGGACTGCCCGCCGCCGTCACCATCGTGCTTGCGATCGGCGTTGCTCGACTCGCAAAACGAAAAGCGATCATCCGCAAACTTCCCGCCGTTGAAACGCTCGGCAGCACCACCGTGATTTGCTCGGACAAAACCGGCACGCTCACCGAGAACCAGATGACTGTTCAAGAAATCTTTGCGGGCGGGAAACTTTACGCGGTTACGGGACCGGGATATGAACCCACGGGTGAATTTCGGCTCGACGGCACGGTTGTGAACGCGACGGAGCATCCTGCGCTCGACGAATGCCTGCGTGCTGGCGTGCTGTGCAACGATTCGCAACTCGTGCGTTACGACGGCAAGTTGAAAGTGCAAGGAGACCCGACGGAAGCGGCGCTGGTTGTTGTTGCCGCGAAGGGAGGCTTAAAGCAGGCAGAGGCGAATCGCGCCGCGCCTCGTCTGGACATGATTCCGTTTGAATCCGAACACAGGTTTCGCGCGACGTTGCATCAGACACACAAGGGCCGAGTCATCTATAAAGTTGGCGCTCTAGAACGACTGCTCGAACGCTGCCACGATGCACTCGACGAAAACAACGAACTGGTCGCGCTCGACCAGGACGCCGCAACTCGCGCTGCCGAAACGATGGCTGCGCGCGGTTTGCGCGTGCTGGGACTTGCTCGCCGACAAGTTGATCCGCATCACGATAAACTCGAACATGCCCACATCACTGAAGGATTTACCTTCCTCGGATTGCAAGGGATGATTGATCCGCCGCGCTCCGCCGCCATCGCCGCTGTGCGCGAGTGTCAGCGTGCCGGGATCGCGGTGAAGATGATCACCGGAGATCATCTCATCACCGCTCGCGCCATTGCGGGACAAATCGGCCTGAAGGGTCACGAGGAAAATGGAAAACTTGCCGCCCTTTCCGGTCGTGAGCTGGAAAAGATTTCCGACACCGAACTTCCCGAAGTCGCGAACCGCACCGCCGTCTTCGCTCGCGTTGCGCCTGAACAAAAACTCCGCCTCGTAAAAGCGTTGCAAGCACGCGGCCACGTTGTTGCGATGACCGGCGACGGAGTGAATGACGCGCCCGCGCTCAAGCAGGCCGACATCGGCATCGCCATGGGCATCACCGGCACCGACGTGGCGAAAGGTGCGGCATCAATGATTCTAACCGACGACAACTTTGTATCCATTGAAGCAGCCGTGGAGGAAGGTCGCGGGGTGTTTGATAATCTGACCAAATTCATCGTCTGGACGCTGCCAACCAATACAGGTGAGGCCATGGTTTTGCTCGTCGCGATTGTGCTCGGCACGGTGCTGCCCGTCCTGCCGGTGCAACTGCTGTGGGTCAACATGATGACGTCCCTGCTACTCGGCCTGACGCTCGTGTTTGAGCCGAAGGAACGCGACCTCATGGCCCGACCCCCGCGCGATCCGAAAAGGCCGCTGATTACTCGACCGCTTTTGATGCGCACCGGCTTGGTTTCATTCATCCTAGTGGCCGGGGCGTTCTGGTTGTTCTTTTGGGAATTACGGGTTGAATCCGCGACTGAAGCCGCCGCGCGCACCGCCGTTATCAATGTCATCGTGCTTGTGGAAATCGCCTACCTCTTGAGTTGCCGTTCCCTCACCCACTCCATCTTCGCCATCGGCTGGTTCACGAACCGGTGGGTGATTGCTGGCTCGCTGGCGATGCTGGGCGCGCAACTCCTCTTCACCTACACGCCCATGATGAATAAACTTTTCCACACCGCTCCCATCGAAGCCGAATCCTGGTTGCGCATCGTTGGGGTAGCGGCAGCGGCCTTTGTTGCGGTGGAAATTGAAAAGTGGCTGCGCTACGGGAAACGCCGCAACCAACATGCCATGTCGAAATGACTGTAGTGAGCACAATTATTAATAATAATGGAGGAATCGGCGTCAGGCTGACCCTCTTAATAGCAATCTCATTTCTGAATTGAAATAACTAAACTAGATATGTCATCAAGCTAAAAATAATCAGCATGCCATCCAGATGGAAACAGTGAAGTGTGCCGTTGGGCGAATAATTGTGGTTGGTAAAAGCCAATGGAGGGTAAGCAATATTTAGCCGTTCAGCTAAATATATGAACAGCCAATATGACGAACACCGCCCAAGTGAAATACAAAAATCAGGCCCGCATCATCAAGGCGCTCGCCCATCCCACCCGTCTGTTCGTCGTGGACGAACTGGCGCGTGGGGAACGCAGCGTGCGCGAACTTACGGACATGATCGGGGTGGAAATGCCGACGGTGTCGCGGCATTTGGGCGTCCTGCGCGACGCGGGCATTCTGGCGGATGACAAGCGCGGGTTGCAGGTGTTTTACCGCCTGCGCGTGCCGTGCGTTTTGAATTTCTTCAAGTGCGTGGATGCGGTGCAGCGCAACAAATGCAAGACGGCCAAACGCACCGGAGGAAAATGTTTATGAAAATACAAATCCTCGGCACGGGCTGCGCGAAATGCAACGCCCTGATGATGGCCACGGAAAAAGCGGCGCAAGCACTCGGCCTGCCCTACGAACTCGAAAAAGTCACCGACCTGAGACAAATCATGGCGTTCGGCGTGATGACGACGCCGGCGCTGGTCCTGGATGGCAAGGTGAAGATGAGCGGGAAAGTTCCATCGGTGGACGAACTCAAAACCATGCTGCAACCGGTAAAACAATGAACCAACCAACGATAAAACAATTATGAAAAAGCATTCCACATTAAGTCTGGCAATAGCAGGTCTGGTCATCGTCGGGGCGGCGCTGGTGATCGCCCAAACCAACCGCTCCGGCGGTGTCACCAACGGCGCGTGCTGCCCCAGCCTCACCAATCCGGCGTTGCTTGCCAGCATGGTCGCGGCCTCAACCAATGCCCCAACCACGCCGCCGGCCAAGCAAGGGCTGCCGAAGCTGCTCGATCTCGGCGCGGGCAAATGCGTTCCGTGCAAAATGATGGCCCCGATTCTGGAGCAAATGAAAACGGATTACGCCGGCACACTGGAAGTGGAATTTATTGATGTGTGGAAAAATCCCGACGCGACCAAGCAATACGCCATTGAAGTGATTCCGACGCAGATTTTTTACGATGCCACCGGCAAGGAACTGTTTCGGCACATCGGTTTCTTTGCCAAAGAGGATATTCTGGCGAAATGGAAAGAACTCGGCGTGGATTTGAAGGCCGGAAAATAATCCACTAAAGGCCAAGCCAGCATGGAGAAACTTTTTACCACCTTAAGCCACGCGGTTGAAGGCGCACCGCTACTGGCGTTATCGGCGGCGGTGGCGTGGGGCATCTTGAGCATCATTTTAAGTCCCTGCCATCTGGCGAGCATCCCGCTGATTGTGGGATTCATCAGCAAGCAGGGAAAAGTGACGGTGCAGCGCGCCTTCTGGACATCGGTGCTGTTTGCCGTGGGCATCCTCATCACCATCGCGGCCATCGGCGCAATCACGGCGGCGGCGGGGCGGATGCTGGGTGACGTGGGCCAATACGGAAATTATTTCGTGGCGGTGATTTTTTTCGTGGTGGGGCTGCATCTGCTGGGCGTGATTCCGATGCCATGGTCGGGGCCGGGCCAGGTCGGCATGAAGCGGAAGGGTTTGCTCGCGGCTTTCATTCTCGGTCTGTTGTTTGGCATCGCGCTCGGTCCCTGCACATTTGCCTATATGGCACCGATGCTGGGCATCACGTTCAAGCTGGCGAAGACTGCGCCGATTTACGGGGTGTCGCTGCTGCTGGCCTATGGCGTAGGGCATTGCGCAGTGATTGTGGCGGCGGGAACTTCGACCGAAATGGTGCAACGCTTTCTCAACTGGAATGAGCAGTCCAAGGGTTTGGCCGTGGTGAAAAGCATCTGCGGTGTGCTGGTGCTGCTGGGCGGCGTGTGGCTGATCTATTCAGCCTGATAAATACCATGGAAACGCGGTCGGGTTACACCCCATAGCTCCCATCATCGCATGGTCTAAAATCTGCGGATGAAACACAAACACCACGGCCAAAACCAACAAAATGCAGGACCCGCACGCGCGGCAGCCATAGAGGATTTCACCCCCACACGGGACGAAGTGGCTAAACAGGCTTACTGCAATTATGTAAATGAGGGTTCGGAGTCTGGCCACGATGTGCAGCACTGGCTGGCAGCGGAAACGCAATTGATCACGGAACATCACCAGCAGCGCCTGAGCTGAACACTGGCCAGGGTTTATCGCAATGCCGACTTGACGACGGGGGCGCGGCAGCCTATCTTCATTTCGCTGTATGGCGAAATGATAAAATAGATTATGCGCGACTTCATGTATATCACCAAGGCGCTGGCGGATGCCACCCGCGTGCGCATCCTGATGGCCCTGCGCGGCGGCGAGCTGTGCGTCTGCCAGATCACCGAACTGTTCGGCATGGCCCCTTCCACCGTTTCCAAGCACCTGTCCGTTCTCTTTCAAGCCCGGTTGGTGCAATCCCGCAAAACCGACCGCTGGGTGTATTACCGCCTGCCGGGCCGGGAAGCGGACGCCACGGTGCGGGCCGCACTCGCCTGGGTGACTAAAGCTAACGAGAAAGAACCGCAGATTTCTGCCGACAACAAGCAAATCAAGCAAATCCTTAAAACCGACCTCGCTGAAATATGCAAACGACAATGCAAAAAGTGAAACCAACCGTCCTCATCCTCTGCACCGGCAATTCGTGCCGCAGTCATCTGGCTGAAGGCATCCTGCGCGCGGTGGCGGGCGACACGCTCAACGTGCAAAGCGCCGGCTCGAAACCGGCGGGCTATGTGCATCCGCTCGGCATCCAAGTGATGAAGGAAATCGGCATTGATATTTCCGCCCATCATTCAAAGCACATGAATGATTTTCTGAACCAGCCGGTGGAGACGGTCATCACCGTCTGCGGCAACGCGGATCAAGCGTGTCCGATTTTTCCCGGCCAGTTGAACCGCCATCATTGGGGCTTTTACGATCCGGCGCACGCGACGGGCACGGACGAGGAAAAGCTGGCGGTATTCCGGCAGGTGCGGGACCAGATCAAGATGGTTTTTGAAGCCTACGCCGATGGTCGCCGCGACCAGGCGAAAGCAAAATAATTTATGAAACTAACCACGCAAATTCTCCATGTGTATGACCCCGCGATGTGCTGCTCGACCGGCGTCTGCGGGCCGGAAGTTGACACCAAGCTCGTGCAATTCGCCGCTGATCTCGACTGGCTGAAAACGCAGGATGTGATTGTCCAGCGGCACAACCTCTCACAAAACCCGGCGGCGTTCGTGGAAAACGAACTGGTGAAAACCACGCTGACGGAAAAGGGTGAAGCGGCGCTGCCGGTGATTTTGCTCAACGGCAAAGTGGTGACGACGGGACGCTATCCCGACCGCACCGAACTCGCAAGCTGGTTCAAGCTGGAAGCCACGGCAGCGGCGGCACCCGCGAAATCGGATTGCTGCTGTGGCGGTGGCACCTGTTAAATTTATGAACATTGCCCCCGAACAATCGCTCGCCCGCTTTCTGGAAGCGCCGACCCGCTTCCTGTTTTTCACGGGCAAGGGCGGCGTGGGCAAGACCTCGCTGGCGTGCGCCTCGGCCATTGCGCTGGCGGATGGCGGGCGGCGGGTGCTGCTGGTCAGCACGGATCCGGCCTCGAATCTGGATGAAGTGCTGGGAGTCAGTCTGACTTCCACCCCGACGGACATTTTAAGCGTGCCGCGACTGGCCGCGCTGAACATTGATCCGGCAGCGGCGGCGATGGCGTATCGTGAAAAACTGGTTGGGCCGTATCGCGGCAAACTGCCGGACGCCATTTTGCGCGGCATGGAGGAACAGCTTTCCGGCGCTTGCACGATGGAAATTGCAGCCTTCGACGAATTTTCACGGCTGCTCGGACAGCCGGAAGCCACCACCGATTTTGACCACGTCATTTTTGACACGGCACCGACCGGGCACACGCTGCGCTTGTTGTCGTTGCCGGGTGCGTGGACGGGTTTTCTGGACAGCAGCACGACGGGCAATTCCTGTCTCGGCCCCTTGTCGGGCTTGGAGAAGCAACGGGTGGTTTATGAAAACGCGGTGGCATCGCTGGCCGACGGCGAACGCACGACGCTGGTGCTGGTGAGCCGGGCGCAACGGGCGGCGCTGGCGGAAGCGGAACGCACCAGCCATGAATTAGCCGCCATCGGTGTGCGCAATCAGCGGCTGATTTTGAACGGGCTGTTTCAAGCCGCCGGTTCCGACCCGGTGGCCCTGGCACTGCAAAAGCGGGGAACGGATGCGTTGACGGCAGCGGAAAAGTTTTTGACACAAATGCGATTGTTCAAAATTCCATTGCGCTCTCAAAATCTGGTGGGCATTCCGGCGCTGCGGGCGCTGGTGACGGCGAATTATTTTCACGCCAACAACCAACCGGATGAAGTTGCCAGCGTGGTCTTGCCGGCCACTGAATCACTGACCGAATTGGTGGATGGCATTGCCAAATCCGGCCGGGGCGTGGTGATGACAATGGGCAAAGGTGGCGTGGGCAAAACCACCATTGCGGCAGCCATCGCGACGGAACTGGCGCGGCGCGGCTGCAAGGTGCATTTGAGCACTACCGATCCGGCGGCGCACATCGCGGCGGCGGCGGGGAAAATTCCTGGAATGCAGGTCAGCCGGATTGATCCCCAAGTCGAAACGAAGGCTTACGTCGAGCAAGTGATGGCGACGGCGGGCAAAAACCTCGACGCCAATGGCCGCGCCTTATTGGAAGAAGATTTGCGTTCGCCTTGCACGGAAGAAATTGCCGTGTTCCGGGCGTTCGCCCGCACGGTGGCGCAAGGCAAAGATGCCTTTGTGGTGCTGGACACCGCGCCGACGGGCCACACGCTGCTGCTGCTGGACGCGACGGAATCGTATCACCGGGAAATCGCGCGCAAGGCGAGCGACATGCCGGAAGAAGTGCGCGAATTGCTTCCCCGGTTGCGGGATGCTGAATATACCCGCGTCCTGGTCGTCACGCTGCCGGAAGCCACGCCGGTTCACGAAGCGGCCATGCTGCAAACCGACTTGCGCCGGGCGCAGATTGAACCGTATGCCTGGGTCATCAACCAGAGTTTTGCCGGGAGCGGTTCGCATGATCCGCTGCTCGTGACGCGCGGACGCGGCGAAGTTCAATATATCCGCGAAGTGGTCGAGAAACTTTCCAAGCGCACGGCGCTCGTGCCGTGGGTGACGGAAGAACCCACCGGCCCGGAACGACTGCAACAACTTTTTCAAACCACAACCAAATCAATTGAGCCATGAAACAACGTGTCTTGTTCGTTTGCATCCACAACAGCGCCCGCAGCCAGATGGCCGAGGCGTTTCTGAACCAAATCTGCCCGGACGACTTTGAAGCGCACAGTGCGGGCATGGAGCCGGGCAAGCTGAATCCGGTCGTCGTCGAGGCGATGCAGGAAATCGGCATTGGTATTTCCGGCAACCCGACGAAGTCGGTGTTCGACATGTTCAAGACCGGCAAGATGTTTGCCTATGTCATCACGGTTTGTGATGAGGCGAGCGCGGAACGCTGCCCGATTTTCCCCGGCGTTACCAAGCGCCTGCAATGGAGTTTTCCTGACCCGTCCAGCGTGCAAGGCACGCACGAAGAAAAGCTGGCAAAAACCCGCGAAGTGCGCGACGCCATCAAAGCCAAGGTTGAGGAATGGTGTTCGCAAATGTGCGTGGCTGCTTGATTCGTCAGGCAATTCAACCCATTTAACTTCGCAAACAATGTCAACCTCTCCGGCCCCCAAACGCCTGGCCTTTTTTGAACGCTACCTCACCGTGTGGGTGCTGGTGTGCATGGTGGTGGGCGTCGCCTTCGGCAAATTGCTGCCCGGCGTCACGTCAACGTTGAGCAAATTGGAATTTGGGCAAGGCTCACAGGTTAACGTGCCGATTGGCATTCTACTGTGGCTGATGATTTATCCGATGATGCTCAAGGTGGATTTCAGCGCCATCGGCGGCATCGCCAAGCGGCCCAATGGATTGATGGTGACGCTGTTTGTTCACTGGCTGGTCAAGCCGTTCAGCATGGCCTTTCTCGCGTGGCTCGTCATGCAGCATATTTTCTCCCATTGGATTGACGCCGAGACGGCGAAGAATTACACCGCCGGCCTGATCATCCTGGCCGCCGCTCCCTGCACGGCGATGGTGTTTGTGTGGAGCTATCTCACCGATGGCGACCCGGTCTATACCTTGGTGCAAGTGGCGGTGAACGACCTGATTATGCTGGTGCTATTTGCACCGATTGTGATGTTTTTGTGCGGTGTGGCGAATGTGGTGGTGCCGCCCAAGGTGCTGATTACCTCGGTGGTCGTATTTATCGTCGTGCCGCTGACGGCAGGCTGGCTGACGCGGACGCTGTTGCTGAAATCGCACGGCAAGGATTGGTTTGAAAAGAATTTCCTGCCGAAATTTCATCCGGTTATGATGTGGGCGTTGCTGCTGACGCTGGCGCTGATTTTTGCATTCCAAGCCGACAATCTGACGACGAAATGGTTTGCGGTGATCCTGCTGGCTGTGCCGATTCTGATTCAGGTCTATTTCAATTCCAGCCTCACCTACCTGCTGATGCGCAAATTGAAAGTGCCGCACAATGTCGCATCGCCCGGCGCGCTGATCGGCGCGAGCAACTTCTTTGAACTGGCGGTGGCAGTGGCCATCACGCTGTTCGGCCCGAGTTCGGGCGCGGCGCTGGCGTGCGTGGTCGGTGTGCTGGTGGAAGTGCCGGTGATGCTGTCGGTCTGCAAGGTGTGCAACCAGTCGCGCGGGTGGTATGGCCGCGCATAATTCAAATTCTTATTTCTCTTATTTCTCGACCGGCTTGCCGGATTTGGCCCACGTCCTGAAACCGCCGGGAAGATTATACAGGTTGGGGAAATCCAGATGGTTGAGCTTGTCACACGCTCTGGCGCTGCGCACGCCGCTGGCGCAATGCACCAGATAAATCTTGCTCCGGTCGAGCAAGGCGGCTTTGGCTTGAAAGTCGGACGCGGTAACGTCGAGGTTCACCGCTCCCGGAATATGGCCGGCTTGAAATTCTTCTGGCGTGCGCACGTCCAAAACCACGTTTTGTTTGTCATCCGCCATTCGCGCGAATTCCTCGACGCTCAAATTTTTATAGGCGGCGGTGGCAACAGGCGTCGCAGCCGTTCCGGGATGCCGCTGGAGTTTCGGCAGGACTTCCGCCGCTCCACCGCCAGCGTAGCCGGTTTCCTGCAAGACCGTTTCGCCCGCATCATTCAACAGAACGATTGTAGGAAAACCTTCGCCGGGTTCCCGGCTCAAATTGAATCTGGCTTTCAACGCAAGGTTGGTTCGTTTTAATTCTTCGCTTTGCGTGGACTTTTGCGGAAAGTCAATGTCCACGAGCACCAGTGCGCGGCGGGCGTATTGGATAAAATCCGGGGACTCAAAAACTTGGTGTTGCATCTCGACGCACGGCGGACACCAATCGGAACCGTGAAAAAAGAGCAGGACAGATTTGCCTTCAGCTTTTGCGCGAACCAGCGCCTTCGGAAAATCAGTCAACCAGGTCAGTTCGGTTTGATTTGACTGGCGCGCGGCAGGAGTCGTCGTGATTTCTGGCGTTTGGGCATCCGCCGCCACAGCCACACCAGCCAGCAGAATTGCGAAAATTAAGGCGGTTATTGGACTGGTTTTCATTTTTTAATTTTGCGTCAGATGTTGATTCACGACAATGCACAATTCATTCACACATGGCGCAGGAGTTAGTAAATCCACGGAATGAATCGCCGCACGCGCCGCTCATAGTCTGCGTATTCCGAGAATTGCTGCCGCAGCCAAAGCTCTTCGTGCCGGGCTTTGGCGTCTAAGACAATTGCCAGCACGAAGGAAACGGCCAAGGCCGGCCAGCTTTGCCAAACCAGCGACCAGCCAACGGCGGCACAAAAAACGGAAGTGTAAAGCGGATGCCGAATCAGAGCGTAAATGCCGTGTTGGACAAACTGCGCGTTTGCAACTGGCTTTGGAAACGGTGTTAGGTTTCGCCCCAACGTCAGCGCACCAGAGACGCCACAGATCGCCGAGGCCAAGAGAAAAACCATACCGGAAAGAAAAATCAGATGCAGCTTCGATGTCGCACGACAGGTGATGCCCAAAATGGCGATGGCAAACAGAAGCAGAAATTGCCCAACCACCCACCAGCCGCCGCGTTGGACAAAGCCGTTACTCATTTCGGCGGGCTAGAATTTGCACCACCGCGCCGCGCCCCGTGTGGCCATCACCTTCGATGACCTCTCGTTCAACCTCACGCCCCACCAGCAACTCCAAGCCCGCAAGTTCATCCCGCAGGCCGGCCAGCGTCATGAGCAGTTCCGGGGATTTTGGCCCGCCGGTATCAAATGCCAATTGCGCCGGGGTGTAGGCTTCAAGAATAAACACGCCGCCCCGTCGCAAACCACGCACCGCTTGCGCGTGAACATTACACCGAATCGCTGGCGGCAAATGGGCAAACGTGGCGACGATGCCAGACCAAACACCCGGCTCGATGGTAAAGTTTCCCAGATCAGCAAGCACCGTTTCAATTTCCACACCGCGTGCCGCCGCGAGTCGCCGCGCTTTGGCTAAACCGGCTTCGGACTGATCCACGGCCGTCACCCGATGTCCGAGAGTCGCGAGGTGAACGGCATTGCGTCCTTCGCCTTCCGCGAGACAAAGCACCGGTCCGGCGGGAATCTGTGACGCCATTTCAGCCACAAAAGTATTTGGCGTTTCGCCGTAAATATACTGAGGCGCGGCGTAACGGTCGTTCCAAGATGCTACATCCATAGATTCAATAACTCATCCGATCCAACTTCACTTTGCCCCGGAAAATCCAGTAGATGCAGACCGTATAGGCGATGACCACCGGCACGCCGATGCACGCAATGACGAGCATGATACCCAGTGTCTTCGGCGATGACGCAGCGTTATAGATGGTCAGGCTATTTTCGGGATTCGGCAGGCTGTAAATCATGTTCGGAAAAATGTTCAATGCAAACAACGCCATCAACGTGACAATCGTGGCGCATGAGGAAAGGAATGCGCGCCCGTCATTGCCGTGGTGAAATTCGCGCGGGATGTTGGCAATGGCCAGCATGTTCGCCAGGGCAACGCTGAACAGCCACGGGTTTTCGCGGACGCGCGCGGCCATGTGCGGCACAAACAACAGCGTCGCCATCGTCAGCGTCACCGCACAGATGACAAAAAAGATGATGCAGCGCATCGCCCACACTCGCATCTTGTCGTGCAGCTCGCCCTCCGTTTTCATCACGCCGTAAATCGCACCGTGCATCATGAAGAGCGCCACGGTGGTCACGCCGACCAACAGCGGATATGGCGTCAGCAGGCCGAGAAAAGTTCCGGCAAACTCGCCGTTGGCGTCCACCGGCACGCCCCAGGCAATGTTACCGAGCGCCGTGCCGATGAGCAGCGACGACACAATGCTGCCAACGGAAAAACTCACGTCCCACATCTGTCGCCACCAGCGTTCGGGTCGCTTGCTGCGAAATTCAATTGCCACGGCGCGAAAAATCAGCGCGGCGAGCAGCAGCATCAGCGCGAGATAAAAACCGGAAAACGCCGTGGCATACACATTCGGAAATGCGGCGAACAGCGCGCCGCCGCCGGTGACGAGCCAGACTTCGTTGCCATCCCACACCGGACCGATGGCATTGAGCATGACGCGGCGTTCTTCATCTTTGTTTGTGAACAGATGCAGCGCGCCAATGCCGAGATCAAAGCCGTCGAGCACGGCGTAGCCGGTCAACAAAACGCCGACGAGGATGAACCAGATGGTATTTAGATCGAGGTGCATGGCAGATTTAATTTTTGGTGGGCAGCGCGAGTTTACCGGACGGAATCAAATCCGCGTCATCCGGGCCGTGCTGGATTTTGTCGTTGAGCAGATAAATGAAAACGGTGAACAGCAGCGAATAGATCAGCGTGAACAAAATCAGCGACGACAAGACGACGTTCGCCTTGACCACGGCGGACAAACCGGCGGGCGTCCGCATCAAGCCATAAACAATCCACGGCTGCCGCCCGACTTCGGCGGCGAACCAACCGAGTTGATTGGCGAGTTGCGGACCGAGCACGGAAAAAACCAGCAGCCACAGCAGCCAGCGACGTTCGTGCAGCTTGCCTTTGCGGAAATATAAAAAGCCGAGCGACGTCACGGCAATCAGGGTAAAACCGATGCCGACCATGCCGTGAAAGAACAGGAACGATGCCGTAACGGGCGGACGATCTTCCGGCTTGAACTCGTTTAGCCCGATGACCGGCGTGTGAAAATCATTGTGCGTGAGGAAGCTCAACATTCCCGGCGCGGAAATACCAATGACTTTTTCATCTTTCTCATCCGGCCAGCCCACCAGCACCAGCGGTGCGTTGGAAGTGGTTTCGTAAAGTCCCTCGAACGCGGCGAGCTTGGCCGGTTGATTTTTTTCCAAACCTTGCGCGCTCTTGTGACCGGTAACGGCTTGCAGCAATGTCGAGACGAGTGCCACGGTTAGACCGACTTTCAGCGACTTGCGGGCGAATTCGAGATGTTTCCCTTTGAGCAAATACCACGCGCTGACGCTCACCACGAGAAATGAGCCGGCACACCACGCGCCGCAAATGGTGTGAAACAAGCGGTCAAGCATTGAGGGATTGAAAACGAGTTGCCAGAAGTCGGTGATTTCCGCCCGCGCGTGCATCCCTTCGCCGAC
>CAISYZ010000251.1 GCA_903889895.1 uncultured Verrucomicrobia subdivision 3 bacterium | reverse complement strand
TGTCACCGACCGACAATTTACGTTTCGAGGCGATGTAAACCTTGACCGACTTGACGATGCCGGCTTCGACACCTTCACCGGCTTCGGCACGTTCCATTTCCTCGTCGTATTGCATCTGCAAGTCGTCGAATTTCTTCTTAAACTGGCCGATGATTTCGTTGATCTTGTTACGGATCGGCGACGGGTCAATTTCGATGCGGTCGTAAACGGTCGCGAGCTTGCGCAGGAGCGTTTTCGTGATCTTGCGGTTCGCCGGGATGATGATCTCGCCGGTCTCGCTGTTGACGACGTCGAGCGGAATTTTTTCGCCGAGCAGAATGTTGCTCAACGCTTCCGTCAATTGGTCTTCCAGTTCACCGGTTTTCTTCTTGTGATCTTCCTCGATCTGTTTCGCGTGGCGTTTTTCCTCGCTGGAAACCGAGCGGCTGACGCGGTCGGCGTCTTTCTTCGCCGAGACCTTGACGTCCATGACGATGCCGTAAGTTCCAGACGGAACCTTGAGCGAAGTGTCCTTCACATCGGCAGCCTTTTCACCGAAGATGGCGCGGAGCAAACGTTCTTCTGGCGCGAGTTCAGTTTCGGACTTCGGCGTGATTTTGCCGACGAGGATGTCGCCGGGCTTCACTTCCGCGCCGATGCGGATGACGCCGTCGGTGCCGAGGTTCTTCAACGCTTCATCGCCCAGGTTCGGGATGTCGCGCGTGATTTCTTCTGGTCCGAGCTTGGTGTCGCGGGCCGCGACTTCAAATTCATCAATGTGAATTGAAGTGAAGATGTCGTCCTTGCAGATTTTCTCGCTGATGAGGATCGCGTCCTCGAAGTTGTAGCCGTTCCACGGCATGAATGCCACGAGCACGTTGCGGCCGAGCGCCAGCTCGCCGCCCTGCGTGCAGGGACCGTCGGCCAAAATCTGGCCTTTCTTGATGTGGTCGCCCTTCTCCACCAGAATTTTCTGGTTGATGCAGGTCGCCGCATTCGAGCGCATGAACTTGCGCACCGGATAAACGGAAATGCCGTTAGCCGGGTCGTGCTTGATTTTCTTTTTGCCTTCGGGCAACTGACCGTTCTCGGTGATGATAATCTGATTACCATTTACGGAAGCGACTTTGCCGGATTCTTCCGAGACGAGCACCGCGCGCGAATCGCGGGCGACACGTTCTTCGAGACCGGTGGCGACGAGCGGCGCCTCGGTGACGAGGAGCGGCACGGCCTGGCGTTGCATGTTCGAACCCATCAACGCGCGGTTCGCGTCGTCGTGTTCGAGGAACGGAATCAGCGACGCAGCGATGGAGACGAGCTGCTTCGGCGAAATGTCCATGTAGTGAACCGCGCTCGGTTCCACGTCAATGAACTCGCCACGCTGACGGCAGACCACGCGGTCGTCCGTGAAATGGCCTTTTTCATCCATCACTGAATTCGCCTGCGCCACGATGAACTGTTCTTCGCGGTCGGCGGTGAGGTAATCAATGTGATTCGTCACGCGGCCGTTCTCGACTTTGCGGTAAGGCGTTTCGAGGAAGCCGAATTCGTTGATGCGCGCAAAGGTCGCGAGCGACGCGATGAGGCCGATGTTCGGGCCTTCTGGTGTTTCAATCGGACAAATGCGGCCGTAGTGCGACGGATGCACGTCGCGGACTTCAAAACCGGCACGGTCACGCGAAAGACCACCCGGTCCGAGCGCCGACAAGCGGCGTTTGTGCGTGAGTTCGGCGAGCGGATTGATCTGATCCATGAACTGCGACAACTGGCTGCGGCCAAAGAAATCGCGGATCACGGCGGAAAGCGCCTTCGGATTGATGAGCTTCTGCGGCGTCATGGATTCGACCGTCTGATCGAACAACGTCATGCGCTCCTTCACCAAGCGTTCCGTGCGGGACAGACCCACGCGGCACTGGTTGGAAAGCAATTCGCCGACCGTGCGGATGCGGCGGCTGCCTAAGTGATCAATGTCATCCAGCGAGCCTTCGCCCTTCTTGAGCTTGAGCAAATACTTCGTCGCCTCGACCAAATCTTCCTTGGTCAGGATGCGGCCTTCGGTCTTCATGCCGAGCTTCTGGTTAATCTTGTAACGGCCAACGCGACCGAGGTCATAGCGTTTTTCGTCAAAGAACAAGCGCAGGATGAGCGCGCGAGAATTCGCGGCGGTCGGGGGATCGCCAGGGCGCAGGCGGCGGTAAATGTCCTTCAGCGCTTCTTCTTCGTTTTTGGCCGGATCTTTCTTGAGGCACTTGATGATGTTGCCTTCGTCCACCGAGGTATCTACGACCTTGATTTTGGTGATGCCGAGTTCAGCAATCTGCTTGACCACGGCCTTCGACAAAGGCTCGAAGGCGCGAGCGACCACCAAACCCTTTTCCGCATCCACTGCGTCTTCAACCAAAACGCGGTTCTGCAGATCTTCAATTTTTTCCGCTTCCTTCACCGTCAATTCCTCGATGGTGTAGAACAACTTCAAGATTTCCTCGTCGGTGCCGCGGGTCAAACCACCGTTGTCCTTGCCCTTGGTGCCTTTTTCCTTGTCACGATGGTCGAGGAACGAAAGTGCGCGGAAGAACGTCGTCGTCAAAAATTTCCGGCGGCGTTTTTTGCGGTCGAGATAAACATAGAGCAAATCGCTCGTGTCAAATTGCGCTTCATACCAAGAACCGCGATCCGGAATCACGCGGAAACTGTGGAGCATTTTCCCGTTCGGGTGCTGGGTCGCTTCAAACGCAATGCCCGGCGAGCGGTGCAACTGCGAGACAACGACGCGCTCTGCGCCATTGATGACAAACGTGCCTTGCGGCGTCATCAGCGGCAGCTCGCCCATGAAAACTTTTTCTTCTTTGCCGCCCTTGCCCTCTTCCTTGAGGATGAAGGTGACATACAGCGGCGCGCCGTAGGTCGTGCCTTCGCGGAGGCATTCGAGCCAGTCCACCTTCGGCTCGCCGATCTCGTAGGACGAGTAGTCGAGCTCGATTTTTTCATCGTAGCTGCGGATGGGAAATACTTCGCGGAAAACCGATTCCAGTCCGACGTGCTTCTGCCGCTTGGACGGCGTCAGATCGGCCTGCAAAAATTCCGCGTAGGAATTCGTCTGCAACTCGATCATGTTCGGCGGGGCGATGATTTCCTTGATTTTGCCGAAGTTAATACGTTCTGTGGCTCGCGATGGCATTTTTGGCTTTCTTTTTTTTGGCGCGGCAACCCGCCGCACCGGAATTTTCACTTAACGACACAAGGCAAGCCCGCCGCGTTCATTCGCGGCCAGCTTGCCAAACCAACAACCGACTGTGCTACCTGATAAAACTTTGCAAATATTCCCGCCTTTCGCGGGGATGAAATGGGGCGACGGCAACACGCCGCCGCCCCGTAAACGGACGAATTACTTGACTTCAACCTTCGCGCCAGCTTCTTCGAGCTTCTTCTTGGCGGCGTCGGCGTCGGCCTTGTTCGCACCTTCGAGCAACGGCTTCGGCGCGCCTTCGACCAAAGCTTTCGCTTCGGCGAGACCCATGCCGGCCTTGACTTCGCGCACCGCCTTGATCGCGGCGATCTTCTTGTCCGCCGGAACGGAAACGAGAATCACGTCAAACGTGGTCTGCGCTTCAGCGGCCGGAGCGGCGGCACCACCGGCGGCGCCCGGAGCCGCCACCGCGACCGAGGCCGCGGCGGAAACGCCCCACTTGGTTTCCAGTTGTTTCACGAGGTCGGCGGCTTCGATGACCGTCAACTTGCTCAATTCTTCCACGAGATTTCCGAGGTCTGCCATAACTTTACTTTTGCTTTCTTTGTTGTCGTCTCGTCGTCTGCCGGCGCCCCGGCAATTTTCAGTTCACAGCTCGCGAACCGACGATTTACGTTTTGGTTGTTTGTTTGAATCCGATTTGAAATTTCAAATTTGAAACCCCAAACCGGAAATTGTTTAAGCCGGTTGTTCGACTTTTTCCGCCTTGGCCTTGATGACCGCCGCGATTTTGGTTCCGGGTGCGTTGAACAGGCCGAGGAGTTTTGCGCGCAGCACTTCGAGGCTCGGCAAATCGGCATACGCCATGAGCGTCGCCGGCTCCACGCGCTTGCTGTCCAAGAAACCGAACTTGATTTTCAGCTTGTCGAACTCAGCCGCAAAATTTTTCAACGCCTTCGCGGCGACGAAAATGTCCTTGTTGCCGGTCACGACGGCGACTTGTCCGGCGAGACTGCCGTTCAAATCACCGATGCCCGCTTCCTTTGCGGCGACGTTAAACACGGTGTTCTTCACAACGTGGATTTCGGCACCGGCCTGCTTCAGGCGTTTGCGCAACTCGGAGAGGTGCGCGACTTTCAAACCTTGATAGCCAGCCACGATGAAGAACGGCGAGGCGTTCAACCGGGCGACATATTCACTCGTCAATAATTTCTTTTCAGCACGCATGGCTCAAATCTCCTTTAGTTGGTTACGAATTCACGGACATCCACACGGACGGGCGGACTCATCGTCGCCGAGAGCGTGCAAGAATTGATATAGGTTCCCTTGATGCTGTTCGGGCGCGCCTTGGCGACGGCCTCGATTACAGCACGGGCGTTTTCCTCAAGCTGTTCCGGCTTGAACGAGGCCTTGCCAACGATAACGTGGACGTTGCCGGCCTTGTCCACCTTGAACTCAACGCGACCCGCCTTGACTTCCTTCACGGCTTTCGCGGTGTCGTCGGTCACGGTGCCGGTCTTCGGATTCGGCATCAAGCCGCGCGGTCCAAGAACCTTGCCGAGTTTGCGGACTTCCACCATCGCTTCGGGCGTGGCCACGGCAACATCAAAATCAGACCAGCCAGAATTGCACTTGGCAATCATGTCTTCAAAGCCAACGTTTTCCGCACCGGCAGCTTTGGCCGCATCGGCCGCCGCGCCTTTGGCGAAAACGAGCACGCGCACGAGCTTGCCGCTGCCGTGAGGCAACGGAACCGTGCCGCGAACCATCTGGTCAGACTGCTTCGGATCAACACCGAGGCGGAACGCGAGGTCAATGGTCTCGTTAAACTTGGCTTTGGGGAATTTGGCGAGCACGCCAACGGCTTCCTTGAGTGCGTAGGCTTTTTTGCCGTCCACGACTTCAAGCGCCTTCTTGTATCTTTTGCTGGGCATTTATGTTGGTGCGGTGCAATCGGGCTTTCGGCCCTCCCGCGATTGTTTGTTTGTATTAACCGACAACTTCAATTCCCATGCTGCGCGCCGTGCCTGCGATAAGCTTCACAGCGGCATCTTCAGAATTTACGTTGATATCCTTGGACTTCATTTTCACGATATCCAAAATCTGCTTGCGCGTGACCTTGCCGACTTTGTCCTTGTTCGGCGTCTTGCTGCCAGCGGTAATGCCGGCGGCTTTCTTGAGCAGCACGGACGCAGGCGGCGACTTGGTGATGAACGTGAACGACTTGTCCTGATACACCGTGATGACCACGGGAATAATCAAGCCGGCGTCATTCTTGGTCGCGGCGTTAAATTCTTTGCAGAAGCCCATGATGTTCACGCCGTGCTGACCGAGCGCGGGGCCGACGGGCGGCGCTGGATTTGCCTGACCGGCCGCAATCTGCAATTTAATCTGTCCTGTAATTTTCTTTGCCATAAAATTCTATTTAAAAATAAATCCGCTCAACCGCACTTATTAGCCGGTTGAAAATTGTATCAGGTCTTTTCCACCTGCCAATACTCAAGTTCAACCGGAGTATTGCGACCGAAAATGTTGACTTCCACCTTCAGCTTGCCGCGTTCCGGATCAATTTCTTGGATTACACCGCTGAAATTCAGGAACGGACCGTTGTTAATCTTGATGGTTTCACCAACGGCAAAATTGACTTTCGGTTTTTCAGTTTCTTCCGAGGCAGAAATCTGAACCTTGATGGCATCCACTTCCTCGGTCGGCGTCGGTTGCGGCGGATCGCTCAAGAAACCGATGACGCCCTGCGTCTCACGGATAAAATACCAAGGCTTTTCGATGACACGCTTGTCGTCGTCGAGCAGCACCATGTCCACAAAAACATAGCCCGGCCACAATTTGCGGTTGGTGACCGTTTTTTTCTGGTTGCGAACTTCAACAACCTTCTCCATTGGCACCATGACTTCCTTGATGAATTCCTCCATCTCGTCGGCCTTGATCCGCTTTTCGATGCTTTCCTTGACCTTGTTTTCCTGGCCAGAAAGCGTCTGGATGATGAACCACTGGTTTAGCATGAAATTGATTATTTATTGCCGCCGGACTGAATTACCCGCCACACGCCATAGCCCGCAGCCATGACAATCACCAGCACCAGCGGACTGAAGGCGGTTTTATAAAGGGCCAAATCCACTACCACGATATAGCCCCCAAGCAGTGCCACCATGATTATTATAAGCGCGGTTGAGCCCTTCAATTCTTCCCAACTCGGCCAAGCGCACTTTTTCAATTCTTCGCGCGTCTCCGCGACATATACAGCCAAGCGCTGAATTTGTCCCTGCCACCAGAGGTAGCCGAACACCGCGCCAATGACCACCGCCCAGATTGCAATGTGTGTCCAGTTGTTCACAAAATATAATTATGGCGGAGAGGGAGGGATTCGAACCCCCGTTAGGCTTTCGCCTAAAGCGGTTTTCAAGACCGCCGCGATAGACCACTCTGCCACCTCTCCATCTAGCAGACTGGCACGGCAGGCAGGACTTGAACCTGCAACCAATGGTTTTGGAGACCACTACTCTACCAATTGAGCTACTGCCGTAACCGTCCAAAACACCGCCGCATCTACGGACAAGAAGGGAGCACGGAGGTTCAAACTCCGCGCTCCCAAAACTGCTACGCCATTAGGCGATGACTTCCACCACAATGCCGGAACCGATGGTGCGGCCGCCTTCGCGAATCGCGAACTTGAGACCTTTTTCCATCGCGACCGACTTCTGCAATTCAACTTCCACCGAGACGTTGTCGCCCGGCATCACCATTTCAACGCCGGCCGGCAACGTGAGCGTGCCAGTCACATCGGAGGTGCGGAAATAAAATTGCGGACGGTAATTGGTGAAGAACGGCGTGTGACGACCACCTTCATCCTTGGTCAAAACATAGACTTCACCCTTGAACTTGGTGTGCGGCTTGATGGAGCCAGGCTTGGCCAAAACCATGCCGCGCTCCACTTCGTCTTTGGTCGTGCTACGGAGCAACACACCAACGTTGTCGCCAGCGCTCGCAGAATCAAGCAGCTTGCGGAACATTTCGATGTCAGTCGCAACCGTCTTGCGCGTGTCCTTCAAACCGACGATTTCAACTTCTTCCATCTTCTTCAAGATGCCGCGCTCGACGCGACCGGTCACAACCGTCCCACGACCTTCAATCGTGAACACGTCTTCGACGCACATCAGAAACGGCTTGTCAATTTCGCGGGTCGGATCAGGGATAAAGCTGTCCAGCGCTTCGAGCAAATCAGCGATGGCCTTTTCACCTTCCGGCTTGCCAGCCAAGGCGGCAGTGGCAGAAGCGCGAACGATGGGCGTCTTGTCGCCGGGGAAACCATACTTCGTGAGCAACTCACGAATTTCCATTTCGATCAGCTCGAGCAAGTCAGCATCAGCCAAGTCAACCTTGTTCAAGCAAACGATGATGCTCGGCACACCGACCTGGCGGGCGAGCAAAATGTGTTCGCGGGTTTGCGGCATCGGGCCGTCCGCTGCGCTTACCACGAGAATCGCGCCGTCCATCTGCGCGGCACCAGTGATCATGTTCTTCACATAATCCGCGTGACCAGGGCAATCAACGTGCGCGTAATGGCGCTTGGGAGATTCATATTCGACGTGCGAAACCGCGATGGTCACGGTCTTCGTTTCGTCACGGACGGTGCCACCTTTGGTGATGTCCTTGTATTCGATTAAGGGCGCCATACCTTTGCGGTTTTGCACCGCAACGATGGCGGCGGTCAAGGTGGACTTACCATGGTCGACGTGACCGATGGTGCCGACGTTGACGTGCGGTTTGGTTCTCTGAAATTGCTCTTTGGCCATGTGATTTCGTGTGTTGCTGTTTTCGTTTTTGTTTTAACTGGAGCCCAAGATCAGGATTGAACTGATGACCTCGTCCTTACCAAGGACGTGCTCTACCAACTGAGCTACTTGGGCATCCAGAAAATTTAATGTTCAAAACCCGATTCGTAAAACGACAAAAAACCAACCCTCTCGGCTTTCTTCCGAAATAGAGAGGGTTTCGGTATTTGAATTTTTACGGCTCTGACACTGGCAAACTAACAATTTGGGGTTAGCTGTCAATAACTTTTTTATTTTTCTTTGACTCAATCAGCTGCCGCGCCCGCGCGAGCGAACTTTCCATGTCACCGCAGACGTTGTGCTCGCCGATTTTGTCCATGAAACCCGCCCGCGTCAGCGCGAACAGCGGCTGCGAATGCGGTCCGCACAAGACCAACTCTTTTTTCTTCTTCCGTAATTTCTCCAGCAAATCTTCCAGCGCATCAATTCCCGTCGCATCCAGTGCCAGCGCATCGCGCATCCGCAAAATCAGCACGTCCGGCAACTCGCCCGCGCTCCGCAGCGAACTTTCCAATTTATCCGCCGCGCCAAAAAAGAATGCCCCAAAAATGCGAAACACCATCACACCGTCAGGAATTTTTTTGCCACCGACTTGCTGGCTCGCGGAATCGCCCTGCGTCACCTCCGGATCCGCTTCCACATTCGCCGTTTGCGCGAGACGCTTCACCATCAGCGCCGAAGCTAGGATCAGCGACGCGCCCACCGCCGTTGGCAGATCCAAAATCACCGTCAGAAAAAACGCGCAGAGAAAAACCATCACGTCGCTTTTCGGCCAGCGGTTCAGCCGCACAAACTGATGCCATTCGCCCATGCGCACCGAAACCACCACCAGCACCGCCGCCAGCGCCGCCAGCGGAATATTTTTTGCCAGTGGCGCGGCCACCAGCAAAATCACCAGCACCGTCACCGCGTGAACAATGCCCGCCACTGGCGTGCGTCCGCCGCTGCGCACGTTCGTCGCCGTGCGCGCGATGACGCCGGTGCAGGGCATTCCGCCGAAAATTCCCATCGCCATGTTCGCGATGCCCTGCCCCATCAATTCCTGGTTCGAATCATGCCGGTCGTCAATCATGCCGTCCGCCACCACCGCCGACAGCAGCGATTCGATCGCGCCCAGCACCGCGATGGTCATCGCCGCCGGCACCAGTGCTTGCCACGCCTCCAGCGACAGCGCCGGCCAATGCGGCACCGGCAGCGTGCGTGGCAAATCTCCAAACCGTGAGCCCAGCGTCGCAATGGAAAAATTTCCGTTCAGGTGGAAAAACACCTCGCCGAGCGTCGCGACCACCACCACCGCCATCGAACCCGGCAAAAATTTTCCGAGCTTCTTCGGCCAATACCAAATCGCCAGCGTGCAAACCGTTGCCAATAAAACTGTCGCCACATTCAAATTAAAGTGCGGTTGGAAAGCGAGTTGGCCGTCCGCTGATTTGTCGTAGAGAAAGGTTTTCAGCTTGCCCAAAAATTCCGACGGCAGCGTTTCCGACAGCCCAAAAAAATCTTTGATTTGCGTGCTCATGATGATGATCGCGATGCCGCTCGTGAAACCAGTGACGACCGGAAACGGAATGTATTTGATCATCACGCCGAGCCGCGTGGCGCCCAGCACAAACAAAATCACGCCCGCCATGAACGCGCACACCACCAGCGCCTCCGGCCCGTGCACCATCACGATCGGCGCGAGCAGCGGCACGAACGCGCCCGCCGGCCCGCCGATCTGCACGCGCGACCCGCCGAACAGCGACACCAGCAATCCGCCGATGATCGCCGTGAACAAACCAATGGCCGGATTCGACAGGCCCGACGCAATCGCGAGCGCCAGAGACAACGGCAGCGCCACAATGCCAACCACAATGCCAGCGTTCAAATCCGCAAAAAAATTCTGCGCTGAATAATTCTTCAGCGTCTCGACGAGCTTAGGACGAAAAGCAAAATCAATTTTCATTTTTTCAAAAACCTTTTGGAGAAATTCTCCAAGCTTTGATTTTGCGCCGGAAGTCTGGAAAGACAATTAAAAATCCTTTGCAGAAATTGTCACAAACTTTTCTGGCGTTTGTTGGGGCGAGCGTCCCTGCGAACCGTTAAATAATTAGTATAACCCTTCAGCAATTCAATGCATCACGCCCTTGGATGCGCCGCATCATAAGCCTTCTTCAACCGTTCGGTGGTAACATGCGTGTAAACCTGCGTCGTGATGAGGTGCGCGTGGCCAAGCAGTTCCTGCACGCTGCGCAGATCCGCGCCGGCGTCCAGCAGGTGCGTCGCGTAACTGTGCCGCAATTTGTGCGGGGTCAGCGCCGGGTCAAGTCCGGCAATGATAAGATAATTTTTCAATCTCCGCGCGAGTTGGATGCGATTCAGTGGCGAACGCCGTTTCGTGTCCGCACAAAAAACCGGCTGCGCCGCGTTGGGCGGCGCGAGCAACGAATCCCAATAACTTTGAATCGTGCGCAATGCTGGTTCGCCGACTGGCACGAGCCGTTCCTTTTTGCCTTTGCCACGCACGCGGATGATTTGCTCGCTGAAATTGATGTCGTCCACGCGCAACCCGCACAACTCGCTCACGCGCAGGCCGCAGGAATAAATCGTCTCCAGCACGGCGACATCGCGCAGACAAACCTCCGCCGATAGCGGCCGGCCCGCCCCCGTTTTATCTTTTTGTGACGCCAGCAATTTCGCCGGCGCGGCGAGCAAATCCGCCATCTGCTGAATCGTCAGAAATTTCGGTAGCCGATTCGGCGCTTTCGGCAGCGACAGATTTTTGATCGGCAAGGTTTCCACCGCGCCGTGACGCATAAGAAATTTGTAGAATGTCCGCAGCGCGGAAAACCGCAGCGCCGTCGCCGCACGACTCAAATTATTCCGCCCCAGATAGCGCAGATAGCTCCGAAAATCATCGCGCTGAAGTTTTTCCCACACCGCCGGCGATTTACGTTCTGTCAAATGCCAGCGGGCAAATTCAACCAGCGCCTGCTGGTAATTTCGCTGCGTGTAAACCGACGCGCCGCGATCCGTGGCCAAGTGCGCGAGAAATTTTTCAATCCACGGGTCGCGGATTTCCGGCGGCGGATTTGGTTCGGTTTCGTTCAAGCTTCGGCGCGGCACGTCAAGCGAAATTTGCCGGAGGTCTGCGGCGGCAGCATTTTCACCGGTTCGATGTCGGGACGCGCTTCAAGTTGCAACAAATCGGCCAGTTTCGCAGCAAGAGAATTCACCGTTTCCTCCGACGGCGGCTCGCGATCCGGGATGAATTGCAGCCGGCAGCTGCCGTCCGCCGCCTGTTTCAACTGGTAATGCAAAATGCCTTGAGCGCCGGCGAAACAGTTGTCCACTTCGAGCGTCGTCACGCGCCGCCCGTCGCGCCGGCGCAACGCGTCGCGGCAGCGGCCGTGCACACGATAGTTTTCGCCGGCGCGCTGCACGAGATCCCCGACGCGATAGCGCAGCAACGGCATGATTTCATTCGTCAGCGTCGTCACCACGAGCTCACCGACCCCTTTTTCGTCCGCGTTGATGATTTCGTAAAAAACATTTTCGTCGCAGCCACGCATTTCGCCGGCTTCGTTTTCGACAAGCAAATGACCGGCTTCCGTCGAGCCGTAAAAGTTGAACACCGGCACGCCGAAAACGCGCGCCAGAATTTTGCGATGCACCACGCTGACAAATTCGTAGCTGCACAGGATGAATTTCACCGACGGAAACCGAATTCCGCGCCGCTCGCAAAACCGCGCGAACCACACGCCGTGAACCGGATCAAGGTCGAGAAATTGCGGCGACCACTCCGCGACTTCGTCCGCCATGCGCGCGAGTTCGTCGTCCGTGAGCAGGAACGGTATGCGCGCTTGGTTCACGAACAAAGTCCGGCCGAGCGTGCGCGCGGACTTGGCCATGAAGTTGGAAAAACAAACCACGCCGTTGCAGACCGGCGGCACGAGCGTCGCGCGGCGGGCGGTGGGATGCGCGTCCAAAATGGAAGCGATGAAGCCGTTCAACCGCAGCACGCGCTCCTCCTGCGCGTCCCACCAACCGCGCGCGAACAACACCGCCGTCCGCTCGTCCGAGGTGCCGGAGGTGTGTTCGAGTTCCACGCATTTTTCGGCGAGCAGCGCGTCGAGGTTCTGGCCGGCGCGGAGAAAATTGTTGGGGAAATTACTGCGGATTTCGCGCTTGGTGATGAGCGGCAGGCGCGAAAAATCTCCGGCTATCAGGGCGTCGCGATACAGCGGCACCTCGCGCCAGCGCGGATAAAACTCCGCCAGCCGCGCAAACCGGTCGGCGGCGTCTGCCGGTTCAGATGGATTTTCAGCGAGCGCGAACATTCAGCCCATACAGATGCACCATGCCGGCGAAATTTCCAGTGGAATCACAAAAAATCCAGAACCAGCCGCACAAATTCCTCCGGCGCGTCGGCATGAACCCAGTGGTTCGCCGAGGCGATAGTTTGGATTTGCGCTGCGGGAAATCGTCGCCGGATTTCGAACTCGTCCGCCGCACTGATGTAATCCGACATGCCGCCACGGATGAAAAGCGCCGGCTTATCAAACTGATTTTCCTCGCTTAAAACCTCACCGAGCCGCGAATAATTTTCCGCCACGCCGCGCAAATTCATCTTCCAAACAAATTTTCCGTGTTCGTCGCGGCCGAGGTTTTTCAGAAGAAACCGCCGCAGATTCAGTGACGGAATTTCCAGTGCGAGCGTCTCTTCGATTTGCTGGCGGGTTTGGAACGACGCTAAATCCAAAGCCAGCAGTGCTGCAAATATTTTGTCGTGCGTCCGCGCGTAAGCGCGCGGAGCCATGTCCACGACGACGAGTTTTTTTACGCGCGCCGGAAAATCCAGCGCGAACTGCATCGCCACTTTGCCACCCATCGAATGGCCGATGACATGGGCGCTTTCAATTTTCTCCGCCGTGAAAAATTTCTCCACGTCGGCGGCCATGAGCGGATAGTCCATCTCCGCGTGGTGCAGCGAATGGCCGTGGTTGCGGAGGTCAGGCGCGAAGATGTGGAATTTTTCCGCCAGCTTCGGCGCGACGCCAAACCAATTGTCGCCGGAACCGAACAGCCCGTGCAGCAAGACGAGCGGCTCGCCGTGACCGAGTTGTTTGAAGTGCAGCGACATCACTCGTCGTCGCGCGCCGGAAACTCGAAGGTAATCTTGCCCTTCTTATCCATGACGAGGAACGCCGGGAACGGCTTGCCGGATTTGGAGATGAATTTTTCCAGCACGTCGCTCTTTTTGTCCTTGAGAATTTTCGCCGCCTGCACCGCGTCAATCGGCTGCTCCAAAATCGTCTTGCCGATGGGCTTGAAGGTGCAGCGCTTTTCCGCGCGCTGTGAATTTTCGCAAATGTAGCCGGCCTCGGTGTCGAACACCTGACCGGCGCATTTCGGGCATTTGCCGACGACCGCCTTGCCGGTGAAATCAATTTTCGGCGGTGGCTCGCTGCTCTTGCGACGCCCCTTGCCTTCGCGCACGGGAAACTCGAACGCCGTCTTACCGTCCTTCACGACGAGCATCGCCTCGAACTTGCGGTTCGTTTTTTTGGAGATGAATCCCTTCAGCAAATCAGTTTTGCCCTCGGCCAGCAGTTTCTTCACCTGCTCCACGGAAATTTCCTGCTGCAAAATGATTTTGCCGGTGCGGAATTCGCAGGTCGGCGTCGGCCCGACATGATGCTCGCAAGTGTAATTCATCCCGGTGTCAAACACACGCCCTCCACATTTCGGGCAATTGCCGAGAACTTCCTTGCCCGTGAAATCTACCGGCTCGGCAGATTCGCCTTCCTTCGGCTGGCCGAAATCAAATTCAACCTTGTGCTCGGCGTTCATCTTGAGCACGGCGGCGAACGGAAATCCCTGCTTGCTGCGGAAACCTTGCAACGGGCCGATGATTTTTTCGGTGATGATTTTTTCGACTTCCTCCGGCTCGAACATCCGGCTGCAGAGCGTTTTCCAGAACGCAAAGTCGCACTTCACGCACTGGTATTGTTTGTAACGCTCGTGAATCTCGCCGCCGCATTTCGGGCACGGCACATTCAGCACGCCAAAGTCACCAGGAATCGTGTCGTATTCAAATTTCTTGGCGCTGTCGACGATGCGGCGCGTCATGTCCGCGATGCCCGACATGAACTGCTCACGGCTGACTTTTTTCCGCTGCATTTCCTTCAACTGAAATTCCCAATCGCCGGTCAATTCGGGCTTAGTCAACTCAGGAATACCTAACCCATTCAGCAATTCCATCAGCGAAAACGCCTTCGCCGTGGCCTGCAATTCGCGTCCGTTGCGATGAACGTATTCCTCGTAAATCAAACCTTCAATCGTCGCCGCGCGCGTCGCCGGCGTGCCAAGACCTTTCTCGCTCATGGCCTCGCGGAGTTCGTCGTCGTCAATGAGTTTGCCCGCGCCTTCCATCGCGCTCAACAAAGTCGCTTCCGAATACCGCGCCGGTGGTTTGGTGACATTTTCTTTGACCTCGATGTTCGCGGTCTTGACCATCTCGCCGGCTTTCACCGGCGCGAGGCTCGGCGTTTCGTCGGAATCCGACTGCTTGCCGTAAACGGTAAGCCAGCCGGGTTGCACCAAAACTTTGCCCGCGCTTTTGAACGGCTCGCCTTCGACGCGCGTGATACGGTTAGTTTCCAGAAATTCTGCCGCTGGATAAAAAATGGCGAGAAATCGTTTCGTGACGAGGTCGTAAAGTTTTTGCTCCGGCTCGCTCAACGATTTCGGGGCAAGCTGCGTCGGGATGATCGCAAAGTGATCCGAAACCTTGGCGTTGTTGAAAATGCGTTTGTTTGGATGCACCCAACCGCTTTTCAAAATCTGGTCGGCAAAAACCGAATAGCCGGTGACGCCTTCGAGCATCGCCATCGTGGCCTTCACCGTGCCAATATAATCTTCCGGCAACGCACGCGAATCCGTTCTCGGATAGGTCAGAACTTTGTGCTTTTCGTAAAGCGCCTGCGCCAAGCCGAGCGTATTTTTCGCACTGAAACCGAAGCGCGAGTTCGCGTCGCGCTGCAAGCTCGTCAGATCGTAAAGCAACGGCGACATCGAAGTCGTCGGCTTGCTTTCCTCGGTGACGATGCCCGGTTTGCCGAGACATTTGGCTTTGATTTCTTCGGCCTTCGCCGCGTCCCAGATGCGCTCGGCCTTGAGCTGTTCGTCGTCGGCCTTGGAAAATTTTTCATCGAACCAGCGCCCGGTATAATTTCCTGCCGCGGCGTCGAATGTGCCGATGACTTCCCAAAAATCGCGCGGCTTGAACCCGCGAATCTTCGCCTCGCGCTCGACGAGAATGGCCAGCGTCGGCGTCTGCACGCGGCCGACGGTCGTCTTGAAAAAGCCGCCAAGCTTGGAATTGAACGCCGTCATGGCGCGCGTGCCGTTGATTCCCACAAGCCAGTCGGCTTCGCTGCGGCTTGTCGCGGCGTCCGAGAGTGGCTGCATGGATTCATCACTCTTCAACGACGCAAAACCTTCACGAATCGCTGCGGGCGTCATGGATTGCAGCCAGAGACGCTGAATCGGTTGTTGCGCTTTCGTGTAGCGAACGATGTTGCGGAAAATCAATTCACCTTCGCGCCCTGCGTCGCAGGCGTTGATGAGTGAAGTGACATCCTTGCGCTTGATTAGCTTGGCGACAGCCCGCAAACGCGGCGCGGTCTTCTCGATAGGCGTAAGATCAAAGTGCGGCGGAATGACGGGAAGACACTTGAAAGTCCACTTGCCGCGCGCGGCCTCGACGCCTTCCGGCGGCACAATGGTCAGCAAATGGCCGACAGCCGACGTGACGACATAATCGTCGTTCTCGAAGTAGTCGTCATGTTTCTGAAACTTTCCGAGCGCCTTGCTGATGTCGCTGGCGACGGACGGTTTCTCGGCGATGATAAGGGTTTTGCCCATGTGTTGCGCTCTTCTTTAAGCCGCGCGCCGCCGGTTGCGCAACTTAATTTTTTGCAGGAACAATAATTTTTAAGCCACCAGCGGACACTGATGCACCCTGATAAATAATGTAAATTAGCACTGGTTTTACAAAGGTTTTCCCCACAGAGCGAACCTGGCTGAAGCGCGCTATTTTCCAACTCTAAAAAATATTTATTTCACTCTGCCCATCTTTGGCAAAAAAACATTCCTGCGCTTGCGTTCGTCCGGTGGCAAATTAGACTGCGCGCCCGATGTTGGATTTGTCCACGCTCAACCCGCAGCAACGTCAGGCCGTCGAAACGATTCGCGGCCCGGTGCTGATCCTCGCCGGTGCGGGCACGGGCAAAACGCGCGTCATCACCTTCCGCATTGCGCACATGGTTCGCCACGGTATCGCGCCGGGAAATATTCTCGGCGTGACCTTCACGAACAAAGCCGCGCGCGAAATGCAGGAACGCGTCACCAAGCTGCTCCCGAAGCGAAAAACCGTGGACGGCCAGAAACCTGACCGACCGACCATCTGCACCTTTCACTCGCTGTGCGTGAAAATTTTGCGGCAGCACATTGACAAGCTGGGTTACAAAAAGAATTTCGTCATCTACGACGAATCAGAACAGCTCGCGGCGGTGAAAAAAATTCTCTCCGCGATTTCCCTCAAGGGCGAGAAAGTGGATCCCGGCGCGGTGTTGGGGCTGTTGAGCAAGTTCAAGAACGGCGGCGAAAACTCAAAATTGTTTGTGGACCCGAATCTTCGCGCGCTTGCCACGCATGTTGCCAAGCGCTACGAATCCGCGCTGCACGCCTGCAACGCGGTAGACTTCGATGATTTGATATTGCTCACGCTCCGGCTGTTCCGCGAGCATCCCGAGGCGCTCGAAGCCTGCCGCGCCAAATATCAGTTCGTCATGGTGGACGAGTATCAGGACACCAACGCGTCGCAGTTCGAACTCGTCCACTCACTGACGAGGGAGCACCGGAATCTTTGCGTGGTCGGCGACGATGACCAGAGCATTTACGGCTGGCGCGGCGCGGAAATCGCGAACCTGCTCAATCTCGAAGAACATTTTCCCGAGGTCAAAGTCATCAAGCTGGAACAAAATTACCGCAGCACCTCGACGATTCTCAACGCGGCCAACGCCATCATCAAAAACAACACCCGCCGGCGCGGCAAAACGCTGTGGTCGGGCAAAGGAGCGGGCGCGAAAATTTTACTGAACACCTACGGCACGGATGAGGACGAGGCACGCGAAGTCGTGGCGGCCATAGAATTCAAGCGGCTCGCCTACCGCGTGCCGTGGTCGGACTGCGCGATCCTCTTCCGCACCAATCAGCAGTCGCGGCCCCTGGAAACGGCGCTGCGCACGGCAAGCGTCCGCTACCATCTCATCGGCGGGCAAAGTTTTTTTGACCGGCGCGAGATCAAGGATTTCCTCGCTTTCCTCAAGATGTTCATTAATCCGCACGATGACATCAGCCTGCTCCGCATCGCGAATGTCCCCGCGCGCGGCCTGAGCGATGTGACGATGGAACGGCTGCTCGGCGCGAGCCACGAGCGCAAATGCTCCGTCTTCACCGCAATGAAAAACCCGCTGGTGACAACGACCTTTCAAAAGCAGACGAGAGAGAGCATCGAGGCGTTCGTGGCCTTCGTCGAGCGCGTGCAAGGCGAGTTGCAGACGACGGCGAACGAATTCTGCCTGCAAAAATGGGCCGACGATTTTCTGGACGAGACCGGTTACTTTGCCGAATTGCGCCGGCTGGAAAAAACTCCCGAAGCCGCCGAATCCCGCGTCAAAAACCTGAAAGAATTGATGGCGACGATGGACGGCGTCGGCAACGCTCCGGCTGAGCGGCTGGAAAATTTTCTGGAAGGCATCACGCTCGACAGCAACCGCGAGGAGGAGAAGGAAAACACCAGCGACGCCGTGACGCTCATCACCATGCACTCGTGCAAGGGACTGGAGTTTCCGCATGTCTTCGTCGTGGGGCTGGAGGACGGCCTGCTGCCGCATTCGCGCTCAAAAGTCGAGGGCACGCTGGACGAGGAGCGCCGTTTGTTTTACGTGGCCGTGACGCGCGCGATGCAGACTTTGAGCATCAGCCACTGCGGCGGAAGGAAAAAATACGGGCAGGTGCTGCCCTGCCAGCCGTCGCCTTTTCTGAAGGAACTGCCGTCGGAACTCGTCGAACACTCGGACGCGAAATCCAAAACGCCCGTCGCGCAGGAATCCGGCAAAAACCTTTTCGCCGCCATGCGCTCGGCCATTGTTCAATAGCGAAACCACTTCACCTCCGCCCGTCATACCACATAAATGCCGCCTCGCGGTCGCGGATGGTTTTGCGGTGATTGAAGATAGAACGCAGGAAAAATCCGCCCAGTTCGCGGCCGGTATAGAGCTTCACCTTGCGCGCGGAAGTTTTGATCGGTGCGCGATGCAGGATGACGATTTTCCGCTTCGTTTCACGCGCCAGTTTTTTCAGGCGCAGGCTCAAATCGAGTTCCTCGGCGGCGTAAAATTCATGACTAAAGGTGCCTACCTGCCGGAATGCCGCCGCCTCGACAAAGATGAACGAACCCGCCATGAGCCGCGTGAGCCGGCTGGAATAATTCCAAAATTGCGTGATGAGGCCGGCGACGAATAATTTCTCATCCAACCGGATGGTGACGCCGCCGGCCAGAACTTTGCCGGCGGAAACCTGTTCGGCCACGTCGGCGAACAGTTCCACGCTGGGATGCGAATCGGCATCCACAAACACCAACCAGTCGCCGGTGGCAATGCTCGCCCCGGCGTTGCGGGCGCGGGCTATTTGATTGATCGGCTCAAAAATCACTTTCGCGCCGGCGTCGCGGGCGATGGCGGCGGTGCGGTCGGTGGAATTGTTATCGCAAACGACCAGTTCATATTCCCAGCCGCGCGCGGCAAAGGCGGCGGCGGCGGCATTGATTTCCGCGAGCGAGGCGCCCAGAAGTTTTTCTTCGTTGAAGGCGGGGACGATGACGGAAATTTTCACGCGGGGAAGATAGCCTGTGGCGTCCGTTTTTCAACCACCAGCGCCATTTTCGTCGTGCATTTTTTGCGGGATGATTTTTAATGGCGGTATGACCATTTGGATTCTGGCTTTCTTGGTGCTAGGAGCGTCAGCGCTGGCCGGCTGGCGGCAGGGCGCGATTCGCGCGTCCTTCGCGTTCGTCGGCATTCTGTTCGCGGCGCTGCTGGCGGCGCTCATCGGCAAAATTTTCCATCCACTGCTGCCGCACCTCGGCGCGAGCAATCCGCTCACTGCCTGGGCGCTGGCGCCCATCGTCGGCTTTATCCTGGTCAACATCATTTTTGCGGTCATCGCGCATCCGGTGCACAAGCGGGTGGAGCATTATTACAAATATGATGCCGGCGACCTGCGGCTGGCGCTGTTCACGCGTTTGAATTCCCGCCTCGGCATCTGCCTCGGGCTGTTGAACGGCGTGGTCTATTTCATCCTGCTCACCTTTTTGATTTTTAATCTCACCTACGTCACGACGCAGGTGGCGGTCGGGGACAATCAGCCCGCGCTCATCCGGCTGGTGAACGGGCTGGGGAAGGATTTGCAGTCCGCACATCTTTCCCGCACGGCCGCCGCCGTGGGCACGCTGCCGGCAGCGTTCTACCAATATTCCGACCTCGCCGGTTTCATCATGCAGAATCCGCAGGTCGGCCCGCGGTTCGTGAATTATCCGGGGCTGACCTCGCTGTGGGAACGCGACGAACTGCAGCCGCTGGTGACGGATACCACGCTGACGAATGCGCTCGCCGCCGGCACCTCGGTGGGAGCATTGCTGAGCGATCCCTCGGTGCAATCGTTTCTCGAAAACAAGGACCAGACCAAGCTGGTGACCGATTACATCCAAACCAACTTGGACGACCTCACGGAATATCTTAAGACCGGCAAGTCCGCCAAATATGACGGCCAGAAAATCATCGGCCACTGGGAATTCAATCCCGCCGTCACCGTTGCGTGGCTGCGCCAGAGCCGGCCGAAGATGACCGCCAGCGAGATGCGCTCCATCCGCGCGGTGTGGTCGGAGGCCTACTCCAACACCATTGTGCTGGCCACCGGCGACAACCAGCTCTTCGTCAAAAATCTCCCGAAGTTTCTCGCGCAGCCGCCGGCCGGCCAGCCGCCGTTCACCTCGGAAAACTGGAAGGGTGACTGGAGCGCCAGCGACAAGGGCTACGACCTCCACCTCGTCTTCAACAGCGACGAAAAATTTCTGACCGCGACGGCGGAAGATCTGCGCCTCTCGGTCAAGGACGGCAAGAACCTCCTGATCTTCGACCGCGCGGATTAATTCTTTGCAAGCCCGCCGCATTCGGCCTGATTCCTGCTGGTTCACTGGCATGGGAATCGCCCACACAACTTCTGCCGTGATGATCTTTCTGACCGGACTGCTGCCGGCCAGTTGCCACAAAGGCGTGCCGCAGCAGTCATCCGGCGCCGGGACCGTCTCGCTCGCGTTGACGAACGCCGCCGGCCAACCCGCACCGCTGCCCGCCGCCGACCGGGTCCTCGGCGATGTTGCCCTTACAAATCACAACGAGACCTGTCTCCAGCTTGCCACCGGTGAAACGTGCACGCTGACGCCGCGCATGCTCGACAAGCGCAATGTCCAGCTCACGCTCGCGGTGGAATCAAAGAATGATTATGGCGAGACGCACAATTTCGCCGTCACGCAAATTGTTGCTGAATCCGGGAAAACCTTGCAAGTGGCCGTCGGTGACCTGGACCTCATCTTCACCCCCCGCGTCACCGAGGAATAATCCGCCGCCGAAAAACCAAACCGCCGCGCTCAATGCGCGACCAACAGCCGGGCAACGGCAATCATCAGGCTGACCAGCAGCACGGAACTCAGCACGCCCCAGAGGTCAAAGCGCGCCACGCGCTTCTCCAGCGGGGAGCGGAAGTCGGTAATCAGGTGGCACAGCGGACTCCGGTTTCTTTCAGTGTAATGTATCATGCCTCTCCTAAAGCATCAGCCTTGCCAACTGTCCGAAATCCTTTTCCGCCCCGGCCGTGCCTCACTTTCAGGCGCGTTTGACGGCTTTCGGGACAACTTTTCTGACGTGTCTTGCTCCGCGTCCTCTTTTTGCTAAAATATCTGTCCGATGAAAAATAAATCCGCCATCAACACGCGTCCTTTTTCCAGCATCCTTTTCGACGGTGACGAACGCGCCGCCGCCCGCGCCATGCTTTACCCCGTCGGTTTCAAGGCCGAGGACTTCAAGAAGCCGCTCATCGGCGTCGCTTCCACCTGGAGCGATGTCACACCCTGCAACATGCACATTGACAAGCTCGCGCTCGAATCCGAAAAGGGCGTCAACGCCGGCGGTGGCAAGGCGATCATCTTCAACACCATCACCATCTCCGACGGCATCTCCATGGGCACTGAAGGCATGAAGTATTCGCTCGTCTCGCGCGAAGTGATTGCCGACTCCATTGAAACCGTCGTGGGCTGCGCGGGCATGGACGGCTACGTCGCCATCGGCGGCTGCGACAAAAACATGCCCGGCGCGCTCATCGCCATCGCGCGCATGAACCGTCCCGCCGTGTTCGTTTACGGCGGCACGATTCTCCCCGGCTGCATCACCTCCGCGCCCGACAAGAAGCTTGACGTGGTTTCCGTGTTCGAAGCCGTCGGCGCGCACGCCAACAAGAAAATTTCCGACGCCGAATTCCAGGCCGTCGAGCAATGCGCCATTCCCGGCGCGGGTTCCTGCGGTGGCATGTATACTGCCAACACCATGGCCTCCGCCATCGAAGCGCTCGGTATGAGTCTGCCCAACAGCTCCGCGCAGAACGCCGTTTCCCCCGCGAAGCTCGATGATTCCCGCCGCGCCGGCGCCGCCGTCGTCAAGATGCTTGAACTCGGCCTCAAGCCGCTCGACATCCTCACCAAGAAAGCTTTCGAGAACGCCATCACCGTCGTCATCGCGCTCGGCGGCTCCACCAATGCCGTGCTGCACCTCCTCGCCATCGCGCACGCCGCCAAGGTCAAGCTCACCATTGACGACTTCACGCGCATCGGCAAACGCGTGCCCGTGCTCGCCGACCTCAAACCTTCCGGCAAACACCTCATGTCCGAGCTGGTCGCCATCGGCGGCATCCGGCCGTTGATGAAACAGCTCCTCGACCGGGGCTTGTTGCACGGCGATTGCCTCACCGTCACCGGCGAGACCATGGCCGAGACGCTGGCCAGCGTGAAACCGTATCCCGCGTGGCAGACCATCATCCAGCCCTTCGACAAGCCTGTCAAAAAGAACAGCCATCTCGTCATCCTGCGCGGCAACCTCGCCCCCGAAGGCGCGGTCGCCAAGATTTCCGGCAAGGAAGGTTTGCACTTCGCGGGCAAAGCCATTGTCTTTGAAGGCGAGGAAAAAGCCCTGCAAGCCATCCTCAACGGCACGGTCAAAGCCGGTCACGTCATCGTCATCCGCAGCGAAGGACCGAAGGGCGGACCCGGCATGCGCGAGATGTTATCGCCCACCAGCGCCATCATGGGCAAGGGCTTGGGCAAGGAAGTCGCGCTCATCACCGACGGCCGTTTCAGCGGCGGCAGCCACGGTTTTGTGGTCGGCCACGTCACGCCCGAAGCCTATGTGGGCGGACCGATTGCGCTCGTGAAAAACGGCGACCCCATTGTGATTGACGCCGAGACGCGCGAACTGACGCTGGCCGTGTCCGCCAAGGAACTGGCCCAGCGCCGGAAAGCGTGGAAGAAACCCGCGCCCCGCTACACGCGCGGCGTGCTGGCGAAATACGCCGCCCACGTTACCAGCGCCTCCCTCGGCGCGGTCACGGATGATGATTTGAAGCTCTGACAGTCGCCCGTCTGCCGCCGACCACCCGGCCGGAACCCATGTTCTGAACCTGCACCATATGGCCGAAAGAGTCGTTTTGAAGTAAGAGAGCACATGGCCTAACACCAAGACCGGCGGCAAAGTTGATTTCCCCTTTCTCGTGGTTGGCGTAGTTCGCGGTTTTCGTGGTTAAAACCTTCCCTTCGGCTCCAATCAGGCTTTCCAGCCGCGCGGATTTTTGGTTTCCTCCGCACAGTTCATGAACTCCGCCCCGCGCCGGCGCACCCTGCTCGTCCGCGGACGCGCCGCCGGATTGGATTGATTATCATTCCCCTGCCCGGTGCTTTCGCTTCCGTCGCCGTCCCTTCGCCGGCAAGGGTGGCCACCACGCCTAGGTTGCGATTTCCAATATTGCCAAGCGGGGGCCGAAACGGCTTAATACAGGGCTTGCTGGCGTTCGTGGGCTTTGTTTCCGCCGCCGGCAGGATTTTTTATCAACGCCATGCTTTCCTTCCTGCGCAACACCAGTCCCGTGCGGCTGGCGGTCTTTCTGCTCTGCGGCCTGACGCTTTACCGGCTGTGGTTCATGACGCAGTTCGAGCTGGTGCCGGATGAGGCGTATTACTGGTTGTGGGCCAAACACCCGGCGTGGTCGTATCGGGACAAGGGTCCGGCGGTGGCGTGGGTCATCTGGCTGGGCACGGCGCTCTTCGGGCCGACGTTGGTGGGGATCCGGATTTTCGCGGTGCTGCTGAGCACGGGCACGGGGGTGCTGCTGTTCCTGCTGGCGCGCCGGTTGTATGACGACCGGGTGGCGCTGTGGTCGTTGCTGGTGGCTTCGGTGATCCCGATGCTGGCGGTGGGTTCGATCCTGATGACGATTGATTCGTTGAGCGTATTCTTCTGGGCGTGGGCGGCGCTGATCTTTTGGAAGGCCATCCACCGGGATCAACTCGCGGACTGGTTTTGGCTGGGGCTGGCCATCGGGGTGGGTTTCCTGGCGAAGTTCACGAACGGCGTGCAACTGGGGTGCATCGCGTGCTTCCTGCTGTGGTCCAAGGCGCATCGTCCGCTGCTATTCAGCCGTAAGATGCTGGTGCTGGGCGCGGCGTTCGGAGTGTGCATCCTGCCCATCCTTTGGTGGAACATGCAGACGGGTTGGGTGCATTATCTGGCGCTGCACACGCGGAGTGGCGTGGATAAGCACTTCGAAATCCATCCACTGGAGCTGCTGACTTTTCTAGGCGGCCAATTCGGGGTGTTGTCGCCGCTGATTGCGGCGGGCATGGTGACGGCGCTGGTGGCGCTGCTTCTGAAAAGGCACGCGGACCTGCGCGTGCGGTTTCTGTTGAGCCAGTTTTTGCCGCTCTATGCCCTGTTCGGTTTCTTCAGCTTGAACAAGGCGGGGCAACTGAACTGGACGGCCCCGGCACTGGTCACGGGTATTATCTTTACGGTGGTTTATTGGCGGGAAGTGCTGGCGGTGCGGCCGGTCTGGCGGCGCTGGGTCGGGGCGGCGTTCGCAATCGCGCTGATAATGACGGTGGGGCTGCATGATTCCGATTTGCTCATGAACGCGGCGCAAGTCGTCACAGACCGGATGCACTGGCGGCCCATCCATGACCCGCTGCGCCGGGCGCAAGGCTGGAAAGATTATGCGGCGCATGTGCAGGCGGCGCGGGATCAGAACCACGCGAATCTGTTGATCGCGGATAATTACGGGGATGCCAGCATCCTGTCGTTTTATCTGCCCGACCAGCCGACGACGTATCTGGTGCCGCAGCCGTATGGCGCCACGCAGTTCACGCTGTGGCCGGGCTACGAGGTGAAACCGGACACGCGGGCGCTGTTTGTGGTGGAGGCGTATGACACGCAATGGGTGCCGCCGCCGTTGCGGAAGGAATTCCAGACGCTGAAGCTGGTGGACGATTTCTGGTCGCAGTATCACGGGCGGCCGATGACGCATTTCCAGATTTATCTATGCACGCCGGAGTGAACGGCGCGGCGGGAAGGGATTTTTGCCGGGGAAAAGGATGGGCCGCCGGCAACGATTGAGGGATTAATGCAATTTATCAGTTGCTAATCAGGACGAAACCTTTGAAAAATAGCAGCATGTCAACGGTTGCCGACAAACTCCGCGCCGCCCGCGAGGCCAAAAGCCTCACGGTGGAACAGGTCGCAGACCTGACGAAAATCCGCACGGACCACATCCGCGCGCTGGAGGAAGGCAACTTCAACGTGTTCTCCGCGCCGATTTACATCCGGGGCTCGGTGAAGAATTACGCCGCCGCGCTGAAGCTGGACACGGTGGCGTTGGTGGCCGAGCTGGACGCGGAGCTGAAAGGCACAGCGAAATACAGCGAGCCGCCGCCGTTGTCGGATTCCAAGAAGACGGTGCTGGATCAAATCACACTGGTGCTCGCGAAGCTGAATTGGAAGATGGGGCTGGCTGGGTTCGCCGTCGTGGCGCTGGTGCTCATCTTCGGCGTGTCGTTCTGGGCGTGGCGCCAACATCAGAAGAGCGATCCGCTCAAGAATCTGCCGCCCGCCCGTTATGAGCCGGCCAATTCCGGCGATACGCTGCCGCTGCCCAGCCGGAAATGAAGAAGTCAGAATGGTGAATGGGAAGTGAATTGCCGCCGCGTTGCTTTTGGGCGCCTGCATTCTTCCTACTGCCTGCCTTACATATCTTCGAGATAGAGATGGCGGTTGCGCCAGAGATAAACGCCGCCGGAATACGCCGTCAGGGCCACGGTGAGCCAAAGCATGATTTCCGCAAACACCGGCGTCCACGACACGAAAAGATTTTTCAATACCGCCGGCCATTCCTCGCACGCATCCACGACGAGCAGCGCAATGATGCAGACGATTTGCGAAATGGTCTTGTGCTTGCCGAACCGCTCCGCCGCCAGGACCACATTCTTCGACGCCGCCAGCAGCCGCAGCCCCGTGATGGCGAGTTCGCGCCCGACAATGACGATGACCATCCACGCGGCGACCTTCACCGGCGCGGCAGGATTGAGATGCGTGCTTTCCACGAACGCCACAAACGCCGAGCAGGTCATGATCTTGTCCGCCAGCGGATCCATCAGGATGCCGAAGTTGGTGATGAGCTTGCGCGAGCGCGCGATGCGGCCGTCGAGAAAGTCCGTGACGCCGCCGAGGCAGAAGAAGAACAACGCCAGCGTGTCGTTGTATCGGAACGGGGAGAACAGCGCCCACAAAAAGAACACCGTCAGCACAAAACGCGAGACGGTGAGCTTGTTGGGCAAATTCATGTGACGAAAGAGTGCCGATTGGCGTCGTTGATTGGCAAATATAAAAACAAAAAAAGGCGGGCTGCGTGAAGCAACCCGCCTTGCTGGCAAAATTTACGCGCCAAACTTGTCGAACATCTTGGCATTCGCCTGCATCAGGCGGATGAGAAACTTCGCGGGGAACACGCTGAGCGAGCCGCTGTTCGCACCGGTCTCAGTAAAGCGCTCCAGCTTGTCGGAGCCGCTGGCGTTCGAGTGCAGCAGCACCGGCTGCGGATGCCACGAGTGGCCCTTCAGCGCGCACGGCGTCGAATGATCGCCGGTGATGGCGATGACGTCCGGCTTCTTCTTCAGCAGAATCGGCAGCGCGGCGTCGAACTCTTCGATGGCTTTTTTCTTGGCGGCGAAATTTCCGTCTTCACCGTATTTGTCGGTGTATTTGTAATGGATGAAGAAGAAATCGTAGTTGTCGTATTCGGCGGCATAGCGCTCGAACTGCTCCTTGATGGTCTGCGGGCCTTCGATTTTCACCATGCCGACGAGCTGGGCTAGACCTTTATACATCGGATAAACCGCGAGGCACGCGGGTTTGAGCAAATAACGGTCTTCGAACAGCGGAATGTTCGGCTGATGCGCGATGCCGCGCATGAGAAAACCGTTCGCCGGTTTTTCGTTCTTCAAAATCGGCAATGCCAGCTTGTAGAAATCGGCGATGAGCTTCGCCGTTTTCTTCTGCTTCAGATTTTTCGTATCACGCGGCTTCACGGCGGGAATGGCCAAACCTTCGCGGTTCGGATCAGCGTCGGTCAGCGGGCCTTCCAAACCTTTGCCGCGGAAAATGACGACAAAACGGTGTTCCTTGCCAGCCTTGATGATGACCTGCGTGTCGCCGATTTTTTTAATCTTTGCAGAAAGCAATGCGACGAGCTTCTCGCACGTCTCGGTCGGGATGCGACCGGCGCGGCGGTCGGTGACAATGCCTTTCGCGTCGAGCGTTGCAAAATTCGCGCGGGCACAAACATCGCCGGCCTTGAGTTCCACGCCAAGACCAAGCGCCTCGATGACGCCGCGGCCGACTTGAAATTCCAGCGGGTCATAGCCGAACAAACCGAGGTGGCCCGGACCGCTGCCGGGCGTGATGCCGGGCGCGGCGGGAATCATGCGGCCTTGCGCGGAATCCTTCGCGAGCTTGTCGAGGTTCGGCGTCACGGCGGCTTCGAGCGGCGTGAGGTAGCCCTGTTCCTTCGTGGCGATGTCACCGAGGCCGTCGAGGACAATCAGCGCCAGCTTCGTTTTGGACTTGAGAGTCAGTTCGGAATAAAGTGCGTCTAAATTCATCCGGGTATTTTACAAAAGAAGCTCCGAGGCGCAATTCGTTTTAGTAACCCATCGCCGCCAGTTATGGGTAATTTTAGAAAATCCAATTCAGCCCCACGCAAGCACTTTACTTTCGCAACGGCATGGCGCAGTTTAACCGCGCATGATTCGACCGTTTTTAAGTCTGGGCACCCTTTTGTTTGCCGCGCAAATCGCTCTGCGCGTCCACGCGGCGGAACCCGCGCCATTTACGGCTTCGTTGCTGGAAAACGACGTGCTGCGGCTGCGCGTGCAACACTTGACGGGCGATTTTGCGCAGCAACTCCTCGCCGCACAGCCGACCAACAAACTGGGCGGCCTCATTCTCGACCTGCGTTCAGCCGATGGCGAAAAAGGCGCCGCGCCGGTGCCGGGCGGACTGCTGGCGGACAAAAGCTTTCCGCTCATTATCCTCGTGGACGGCCAGACCCGCGGCACGGCGGCGGCTTGGGCGACGGATTTGCGGCGGGCGGGCAGCGGCATTCTGGTCGGCAGCACCAATTTCAGCGGTCAGGCACGGCCTGACATTACGGTGACTGTATCCAGCGCGGACGAAATCAAATTTCTAGCAGATCCATTTTACAATCCCGCCCCACAAAAAAGCCCGACGCCGGCGGCGACCAATGAATTTCTGCCGTTCGTAGATCATACGAGCGAAGCCGACCTCGTCCGCCAGCGCGTTAAAGACGGCGAGGAAGATGACTCCGCCACGCCACGCACCGCTCCGGCCCAGCCCGTCATCCGGGACCCGGCGCTGGCGCGCGCGGTGGACTTGGTCAAGGCGCTGGCCGCGCTCAAGCAATCGCGCGGTTGATTCCGCATTGACCTTTTGCCGCTAAAAATCCACCTTTTCCGTCCGCGTTTGGGATGAAAACGATTCTATTTCTTTGCACCGGCAATGTCTGTCGCAGCCCGATGGCCGAGGGACTTTTCCGTCACGCCGTCAAGGGCCGTGGCGAGTTCCGCATTCTTTCGGCGGGCATCGGCGCGGTGAACGGCGAGCCGCCCACGCATCATTCTGTGCAGGCGATGAAGGAGATTGGTATTGATATCTCCGCGCAGCGCAGCCGCGCGCTCACAACCGACCTGGTGAAACAGGCGGACTTGATTCTGGGCATGACGCACAGCCACACGGACACCGTGGCGCTGCTTTATCCGAAGGCGGCGGAAAAAACTTTTTTGCTGCGCGAATTTGACGAGACACTCGAAGCCTACGAGAAGGACATCAGCGATCCCATCGGCAGCCCGTATCATATTTATGTGGAATGCCGCGACCAAATCGAACAAGGCATCGCCACGCTTTTGAAATTTATGGAACAACACAACTTCCTCTCAAAAAATACCGCCCCGGCGGCCAGCACTGCCGCCAACTTTGCCCTCGGCGCGGACCACGGCGGCTTTGAACTTAAAGAAACGCTGAAAGCCTTTCTGCGCGAACGCGGCCTGACCGTCACTGATTTCGGTGCGACGAGTAAAGACCCGGCGGATGATTACCCCGACTTCGCGCTGCCTGTTGCGCAGGCGGTTGCCGCCGGCAAGGCGGAACTCGGCCTGCTCGTCTGCACCAGCGGCGTCGGCGTGACCATCACCGCCAACAAAGTTGCCGGCGTCCGCGCCGCGCTCATCAGCGATGAAGAAACCGCCGGTCTCTGCCGCCAGCACAACGACGTGAACACGCTTTGTCTCGCCGGCAAAAAAACGTCGCCGGAACTCGCGAAGAAAATTCTCAACGCGTTCATCGGCGCAAAGTTTGAGGGCGGCCGCCATGAACGCCGCGTGCGCAAGATGGATTCGCAATTTGCCCCCGCGAATTTGCGTCTCGCAAATGTGGATCCCGAAGTTGCCGGCGCGATCGAACACGAACGCATACGCCAGCAGGAAAACATCGAACTGATTGCGTCAGAAAATTTCACCAGCCCGGCGGTCATGGAAGCGCAAGGCTCTGTGCTCACCAACAAATACGCCGAAGGTTATCCAAAAAAACGCTGGTATGGCGGCTGCGAAAATGTCGATTCCATTGAGCAGCTCGCGATTGACCGCGCGAAGAAACTGTTCGGAGCGGAGCACGCCAACGTCCAGCCGCACTCAGGTTCCGGCGCGAACATGGCGGTGTATTTTGCGTTTCTGAAACCTGGCGACAAGATGCTGACGATGGATTTGAGCCACGGCGGACATTTGACGCACGGCAACAAGGCGAATTTTTCCGGCAAATTTTTCGAGATTGTCCACTACGGCGTGAACAAGGAAACCGAGCGGATTGATTATGATCAAATCGCGGCGATGGCGCGCGAGCACAAGCCGAAGATGATCACCATCGGCGCAAGCGCCTATCCGCGCATCATTGATTTCAAGCGCATGGGCGAGATCGCCCGCGAAGTTGGCGCGTATCTGCTCGCGGACATCGCGCACATCGCCGGTTTGGTCGCAGCGGGCATTCATCCCAGCCCGATTGGTCACGCGGACTTTGTCACGACCACCACGCACAAAACGTTGCGCGGCCCGCGCGGCGGATTGATTCTTTGCGCGGAAAAATATGCGAAGGAAATTGATTCGCAGGTTTTCCCCGGCATTCAGGGCGGCCCGCTGGAGCACGTTATCGCCGCGAAGGCGGTTTGTTTCCTCGAGGCGCTGCAACCGAGCTTCAAGGTTTACCAGCAGCAAATTGTAAATAATGCCGCCGCACTCGCCGCCGGCATGACACGCAACGGCTACCGGCTCATCAGCGGCGGCACGGACAACCATTTGATGCTCGTGGATGTGGGCGCAAAGAATATCACCGGCAAGGATTCGCAAATCGCGCTCGACGAAGCCGGCATCACGGTGAACAAAAACACCATCCCGAACGAAACGCGCTCGCCGTTCCAGGCCAGCGGCATCCGCCTCGGCACGCCGGCGGTAACGACGCGCGGCATGAAGGAAGCGGAGATGGCCGCGATTGCCGACATGATTTACGAGGTGTTGATGGACATCAAAAACGTGGATGCCGCGCACAAAGTCCGTGCCCGCGTGCGCGAGTTGACTGCAAAATTTCCGCTGCCATATTAATTAAAAATGTTCAGCGTCGGACAAAAAGTTGTTTTGGTGGATGACAAGTGGCCGGAGACGGTCAAGCAGCTTTACCTGCAATTGCCGGTTCTCGAAACGGTCTATGTCGTCCGGGCCGTGCGCGTGGGCGTGCGCGCGGACGAACTCATCATGGACATGCGCCGCGTGCTGGAATCCTCGCTGCTGCTGGTGGGCATCTACAATCCGGCGAACAACCTCGGTGTGGAGGCGGGCTTTGCCGCCAGCCGTTTCCGAGCACTGGATGAATTAAAAAAATCCGCCGTTGAGGAACAAGAGGCAGTTATTTAACCGGCACCGGCGCAACCAACCGGCTCAGGCTGGCTGGGATTCGGTCACGCCTCGACCGCGCCCGTGGTTCAGGTTGATGAGCTGCTTGGTTTCGGTGATGTAGCCCACAATGTTGAACTTGCCGATGGGCTCTTTTTTCGCCACGTCAAAGGCGGCACCGGTGCGCGGATAATGTTTTCCATCGGCGGCAAATTTGGTCCAGCGGTTGTCAGCGGCGAGATATTCGAGGCTGTCGGCGTTCTCAATCATTATGTTCATGAAGTTGAACCTAGCAGACAAACCGGCTTAACCGGCATCTTATCTCGAATTATCTTTATTCCATCCCCACCGAACGGCGCGCGGCCTTCTTACCGGCGTGGTGGGATTTGTCAGCGAGCATCCGGTTTTTGGCGCGCCGCGAGCGCTTGCGTTTCTGCCGGCGGATTTTCTCAATTTCGGCGCGCTGCGCGGCGATAAAACCGTTCTTCTGTTGTTCAATCTTGTCGAGCAACAGGCGGCGCGCAATGAAGCGGTTGAGTCCCTGCTGGCGCGTTTCCTGGCATTTCACCGACACACCGGTCGGCTGGTGCAGCAGCATGACACAGGTGGAAACCTTGTTGACGTTCTGCCCGCCGTGGCCGCCGGAGCGGACAAAACTTTCCTCGATGTCCGCCTCGCGCACGCCGAGCGCAGCCATGCGCTGCGCGAGCTGGCTTTCTTTTTCGAGGCTGACAGGAAATGCGCCCATGCGGAAATCGTAGCATCACCCGCGCGACTGCACCAGCACACGAAAGGCGCGGCCCAAAAGTTCGGGATGCGTGAGCGTCTGAAATTGACGAACCTGCTTCGAGTCCAAGCTGACAAAGGATTTTTTCGCCACGGCTTTTTGCAAAATGCGCGTGAGAAATTGCGGTTGCGTGCAAAACATTTCCGTATTCAAGCCAACTTCCTCGCCGGCTTTTTGGATGGCGGAGAAATTGACGTGCGCGGTCAAATCCTGCTCACCCGGCTGCGCCAATAAATCATCGCTGACCTGGTGGCGGAAATACGCGCGCAGCGTGCCGTTCAATCGCGCCGGGGAAAACTGCTCCGCCGCCGAGAAGCCGTAATCAATCGCCAGCAGTTTGCCGCGCGTGAAAATTCCGGTGGCAGCGCGCCACCAGTTTTCAGCGGCAGGCGAGTCCTCGATGACGTAACCGTCGGGCAAAACTGCCTCCAATTCGGAATTGCGAATCACGAATTGCGAATCCTGAAGTTTCGTCCAAATGAATTTTTCGCCGGCCAGCGCGACGCCCAACTCGAACCAAGTCTTATTTTTCGCGTCCCAGCCGAACCGACGGACGGGAAAGGCGTCGAGCAATTCGTTACTGAACAGCACACCGGTCAGTTTTGAGTTTTGAGTTTTGAGTTTTAATTCGTCAAAGCCGGTGAACCAGCAGACGTTGGAAAATTTTTCCAGTGTTTCCCGCTGCCATTGTTGGCGCGTGGGCGACGGTTCCAAAATCCAGTATTCGATCCGGGCAAAAAGTTCCGGGCGAAATTTTTCCAACCAGCGCAAAATATCGCATGCCAGCTTGCCGTCATGCGCGCCGGCCTCGACGATTTGGAATCTGAGATTTGAAATTTGAAATTCTTGAAGCCATTCGGCGAACTGGAATGCCAGCAGCTCGCCAAACAGGCTGCCGGTGCTGACACTGGTGATGAAGTCGCCGCGCCGGCCCACATTGTCCTGATTCCGTTCGTAGTAGCCGGTTTCGGGACAGTAAAGCGCCAGTTCCATAAAGCGCGCAAAGGGAATTGCGCCGCTTTTTTGAATTTCTTCGCGGATGGCAGCATTCGGCATTTTCATTGCTTGCAGAGCGGCATGGCTTTGATTAGTGTCGCATCAACCGAGAGGACTTATGGCGAAAATTGACGCGTTTTTCAACCTGATGTTTGAGCAGAAGGCTTCCGACCTGCACATGGCCTCCGGCAACCCGCCGATGATGCGCATCCACGGCGAGTTGCAGCGCGTGGATTATCCGCCGCTGGAAAACGATTCGCTCAAGGCCATGCTCTACGAAATCGCGCCGGATTACAAAATCAAACAGTTCGAGGAAACCGGCGACGTGGACTTCGGTTACGAAATCCCAAACATCTCGCGCTTCCGCGTGAATTTTTTCAACCAGAAAAACGGCGTCAGCGCGGTATTCCGGCAGATTCCCAGCCGCGTGCTATCGTTTGAGGATTTTGAAAAGCTGGAGGCGCCGCTGCCGGCGGTGTTCAAAAAATTTGCGATGCTCAACCGCGGCCTTGTCGTGGTGACCGGCCCGACCGGATCCGGCAAATCCACCACGCTCGCGGCCATCGTGGACTACTGCAACCGTAACCGCAAAGACCACATCATCACGGTGGAAGACCCGATTGAGTTCGTCCACGAAAGCAAAAACTGCCTCGTGAACCACCGCGAGGTCGGCGTCCACACGAAGTCATTTGCCGCCGCGCTGCGCGGCGCGTTGCGCGAAGACCCGGACGTCATCCTCGTCGGCGAAATGCGCGATTTGGAAACCATCGAACTCGCCATCACCGCCGCCGCAACCGGCCACTTGGTTTTCGGCACGCTGCACACGCAAAGCGTGGCCAAGACAGTGGACCGCATCATTGACGTTTTTCCCGCCGACCAGCAGAACAAAATCCGTCAGACACTTTCCGAGGCGCTCAAGGGCATTGTCGCGCAGTCATTATTCAAGCGCTGCGACAAGAAAGGCCGCGTGGCGGCGTTTGAAGTCTTGGTGTTCAACACCGCCGTGGCCAACCTCGTGCGCGAAGGCAAGACGCACCAGATCCAAGGCATGATCCAGGTCGGCAAGAAATTCGGCAACCAGCAGCTTGACGACCACATTATGGAACACGTCCGCATGAAGCGCGTGACGCCGGAGGACGCCTACGAGAAGGCGCTCGACAAGAAAAAATTCCGGCCGCTGCTCGCGCATCCGCCGGAAGACGACGACGCCTGATTTATGCGCCGACCGGAGCTTGACCAAATTTTGACGACAATGCTGGCCTCGCAGCCAGAAGTGTCGGACTTGAATTTCACCGTGGACCGCCCGCCACAGGTGGAGGCTTATGGTGACCTCAAGCCGGTCGTCCTCGACCCGCCCATCGCGAAGCTCACGCCGTTCCAGATTGAAACCATCGCGATGAACATCATCGGCGACAATCTTTGGCACATCGAGGATTTGCTGCGCCACGGCTCGTGTGATGCCTCCTATTCGCTGTCCGACCAGGCGCGGTTCCGGGTGAACATTTTTTCGCAGCGCGGAAATTTTTCCATTGTCTGCCGCCAGTTGAACGCCGACGTGCCGACGCTGGAGAAGCTCAAGTTTCCGCCAATCTTCAGGGAATTGCCGAATGAAAAGACCGGCCTGATTCTCGTGACCGGCGCGACGGGCTCCGGCAAGTCCACCACGCTCGCGGCGGTGCTGGATGAAATTAACCGCTCTAAGCCAGTGCACATCGTCACGCTGGAAGACCCGGTGGAATATCTTCACCAGCACCAGCAGGCAACGTTCAATCAGCGTGAGCTGGGCATGGATTTTGACACCTACGCGAACGGCCTGCGCGCCGCCTTGCGCCAGGCACCAAAAGTGATTCTTGTCGGCGAAATGCGCGACCGCGACACGGTGAAAATTGCCCTGAGCGCAGCGGAGACCGGGCATCTGGTCTTGAGCACGCTGCACACCATCAACGCCGGCGAAACCATCAACCGCATCCTCGGCATGTTCGATCCGGAAGAACAGGAACAGGTGCGCATCCGGCTTTCCGATTCTCTGCGCTGGGTGGTGAGCCAGCGGCTGGTGCCCCGCATCAGCGGTGGACGTTTTGCCCTGCTGGAATTGATGGGCTCAAACCTGCGCACGCAGGAAGCCATCCGACTCGGTGAAAGCGAAGGCAAAACCTTTTACGAAATCATCGAGGCCAGCTATCCGTTCGGCTGGCGCACATTTGACCACGCCTGTCTGGAGGCTTATGAAAATGGCGTCATCACCGAGGAGACGGCGCAGCTTTACTGCACCAAGCGCAGCGTGGTTTCGCGCGGTATTGACAACATCAAGAAGGCGCGCGGGGAAATGAGCTCCAGCGCCAACACGCTCCGCATGAAAAACCTCAAGGGCGGCGCCGGCGAAGGCAGCGACGCCCCGCCCATCCTGAAAATTAAATGAACGGCTCCTTTGATTTTGTCAGCAACGCAGATAAGCCCGCGTTGATTGCTTTTTCCACGCCGGAATGGATGGAACAAGTGAAGCTGGCGCTCCAGGAACTGGGCTACAAAGTCCACACCGCGGCCACCCACAGCGATTTCCTCATCCGCTTCAGCCAAGCGCATTATCAGGTGGTGATCTTGGAGGAACTTTTTGCCGCCAACACGCCGGATGAAAACCTCACGCTCAAGGCGCGTGCAAACATGCCTGGCAGCCAGCGCCGCCACGCCACCGTGCTGCTCGTCGGTAATTCCTTCCAGACGTTCACACCCATCGAGGCGTTCAAGCAGAGCGTCCACGCCGTCATCAACAGCTCCGAACTGTTCCTGATGAAGCAGCTCGTGGAAAAAGCCGTCGCCGACAACGACGTCTTTCTGCACAACTTCCGCGAAGTCCAGAACCGCATCTTCACCAGCGGCACCCGCTTCTGACCGTGACGCGACTCGATCAGGCGCTCGTCGAGCAGGGCTTGTGCGACAGCCGCGAAAAAGCCAAACGCCTCATCCTTGCCGGCGCAGTCCGCGTCAACGGCCATCCGGCCAAGAAAGCCAGCGACAACGTCAAGCCCGCCGATGAGATCATCGTGGACACGCCGGAAAAATTTGTTTCGCGCGGCGGCCACAAGCTCGAACACGCGCTGGAACATTTTCAACTCAACGTCGCCGGCCTCACCGCCATTGACATCGGCGCCTCCACCGGCGGCTTCACGGATTGCCTGTTGCAACGCGGTGCGAAAATAGTTTTTGCCGTGGACGTCGGTCAGGGTCAGCTCGCGTGGAAACTGCGCAGCGATGGCCGCGTGGTCGTCATGGAAAAAACCAACGCGCGCTTCCTGAAGCCCGAAAACTTTCCCGCGCCGGCCGATTTGATTGTCGCCGATTGCTCCTTCATTTCACTGACGAAGATTCTGCCGCCCGCCGTGCCGCTATTGAAACCGGACGGCCAGATCGTTGCACTCATCAAGCCGCAGTTCGAAGCCGGCAAGGCCGAGGTGGACAAAGGCCGCGGCGTCATTACCGATGCCGCCATCCACGAACGCGTGCTCACGGAGCTGCGCGATTTTGTCGCCGCACAGGCTGGCCTTTGCTGGCGCGGTGTGGTTGAATCTCCCCTGCTCGGCCCTGCCGGCAACAAAGAGTTTTTAGCGCTGATTGAAAAAGTCCGCTGACCATTTCCAACGCATCGGCCTCGTCGGCAACGCGGAGAAACCCGCCGCCGCCGCCAGCCTCCGCGCCGCCGTGCGACTCCTCCGCCGTGCCGGCCGCGAAGTGTTTAGCGACGCCATCACCGCCGCGTTCGCCGGCCTTAAATGCGAAATCCGGCCCGACACCGCGGCCCTCGCCGGCGCGGTGGACCTGCTCATCATTTTCGGCGGTGACGGCACGATGCTGCACACCGCTCGGCAGATTGCCGGCGCGCGCACGCCAATGCTCGGCGTCAACCTCGGCGGCCTCGGCTTTCTCACGGCGGTTCCCTCCGACGAACTCGCCACCGCTTTGAAATTATTGTGGTCGGGAAAATACCGGCTGGAAGCCCGCGCGCTCATTGAGGCGACCGGCAGCGGCAACGGCAAGGCCATCAAAGCGGCCGCGCTCAACGACATTGTCATCAGCCGTGGCGCGGCCTCGCGGCTCATCGCGCTGGACGTGAGCGTGAACGGCGAGCCGATCACGCGCTACCGTTGCGACGGACTGATTGTCAGTTCGCCGACCGGTTCCACGGCCTATTCGCTCGCGGCTGGTGGGGCAATTGTGCTGCCGACGGCGGAAGTGTTCGCCCTCACGCCGATTTGTCCACACGCGCTCTCGAACCGCTCCATCATTTTGCCGCTGTCCGCGACCATCCGCGTGAAGGCAATCAAGACTGAGCCGGCGACGTTCCTGAACACCGATGGCCAGATCACGGGCGAACTGGTGAACGGCGACGAGATCACCATCCGCCGCAGCCGCAGCACGGTGCGGCTCGTGCAACTGGCGCACGGCTCGTTCCTCGAAGCCTTGCGCCGCAAACTGCATTGGCGCGGAACCTATCTTTAACCCAAAGGAAGCAGTCAGAATGAAGCATGCAGAAACAAAACCGGGCGGCGAAGTTTTCTTTCATTCTGCATTCTGCATTCTAAATTCATCATTCTAAAAATGGTCCGTTTAAAAGACATTGCCCAAATCGTCGGCGTCTCCGTGATGACCGTCTCGAAAGCCTTGCGCGACGAGCCGGACGTTTCCGCCGCCACCAAGGCCAAGATTAAGAAACTCGCAACGGACATGGGCTATGTGCCTGATTCCAGCGCGCAGGGGCTGCGCACCAAGACCTCGCGCCTCTTCGGCCTTGTCATCCCGACCACGACGAATCCCATTTACGCGCGCATCGTGTTTGCCATCGAGGAACGAGCGCACGAACTCGGCTACGACCTGCTGCTCTGCCACACCTACAACAAGCCCGAACGCGAGGACGCCTGCCTGCGTCGCCTGCTTTCGCGCCGCGTGGACGGCCTGTTCATCGCGCCGGTGTATCGCTTCGAGGCCGAGGCGCGCATCTACCAAGAAATTATAGCGCGCAATACGCCTACCGTCTTGCTCGGGGCACCCGCCTCGTTCTGCAAAACTTTTCCGGCCATCGAAATCGAGGAACTCGTCGCCAGCTACACCGCTACGAAACATCTCCTGGGCCTCGGCCACAAAAAAATTGCCTACCTCACCGGCCCGACCTCCGCGCCGTGGGCGCACGAACGCTTTGAAGGTTTCCGGCGCGCGCTCCGCGAGGTGAACCTCGAGGTGGACGACAAGCTGGTCTTTCAGGCCGGCAGCACCATCGAAGACGGCACCAAGGCCGCGTTGCAGCTGTTGAATGAAGGTGTCCAACCCACCGCCATCATGGCCGTGAACGATTTGGTGGCCATCGGCTGTGCGGAAACGCTGCTGCAACAGGGCATCAAGATTCCCGAAGACATTTCCCTCGTCGGCTTTGGCAACATCCTGACAGCGGAACATTATCGTGTGCCGCTGACCACCGTGCGCCAGCCCAAGTTCCGGCTGGGCACGGCGGCGGTGGAAACCATGATGAAGATCATCCGGGGCGAGAAATACCAGTTGAAGCGCCTCGCCGCCGAACTCGTGGAACGCAAGAGCACCGCGCCAGCCAAGCGCTGAAAAACTGCCACAGATTTTACGAATTGGCACTGGTTCATAACTGTGTTTGCGGTTAATTACATTTTGAATTGTGGCAACTGAAACCCTTCATTTCGAAAACGCGCGGTTTGCGCAGCAGCTTTACAACCATGAGCCGCGCAACTTGACGCTGCTCGAAACCGAGCTGGGCGTCAAGGCGACGTCACGCGAGGGCTGGATAAAGCTGGACGGCACGGCCGCCGACATCGAGCGCGCCAAGCATTTGTTCGCGTCTCTGGAAAGTTTGTTGAAAGCCGGTTCGCCGGTAAAAAACCGCGAGTATCTCCACGCGTTGAACGTCGTGAAGAACGAAGGCGGCACCACGCTTAAGGACATGGTCAGCGACCGCGTGACGACGCACGAACGCAAGGCCGGCGTAACTGCCAAGACCGTCGGCCAGAAAAAATATCTCGATGCCATCCGTAAGCACGACGTGACCTTCGGCATTGGTCCGGCAGGCACGGGCAAAACGTATCTCGCGGTGGCTACGGCGTTGTCTGCGTTGCGCGAAGGCACGGTGTCGCGAATCATTTTGACGCGCCCAGCCGTCGAGGCCGGCGAGGCGCTGGGGTTTTTGCCCGGCGACCTTTACGAAAAAATCACACCGTATCTCCGTCCGCTGCACGATGCGTTGCACGATATGCTGCCGGCGGAAGAATTAACGAAGCACACGGAGCGCGGCACCATTGAGATCGCTCCCCTCGCCTACATGCGCGGGCGCACGCTGAATGGCGCATTCATTATCTTGGACGAGGCGCAGAATTCCACCACGGAGCAGATGCTGATGTTTCTCACGCGGCTCGGCCACGGCTCGAAGGCAGTCATCACCGGTGACGAGACGCAGATAGATCTGCCGCCGCACAAGCATTCCGGCCTCGCCGAGGCGCACCGCGCGCTGAAGCATACGGAAGGCATCGCCATCATCGAATTTTCCAAGCGCGACGTGGTGCGGCACCCGCTGGTGCAGCGCATCATCGGCGCCTACGAGGAACATCGTGGCCGGGCGAAGACGGAAGCCGAATGAATTTAGCTATCGCCAACCGGCAGCGGACGAAAAAGCTCAACACGCGCTTCTTGAAGCAAATCGTGGCGGCCCTTTTTGCCGAACTTAAAATCACGGAGGCAGAACTCGGCATCCATCTGGTGGGCGCAAAGGAAATGGCGCGGGTGAACTTGCGGTTTCTCCAACATGAAGGTTCGACGGACGTCATCACGTTTGACCACAAGAATTCAGAATTTCAAAATTCAAATTTTAAATTGAAAATTCAGGGTGAGTTGTTCATCTGCGTGGATATGGCGGTGAAGCAGGCAAAGGAATTTCAATCAAGCTGGCAATCCGAAGTAGTGCGTTATGTCGTTCACGGCGTTTTGCACCTGCTTGGCTATGATGATTTACAGCCGGCCTTGCGCCGCCGAATGAAACGCGAAGAAAACCGGCTAGTGCGGCGGCTGGCCAAACGCTTTGCACTCGCGCAACTGGCGCGCCCCGCTAAAATGGCGACATGAGAAAATCTATCTTCGCACGCTGGCGGGCGAGCTTCGCGGCGGGCCTGGCCGTGACGCTGCCGGCGATCATCTCCATCGCGGCGGTGATGTGGGTTTTCAAGACCGTCTCAAATCTGACCGACCTGCTGCTGTTTTTCCTGCCGAAAACCATCACGCACGACGATGACGGAAAAGGCCCGATGTTCTGGTATTGGAGCCTCGCGGCGCTGCTGCTGGCGGTGCTCCTGATTTCCGTGGTCGGCCTGATTGCGCGCTATTATTTTGGCAAGCGGCTGATTGAATGGACGGACAATCTCATCATGCGCGTGCCGTTGTTGAACAAGGTTTACGGCGCGATCAAGCAGGTGAACGAGGCATTTTCCGGCAATAAAAATTCATTTAAAACCGTCGCACTCGTCGAATTTCCGCGCGAAGGCATGTTTTCCATCGGCTTCATCACAAACGAGCAGCACGGCGAGGTGCGGCAAAAGACCAACGAAAAAGTCGTCGCTGTGTTCATCCCGACCACGCCGAATCCGACCTCCGGCTTTCTCGTGCTGGTGCCGGAAGACAAGGTGACGAAGCTCGACATGAGCGTGGCCGACGGCATCAAATACATCGTGAGCCTAGGCTCCATCGCGCCGGAAATGCTTCCGAAAAAGTGAAGGTCGAAAACGCCAGCGGCCTGATTCTGCGCACCCGTCCGCTCACGGAAACCAGCCTCATCGTCCACTGGCTCACGCCGGAATTGGGTCGCCTCGCCACCGTGGCAAAGGGCGCGCGCCGGCCGAAATCGCCGTTCGCGGGCAAGCTGGATTTGTTTTACGCAGGGGATTTTTCCTTCAGCCGCAGCCGCAGCTCGGACTTGCACAATCTCCGCGAAGTGAAGTTGCACGCGACACATGGCGCGATCCGCGAGGACATCGCGAAATTGCAACAGGCGGCTTACGCGGCGCAGTTCGTCGAACAGGCGACGGAGACGGAAACGCCGCTGCCGGAGATTTACCGACTCGTTCAGCAGTTTCTTCAATTGCTATGCGCGGAAAATCCTGCGCCGCAAAACATCTTCGCATTTGAACTCAAGCTGCTGCGGGAACTGGGGCTGGAACCGGATTTCGCCGACGCCCGGCTGACGCCCGGCGCCAAGAAAATCGTCGCCGCCATGCTGGACGGCGGCATGACCGGCAGCGCGCGCCTGAAATTGTCCGCCGCGCAGGTGGACGAGCTGCGCGACTGGCTCCACGGCTTTTTGATATTCCATCTGGAACGGCTGCCGCGTGGCCGGGCGGCGGCGCTGGCGGCGGGCGGCTGAGACATATTTAATTTTGCCGTCGAATGGTTGCACTGTATTCTTCCCCAGCCCGATGATTCCAAAAATCGTCAAAAAATTCTCCAGCGTGCGGATGCAGCTGGTGGCGAGCGTTTTTCTTTGGATTTCCCCGGCGCTGGTCCTGACCTACATTGTCAACCAGGACTGGTTCTGGCGTTATGCTCCAGAATGGCTGCGGCACTATGCAACCAACGTGCCGTGGGAAAGCTTCATCGTCGGCGTGCTCGCGCTCATCGCGGCGTGGTATGGCGGGGAACATTTCATCCTGCGGCAGGTGCAGGCGCTGATCCGCGCCGTGCAGCGGCTGACCGTCGGCGATTTTGAGGCGCGCTCCGGCTTGAAACAAGCCGAGGGCGAAATCGGCCTGCTCGCGCAAAAATTCGACGAGATGGCGGCGGTGTTGCAGCAGCGCCAGAAGGAGCGTGACGAGGCCGAGCGGAAATTTCTCAACCGCGCCATGCAGCAGACCTCGGTGGCCGCCGTCGGCCAGTGCGCGCTGACGAACCGCGATCTCTCGGTCCTTTACGAGCAGGCGGTTTATCGCGTGGCAGAAATGTTCGCGGTCGAATACGCCATGCTGTTCCAGCGGCTACCGGACGGGCAACTGCAACCGCTCGCGGTTTACGGGCTGATGCCGAGCGTCATTGACGACAACACTTTTCCCCAGCCGAAACAGCCGCAGATGACCTGGACCGCCGAAACGGGCGAAGTGTCCGTGGTCAACGATTGGAGCCAGGAAACCATCTTCGCCAAGTCGCCGCTGCTGGCGGAGCTCGGCGTGATCAGCGGCGCGGCGGTGGCGATTCCCACGCGCAACAAGCCCTTCGGCGTGCTCGCCGTCCATTCCACGCGCAAGCGGGATTTTTCGCCGGACGACATCCAGTTTCTGCTCGCTATTGCCAACGTCGTGGGCATGGCCACCGAACGCATTCGCGCCGAGGCCGAGACGGAAAAGCTCGCGGCGTTCGTGAAGGAAAATCCCAACGCCACGCTGGAACTCGCGGCCGACGGCTCGGTTAATTATTTCAACGACGCCGCCGAGCGGCTGGCCATCGCTTTCGACCTGGAAGACCCGCGCCAAATTCTGCCGGAGGAATTGCCGCAGATTGTCAGCGACTGTCTGGCGACTAACCGTCCGCGCACCGGCGTGCTCACGAAGGTCGGACAGCACACCATCAGCTGGTCGTTCAATCCCCTGCCCGCCAGCCGCGTGGTGCACGGCTACGGCGAAGACATCACGGCGCGGTTGAATCTGGAGGCGCAGTTGTTGCAATCGGAAAAGATGAAGACGTTCGGCCAGTTCGCGGCCGGCATCGCGCATGATTTCAACAACATGCTGACCATCATCCAGGGGCACACCAGCAAGCTGATCAACGACGACCAACTGCCGCCCGCAACCAAGGAATCGCTCACCCAAGTTTATTCCGCCGGCGACCGCGCGGCGCGGCTGACGCGGCAGCTGCTGCTGACGAGCCGCAAGAATGTGATGCAGCCGAAGCTGCTCGACCTGCGCGAAGTCGTCGGCAGCACGAGCAAGATGCTGGAACGCCTCGTGGGCGAAACCATCCAGCTCAAATTCAAAAGCCCGACGGTGCTGCCGTTCGTGCATGCCGATCAAAGCATGATCGAACAGGTGGTGATGAACCTCGCCAGCAACGCCCGCGACGCGATGCCCAACGGCGGCACGCTCATCATTGAAATTTCCGAAACCTTCGTCGGCCCCGAACACGCCGAGTTGCATCCCGAATCCAGCCCCGGCCATTTCGTGAAGCTCGAAGTCACCGACACCGGCAGCGGCATGGACGCGGCCACGCGCGCGCGGATTTTTGAGCCGTTCTTCACCACCAAGGATGTCGGCAAAGGCACCGGCCTCGGCCTCGCCACGGTATTCAACATCACCCGCCAGCACAACGGCTGGGTGGAAGTCTTGAGCCAGCCCGGCTGCGGCTCGACCTTCGTCGTTTATCTACCGGCCAACGCGGATAATAAATTGCAGGCCGCCGCCGAAGAATTGCCCGCCGCCGCGCCCGCCGCCGGCGGCCACGAATGTGTGCTGATTGTCGAGGACGAGGAGATGCTGCGCGAACTCGCGCGGGAGATTTTGAAGGACGCCGGCTACCGGATTCTCGAAGCCAGCTCCGGCCGCGAGGCGTTGCTCGTCTGGCAGCAGCATCCCGGCGAAATTGATTTGGTGCTCACGGACATGGTCATGCCCGAAGGCGTCTCCGGCATGGAACTCGCCGAACGGCTAGTGGCCGAAGCGCCCAAGGTGAAAATCGTCTTCATGAGCGGCTACACTTCCGATGACGTCAATCCGGAAGTGCTTCAGCGCACGAACGCCAGCTTTATCCAAAAGCCCTACGGCACCGCCGAACTCACCAAGATCGTCCGCGATTGCCTGGACCAGAACGGGAATTAGCCCGCTTTCACCAAGTTGAGCACGGCCTCGACGGCTTCCTCAATCTTGATGAACTGGATCGCGCCGGTGCGCGGCTTGATTTCCACTTCGCCCTTTGCCAGCGATTTTTCGCCGAGCGCAATGCGGATGGGAAAGCCCACGAGGTCGGCGTCCTTGAACTTCACGCCGGGCCGCTCGTCGCGGTCGTCGAGAATCACGTCCACGCCGCGCGCCGTCAGCTCCGCGTAAAATTTCTCCGCCGTCTGCATCGCCTGGCTGTCCGGCGTCACTGCCAGCGGCGTGATGCACACCTGATAGGGTGCGACGCTCAACGGCCAGACGACGCCGTCCTTGTCGTTCCCCTGCTCGATGACCGCCTGCAACGTGCGCGTGACGCCGATGCCGTAGCAGCCCATCACGCTCGGCTTGCGCGAACCGTCCACGTCGAGGAACGTGGCGTTCAATTTCTCGCTGTATTTCGTGCCGAGCTTGAAGACGTGACCCACCTCAATCGCGCGGCGTATCTTCAGCGGCTTGGCGCATTTCACGCACGGCTCGCCGGCGGAAACGGTGCGCAAATCAAACCAATCTGAAACAATGATGTCGCGCTCAATTGAAACATTTTCAAAATGGAAACCATCTTCGTTTGCGCCTGTTACCATTCCATTTGCGCCGCGAAGGCGTTCGTCAGCAAATATTTTTCTGCCCACACTTTTTATGAGATCACGAGCCCATTGATCAGAATCGGAATTTGTATCTTCTGGAAAAGAACCTTTAACCGCGCCGAGCGAACCCGGCTTGGCGCCAAGCAACGGCACAATTTCTTCAACGGTGGCAGGACGCACGGCCACCGCGCC